>JACDEB010000016.1 GCA_013816595.1 Sphingomonas sp. | reverse complement strand
GACGCGATAGCCCGTTTCCCGGGCCAGACGCCCGCAGAGCTTGGCCGTTGTGGTCTTTTCAGCCCTCGCCAGCCGCTCCAGGTGGACATCTGGCTTGGCTATGTCCGCGCCAAGGTTCTTCGCCAAGTGGAGGCGAGTGACTGGCCCTATGAACGGCAGCGAAGCCAGGAACAGCAGCTTGTCGTCAGCAGCCTCATAGGATTGGAACAGGGTTTCACGATTGTTCCAGATGTAGTCGATCGCAGCCGCCTTACCGGTGTGGCCGTAGACGCGGTCCGCCGAGCCTTTGTCCGCCAATGCTGCGAGGCAGCGCGCGTAGATGTGGACAGCGACCGCATTGGCCATGCCGCCATTGATGATGACGTAAATGGCAGCGCTGGCAAACTCGGTTGCCAACTTGGGCTGCTCTATCGTCTCCGACCACTCAATCGATGGGCCGAACCCCGCCTCGCGCACTGCTTGTTCGAGCCGCCGAAACCGCTTCAGCGTGATCATATCAATTTGACGATCTTGCGCTGGATGTCGCGGTCGCCCTGAATATAGCACTCGGTGGTGCTCAGAGCGCGATGTCCGGCGAGCTCCTGGACATCCCTAAGTGAGCCGCCTGTTTTGGCCAGCATCCTAGCCGACTTGGTGATGAATGTGCGGCGTCCGGAATGGCTTGAGCAGCCATCCATACCCAGCTCGGCATAGACCCTGCCGAACCAGTTCACGACCCCACGTGCGGTCATGTGGCCACCCCGCTCCGAGCGAATAACAGGACCGACGCAGGGGTGGCGCTGTATACTGTGTAACTTCAGCAGCGCTGCGCGAAGCTCAGGGTTCATCGGGACACGGCGCCCTGAGCGGCATTTGGCAATCTCGGGGCTGATCTCGAGCTCCCGCCCAAGCAGTCCATCTGGCCGCACCACCATCGACCAGCCAAGGCCGGCAATCTCGGCTGCCCGTAAGCCAGCCTTCAAGCTGAGCAGCACCATCACTTGATCCCGCTGGGCATTGCGCTTGTAGCGGACATGCGAAATCAGCCGGCGCACGTCTCCCGTGCCCAGCACCTTAGCTGAACGACCCATCAGAGGGCTCCTATCGATGTCGTGAAGTCGCCGCGGCGGCTATGGCTGCGACATTGTCAAACTAGCACAAAACAGGAACAAAGTCAAAGATAATGCTAGGAGGCGCCGAATGGTGGCAATTCTATTGGCCCGGAGCTTTGAGTGCGCCGCTGTTCGCCCCGGTGCGGGTAAAGCCAATTTGGAAATGGGCACGGCAGTGGGGCTCCAAGCGTCGAAACCCAAAATTCGTAATGATTTCAATGGCGGCTGGCGGAGACGGAGGGATTCGAACCCTCGGTAGGAGTAATCCCCCTACGGCGGTTTAGCAAACCGCTGGTTTCAGCCACTCACCCACATCTCCGGAGCCTTGCACGCGGACCCGATTGGGGCCAGCGGCGAGCAGCGAAGGCGCGCTATAGAGGCGGTCCCGCCAAGCTTCAACCGCTTGCGATCAACCATTCGCCTAGACCTTGAGCGCGGCCGCCATTTCCGCCTCGCGCTTGAGGTTGCGGGCGAGCTGGGCCTGGCCGGCGAGATAGGGCGGGGGAACGTGGACATCGCGGTAATCGAGCGCCGCGGCCGCGCGCAGGGTCCAGAACGGGTCGATCAGGTGCGGCCGGGCAAGCGCCACCAGATCGGCGCGGCCGGCGGCGAGGATCGAATTAGCATGGTCCGGTTCGAAGATATTGCCGACGGCCATCGTCGCCAGCTTGGCCTCGTTGCGAATCTGGTCGCTGAACGGCGTCTGGAACATCCGTCCGTAAATCGGCCTGGCCTCGGCCCAGGTCTGCCCCGCGGAAACATCGATCAGGTCCGCTCCTTCGCGCGCGAAGGCCTCACCGATGAGTACTGCTTCGGCGGGGGTCACACCATCATCGCCGGCCCAGTCATTGGCCGAAATCCGGACCGACATCGGCTTGTGCGCGGGCCAGGCAGCGCGCATCGCCGCGAATACCTCGAGCGGGAAGCGCAGGCGATTTTCCAGGATCCCGCCATATTCGTCGTCGCGCCGGTTCTGAAGCGGGGTGAGGAATCCCGACAAAAGGTAACCGTGGGCGGCGTGAAGCTCGACCATGTCGAAGCCGGTCTGCTCAGCTCGCAGCGTCGCGGCGACGAATTCGTCGCGGACCTGGTCCATGTCGGCGCGGGTCATCGGGGTCGGTGCCTGATTGACCGACGACCAGGCAATGTCGCTCGCCGCCAGCAACGGCCAATTGTCCTCGTCCAGCGGGACGTCATAACCTTCCCAGCCGACCTTGGTCGAACCCTTGGCGCCGGAATGACCGAGCTGGAGACAGACCTTCGCCTTGCTGTGGGTGTGAACGAAATCGACGATCCTGGCCCATGCCGAGACCTGGCCGTCCGACCACAGGCCCGGGCAGCCTGGAGTGATCCGGCCCTCGGGCGAAACGCAGGTCATTTCGGTGAACAGCATCCCTGCACCGCCCAGCGCGCGCTCGCCGTAATGGACCAGATGAAAATCGCCCGGAGTGCCATCGACCGCGGAGTAAATCGCCATCGGCGAGACGACGATGCGGTTGGCCAGCTTCATCTCGCGCAGCCGGAACGGAGCGAACATCGGCGGAGCGCTCGCGCCCGGCTCACCGGCGTTGGTCCAGAACCAGCGCTCGACCCCCTCGAGCCATTCGCGGTCGCGCAGGCGCAGGTTTTCGTGGCTGATCCGCTGGCTTCGGGTGAGCAATGAATAAGCGAATTGCAGCGGTTCGAACCCGAGGTAGCGGTCGAGGGTCTCGAACCATTCGGTCGAATTGCGCGCGCTGTTCTGGAGCTTGAGCACTTCGAGGCTGCGTTCCGCCTGATATTCGAACAACGCTGCTTCGAGTTCGAGACCGGGCCGGTTGAGCAATTGCGCTAGCTTGATCGAATCCTCGAGCGCCAGCTTGGTCCCCGACCCGATCGAGAAATGCGCGGTATGAGCGGCATCGCCGAGCAAGATGACATTGCCGCTCGCCCAGGTTTCGCACTTTATCCGGCGAAAGTTGAGCCACGCCGCGGAACCGCGCAAATGCGCGGCGTTGCTGAGCAAATGGTGACCGTCGAGATATTTGGCGAATAACCGTTCGCACAGGGCAATCGCGTCGGCCTGGTCCAGGTCCTCAAAGCCCAAGCCGTGCCACGTGCTCTCCGCACATTCGACGATGAAGGTCGAGCAATCGGGCGCGAAGCGATAGGCATGGGCCCAGATCCAGCCGTGCTCGGTCGGTTCGAAGGCGAAGGTGAAGGCGTCGAATACCTTCGATGTGCCGAGCCACACGAATTTGTTGGCACGGATATCGACATCGACCCCGAACGCTTCGGCCTGGGCATCGCGGAAGCGCGAATTGATGCCGTCGCACGCAATCACCAGGTCATAGTCATTCCAGCGCGGGTCGGCGGGATCGCATTCACTGTCGAAGTGAAGCTTGGCGCCAAGCTCGATCGCGCGCGCCGTCAGAATTTCGAGCAGGCGCTTGCGGCCAATGCCGATGAAGCCATGGCCCGACGAGGTGATCGTCTGCCCGTGCACATGGACGTCGATATCGTCCCAATGCGCGAATTCAGAAGCGATGGTCTTCGCCGAGACGGGGTCGTTGGCCATGAGGTTGTCGAGCGTCTGGTCGGAAAAGACGACGCCCCAGCCAAAGGTCACTCCGGCGGCATTGCGTTCGAATATGTCGATGTCGTGCGCGGGGTCGCGAAGCTTCATCGAAATGGCGAAATTGAGTCCTGCCGGACCGCCGCCGACGCAAGCGATTTTCATGACCGCGAATCGACCCCGCGAATGAAGGCGCCGAGGAGAGTGTTGAAGGATTGCGGCGCTTCGAGGTTGGACAAATGGCCGGCGCCTTCAATGTCTTCATAGCGCGCGCCGGGGATGATCGCGGCCAGCGCTTGCGACAATGCCGGCGGGGTGATCCGGTCGAGCGTTCCGCACAGCACCAAAGTGGGACAGCGAATGTCGTGCGCTCGTTCCTCCTGCGCCGCGAGCCACACCGCTTCGGCGCCGATACGGTAGGCCGCGGGGTTGATCCGCGCCATGGTTTCAATCACCTCGCTGCGCACCGCGGGATCGGCCGGCTGGGCGATGAGCACGTCGACCCGCGATTCGGCCAAGATACGCATCGGGCCCGCCTCGCTGGCGGCGATCGAACGATCGTAAATCGCCTGGCCGTCGGGGTGGGCGGCGAAACTGTCGGCGAGGGTCAGTGAGGCACAGCGATCGGGCGCGGCATTGGCCATCGCCAGGGCCACCACGCCGCCCAGCGACAGGCCGCAAATATGCGCCTGGGCGATGTCGAGCGAGTCCATCGCGCCGAGGATCGCAGCCGCATAATCGTCGCGGGTAGTGCCGTCGGCGGCGGGATCGCTGTCGCCATAGCCCGGGTAATCGAAGGCGATCGTCCGCCGCTCGGCCGAAAAATGGTCGAGCTGCGGGTGCCACACGCTCTTGTCCGAACCGACGCCGTGGAGGAGGACCAGCGGCATTCGCTCGCCGCCGCCCTGTTCTTCAAAACCGACGCCCTGACCGGTTGCTGTGGTGACCTGCGGCATGTCGCCATCTTGGCACTGCACCCGTTCGCGCGCTAGCCTCCGCGCCGATGACTCGACTGACCCTCAATGACGAGCCGATTCACTACAAGCTCGATCCGGCCACGCCATTGCTGTGGGCGCTCCGCGATGCGTCCAACCTGACCGGCACCAAATATGGCTGCGACAGCAAGGACTGCGGCGCCTGCACGGTGATCGTCGACGGCCGTGCGGTGGCCAGTTGCGCAGTCGGCATCGGCGAATTGGAAGGCGCTCGTGTCACCACCATCGAGGGATTGTCCGCCGGCGGCTCGCATCCGGTCCAGCAGGCGTGGCTGGCCGAACAGGTGACGATGTGCGGCGCGTGCGAGCCGGGGTTCATCATGGCCATCGCCGCCTTGCTCGATTCCAATCCCAGCCCCGATGACGCAGCGATCGCGGCGCTGCCCAATATTTGCCGATGCGGTGCCTATGTCCGGATTCGCCGCGCCATCGCCCGCGCCGCGCAATCCTCGCCCGGCCCGCAACGCTTTGACCCGGCTGGAAAAGCTGAACGGACGGACACGAAACGGTTAAGCCTCGGCTCATCTGGAGGAGCGCAGGAATCACCGGATAAATGAAAGGCAATGCCATGCGTAAGTTTCTTGTATCCATGTTGCTGGCCAGCGCTGTCGCAAGTCCGGCCCTGGCCGCGCCACGCGACGCCGCCGAACGCCAGACGGCGCGCGAGCAAGCCCGAAGCGATCGCCAGTCGACCCGTGAGGATCGCCATTCGACTCGCGGAGAACCGCAGACGACTCGCGACGACCGGACTGCCCGGGCCGGCGAGCGGACTCAATTGCGCGACCAGCGCACCCCGCTGGCACAAGCTCCGGTCGCCAATCCGCGTAGCGCGCAGCGTGCGCCGATGGCGCAGCCGCCTGCGAATTTCCAGCGCGATGCCCGGCAGCGTGCAACGGAGCGCCAGACGGACGTTTCCACTGGCGCCGCGCAACGCACAGACCGCACTGATCGTCAGACGCAGTCGGCGCAGCGGGTCAACGATCGCCAGGTTGTTCGCGATACCCGGCTCGGCAGTCGCCAGGCGACCATAGAACAGATTCGCGACCAGACCCGGCAAATCCGCGAAGCTCGTCAGGCCGCTCGTGCAGCTCGTCCGCCGGTAATCAGCCGGGTTCCGCAGCCCAATACCCAGCCGCCGCTGCCGACGGCCTATCGCCCGACGCCAGCGCCGCAGTGGAATACGAACTGGCGCAGCAGCAGCCGCTACAATTGGTCGAACTATCGCCGGCATCATAATTGGCTGTTCAACCTCGGCTTTTATTACGACCCGTTCGGCTGGGGTTATAATCCCTATCAGATCGGCTGGCGGATGTGGCCGAGCTACTTCAACAATAATTACTGGCTCAACGATCCGTGGCAGTACCGGCTGCCTTATGCGCCGCCGGGAACGCGCTGGATTCGCTATTATGACGACGCCGTGCTGGTCGACATGTGGAGCGGCCAGGTGGTGGATGTGATCTACGACTTCTTCTGGTAGAAAGCAGCCACCGGTTCATCGAAAGGGCGTTGCGGCATTGCCGCGGCGCCCTTTGTGATTTAGGGAACTAATACACCTCGTCGCCCCGAAATTCCGAAGGACCGTCATGCCCAAGATTTCCAATATGCTGATCCTGTCGACATCCGTGCTTGCGCTTGCCGCATGTGCGACGACGCCCGCTCCAGTGGCTCCGCTTGCGCCAGTGGCGGAGGTCGATCCGGCGCCGGTTGCAGCGGCCCCGGTGGCCAGCGCCCACGACCGATTGTTCAAACTGTTCAAGGACAGCGACGAGAACTCGCTTCGGCGCAATCCGCTGTTTGCGATTTTCCGCGGCGACCTGCGCTATGCCGATCAGTTTGGCGACTATATCACCGACGACTATCAGGCCGGGGAAAAGACCGCCGCCGAGAGTGAACTGGCTGCCCTCCATGCGATCGACAAGAGTCAACTCGATGATACCGACCGGCTGGCGTATGACGTGTTCGAATATACCCAGGCGACCGCGTTGGTCGGCTTTGAACCGCGCTTTCTCGATCTGACCAATGTCCGTCCGATCAATCACTTCAGCGGCTTTCATACCTTTTACCCGACCTTCGCCAGCGGCAAGGGCGCAGCACCGTTCAAGACGGTCGCCGATTATGACAATAATCTCAAACGCCATGCCGGCTATGTCGTTCTTCTCGATCGTGCGATCGGCCGCTTTCGCGAAGGCATGGCGAGCGGCGTCTATGATACCAAGCTGACCATCCGCAACGTCAACGACCAGCTTGACGAACAGCTTAAGCAGGCGCCCGAGAAGTCCCAATATTATGCACCGGCGACCAATTTTCCGGCCGCCATTCCGGCCGCCGACCAGGCCCGGCTGAAGGGCGAAATGCGGGCCATGATCGCCGACCAGATTTACCCGGCAATGACCCGCCTGCGCGATTTCCTGAAGACTGAATATCTGCCCAAGGCCCGCGACCAGGTCGGTCTGTCGTCGATGAAGGGCGGCGCCGCGCTGTACGAAAAGATGATCCGCGATACGACCACCCTGGGGCTCAGCGCGGATGAAATCCACAATCTGGGACTGAGCGAAGTTGCGCGCATTACCGGCGAGATGGAAAAGGTCAAGGCCGAGGTCGGGTACAAGGGCACCCTGGCGCAATTCTTCGATCACCTGCGCAACGATCCCAAGTTCAAGCCCAAGAGCCGCGAAGCGCTGACCCAGGGCTATTACGACATTGGCAAGGCGGTCGATGCCAAGCTGCCGGACTATTTCTCGACCATTCCCAAGGCCAAGCTGGCGATCCGCCCCTATGACCCGGTGATCGAGAAATTCCAGGCCGGCGGCAGTTACGAGCAAGGCACGCCCGACGGGTCGCGGCCCGGCACCTTCTATTTCAATGCCTATGACCTGCCGTCGCGCACTACTCCGGGCATGACCACGCTCTACCTCCACGAAGGATCGCCGGGCCACCATTTCCAGATCAGTCTGGCGCAGGAAAACGACTCATTGCCGCCGTTCATGCGCTTTGGCGGCAACACCGCTTATGTCGAGGGCTGGGCGCTTTATTCCGAAACCCTTGGCTACGACATGGGCTTCTACAAGGATCCCTACCAGCGGTTCGGAACGCTCAGCGACGAGATGCTTCGCGCGATGCGGCTGGTGGTCGATACTGGCCTCCATTCGAAGGGGTGGGCCCGCGATCAATCGATCAAATACATGCTGTCGCATTCCGACATGGGCAAGACCGACGCCAGCAACGAAGTCGAGCGCTACATCGCAATCCCGAGCCAGGCCTTGGCCTACAAGCTTGGGGCGATGACCATTCAGCGGTTGCGCAGAAAGGCCGAGGCCGAGCTTGGACCCAAGTTCGACATCCGCGACTTCCACGCCCAGGTACTGATGACCGGGGCTCTCCCGCTGCCCGTGCTCGAACAGAAGATCGACCGCTGGATCGCGTCGAAAAAGTGACCCGCGGCGCCGGTCCCGAAAGGGGGCAGGCAGGCGGGCGCGAGAAAGGTCTGGCTTTACGCCTTGGCGGCCAAGGCTTCGGCGATGAGCTTGCGGCTGTTCTCCACCCCGTAAAGCGCGATGAAGCTACCCATGCGCGGGCCTTGCGAACTGCCGAGCAAGGTTTCGTAGAGAGCCTGGAACCAGGCGCGCAGAGGCTCGAAATTGTGACGCTTGCCGATTTCGAAAACCGCGTTCTGGATTTCGTCGGCGGCGGTGCCCTCCGACATTTTGGCGAGTTCGGCGTCGAGGTCGGCGAGCGCGGCGCGTTCCGTTTCCGTGGGCGCTCGGCGGACCAGCGTCGGGGCGACGAAATCGCGGGCGTAATTGGCGGCCAGGCCGATCAGGCTGTCGAGCTCGGGATCGGTTTTAGGCGCGGTGCCGGGAGCGTAGCGCTGGACGAATTTCCACACCGTTTCCTTATCACCGCACCCCGGGAGCGAGGCGAGGTTGAGGAGCAGGCCGTAGGTCAGCGGCAGCGCGGCACTCGGTACGTTGCCATGGTGGATGTGGTGGACCGGATTGCCCAGCTTCTGCTCGATCGGCTGGTCGGGGTAATTGCCGCGAAACTGGAGATAATCGTCGACCGCGCGGGGGATGACACCGATGTGCAGGCTCTTGGCCTTGCGCGGTTCGCGATAGGCGAAAAAGGCCAGGCTCTCCTCGCTGCCGTAGCGGAGCCAGTCGTCGAGGCTTAGGCCATTGCCCTTCGATTTGGAGATTTTCTCGCCTTTTTCGTCGAGGAACATCTCGTAATTGAAACCCTCGGGCGGGCGGCCGCCGAGGATGCGCGCGATCTTGCCCGACTGAATGGTCGAATCGATCAAATCCTTGCCCGCCATCTCATAATCGACCCCAAGCGCGACCCAGCGCATCGCCCAGTCGACCTTCCACTGGAGTTTGGACATTCCGCCGAGGGCCGATTGGGTGACGTGCGCGCCGTCCTCGTCGGTGAAGGTGATGGTGCCAGATACGGCGTCGACGACGCTGACCGGGACCTGGAGGACTCGCCCTGAGGTCGGGGAAATCGGGAGCACGGGGGAGTAAGTGAGGCGGCGTTCTTCGCGCAGGGTCGGGAGCATCACGCCCAGGATCGCGTCCCACTGGGCGAGCACGCCGCGAATTGCGTCGTCGAACCTGCCCGACGTGTAATATTCGGTCGAGCTGGCGAAATCATAGTCGAAGCCGAAGCGGTCGAGAAAGCTTCGCAACAGTGCATTATTGTGCGCGGCGAAGCTGTCGTGGGTGCCGAACGGATCGGGGATTTTGGTCAGCGGCTGGCCGAGGTGTTCGGTCAACATGGCCTGGTCGGGGACATTGTCGGGAACCTTGCGCAGCCCATCCATATCGTCGCTGAATGCGATCAGCTTGGTCGCAGCACCGGTCAATTCCTCATAAGCGTGGCGGACCATGGTGGTGCGAAGCACTTCGTTGAAGGTGCCGATGTGCGGCAGACCCGAGGGACCGTAACCAGTTTCGAAAATCATGGCTTGGCCACCATCCTTGCCGTCGGGCCAGCGCTTGATCAGCTTGCGCGCTTCCTCATAGGGCCAGGCCTTGGACTGCAGCGCGGCGGCGCGAAGATCGTCTGCAGTCAAAAGTTGCCCTTTCGTTCTCATTATCACAGGGTGCGTGGATGGCCGTTCCTTTGCCGCTTCCAGCGCTTCATGCAACCCACGCCGGGATTTGGCTGGCCGCTGCTGGCGGAGACGTCCGCGAGGCGCAGCGCGGCGAGGCCATCGCTCGGGCCGCCGAAACTCCGCACATCATTCTCAATGCGCCCGTGGCCGGGCAGCGGCTCGGCTATCCCGATTTATCCGGCCTCGATGTGCTCGAATTGTTCGCTTTCGTCTTCCCTGCGCGGTTCGCGGTGCCAACCATCGCCGGGCTGAGCCGAGCGCTCGACCTCGATCCGCCGGAGGAGGAAGCGGCGGCGGCGGTCGCGCTGGTCGCGATCGCCGGGCGATTACTCGATACGCTCGCCGATCCCCAATGGCCGCAGCGCGAGGGCGCGTGGACGGTCAATTCCACGCTCCAGCGGCTGGGCTGGACCTGGGCGCCATTGGTCGCGGCCCGGCTGGATCGGCCTGAACGCGGCGAGCGGATGCTGTTTACGCGGCTCAAACAATGGGACGAGGGTGGCGACCGGGTGCCGCCGCTCGCGGTCCGGATCGCGCCCGGGGAAGCGACCGCCAAACTCGGCGAGCTGACCGGCCAGGCCGAGATTCGCGAAGGGCAGCGGGCGATGGCCGAGGCCGCGACCCGGGTGTTCGCTGCCAAGCGGGCCAAGGATTCGCCCAACATGGTCCTCGCCGAGGCCGGGACCGGGATCGGCAAAACTCTGGCCTATCTCGCCCCAGCGGCCTTGTGGGCCGAGCGCTCGGGCGGGACGGTGTGGGTATCGACCTTCACCAAGGCCCTGCAACGCCAGCTCGATGGCGAGGGTTTCAAATTATTCGCCGATCCGAAAGAGCGCGCGCAAAAAATTGTCATCCGTAAGGGCCGCGAGAATTATCTGTGCCTGCTCAACCTAGAGGATGCGCTGCAAGGCGCGTTCGCGGGCCGCGCCGCGATCCTCGCGCAAGTGGTCGGCCGGTGGGCGGCTTATACCAAGGACGGCGACATGGTCGGCGGCGATTTGCCCGGCTGGCTGCCGAGCCTGTTTCGCCGGGCCGGGGCTGCGGCCTTGACCGACCGCCGCGGCGAATGCGTCTATGCCGGCTGCCCGCATTACCGCAAATGCTTCATCGAGCGCGCCGAGCGCTCCAGCCGCGACGCCGACATCGTCATCGCCAACCACGCTTTGGTCATGGTCAATGCCGCGCGTTCGCGCGAAGCCGCTGCCGGGCGAATCCTATTCGACGAGGGCCACCATCTGTTCGACGCCGCGGATTCAACCTTCGCTACCATTTTTTCGGGCCAGGAAGCGATCGAGCTGCGGCGCTGGATCGTCGGCCCCGAAGGGCGCTCGCGCGGCCGCCGGCGAGGGCTTGCAGCGCGCCTGCTCGACGTCGCTTCATACGATGACGAGGGCGGCAAGGCGCTCGAGGCGGCGGTCGAGGCGGCCAGGGCCTTGCCGTCCGATGGCTGGCTCCAGCGGATCGTCGAGGATTTGCCGTTCGGCCCGGTCGAAGGGCTGCTGTCGGATGTGCGCGGAACGGTTTACGCCCGGGCCAAGGCGCAGGAGGCCGGCTACGGGCTGGAAACCGAATTGGCCGAGCCCGACGGCGCTTTGGTGTCGGGCGCAGCGGCGGCGGCAGAGATGCTCGAGACTTTGCACAAGCCGCTTGCGGCGCTCGGCCGGCGCCTTGAGGCGGTGCTCGAGGATGCTCCGGACTGGCTCGATTCGGCGGCTCGGGCGCGGGTCGATGGCGCCATTCGCGGACTTGGCTGGAGGCGCGAGACGATGGTCGCGTGGGTCGCCTTATTGTCGCGGGTGGGTGGTGAGGCTGACCCCGAATTCGTCGACTGGCTGGCAGTCGAGCGGGTCGACGGGCGCGAATATGATATCGCCATCCATCGCCGCTGGCTCGATCCGACCAAGGCGCTCGCTGCCGCCGTACTGGCACCCGCCGACGGGGTTCTGGTCACGTCCGCGACATTGCGCGGCGGGGACGGCTGGGACACCGCCGATGCCCGCACCGGAGCGCTTCACTTGCCGTCCCGGGCCGAGCATTTCGAAGCGCCGAGCCCGTTCGATTATGCTTCGGCGTCCGAAGTGCTGATCGTGACCGACATCGCGCGCGGCGATACTGCTGCGCTGGCGGGCGCCTATGCCCGGTTGATCGAAGCCGCGGGCGGCGGGACGCTGGGCCTGTTCACCGCGATCCAGCGATTGAAAGCGGTTCATGCGCGGATTGCCGACCGGCTCGCGCGCGAAGGCCTGCCGTTGCTCGCTCAGCACGTCGACCCGATCGATGCTGGAACTCTGGTCGACATTTTCCGCGACGATCCGCGCGCGTCATTGCTCGGCACCGATGCCCTTCGCGATGGAGTCGATGTTCCGGGCGATTCGCTCCGGCTGGTGGTGATGGAACGAGTACCGTGGCCCCGCCCGACCGTGCTCCACGCGGCACGGCGGATGGCCGGCGGTGGAAGCGCCTACGACGACCAGGCGGTCCGCGCCCGGCTGGCTCAGGCGTTCGGGCGATTGATCCGGCGGCAGGGCGATCAGGGGATTTTCGTCATCCTGTCGGCGGCAATGCCGTCGCGGTTGTTGAAGGCGTTTCCGGAAACGGTGCCGATCGCTCGGGTCTCGCTCGATGCCGCGATCGCCCGGGTGGCGCTGCGGCTTGGCGGCGCGGCTTCAGCTGTCGATCAGCGCCGCGAGCCGATTGCGGATGTCGATCAGCCGGAAAATGTCGACGGCGGGCGCGGAGGGCTCGGCGACTGACGGCGCCGGTTCTGCGGCAGCGGGTTGGATCGTCGCCGGTGCGGCGGCGACGGGCTCGGGGGTATTTCCGCCGCCACTGTCATCGCGCTTGTCGGCGAGCAATTTCTGGACCCCGCGAACGGTATAGCCGTCCTGATCGAGCAGCTGGTGGATGCGCCGCGCAAGCGCGACATCGGCGGGCCGGTAGTAGCGGCGATTGCCGGCGCGTTGCATCGGTTTCAATTGCGGGAAACGCGTTTCCCAATAGCGCAAGATGTGCTGGGCAACGCCCAGTTCGCGCGACAATTCCCCGATTGTCTTGAGCGCGGACGGGTCTTTTTCTCCGGCCGCCATGCGCCGATCAGCCCTTGGTGATCCGGTCGCGCATGATCTGGCTGGCGCGGAAGGTCATCACCCGCCGCGGAGCGATCGGAACCTCGACCCCGGTCTTGGGATTGCGGCCGACGCGCTCGCCCTTGTCGCGCAGGATGAAGGTGCCGAAGCCGGAAATCTTGACGTTGCGGCCGTCGGACAGCGAATGGCACATATGGTGGAGCACGCGCTCGACCAGGCTCGCGCTTTCGGCGCGGGACAGGCCCAGCTTGCGATGCACGACATCCGCCAGATCGGCGCGAGTCAGCGTATTGTGAGCATCAGCCTCGCTGCCCAGCCGAGCGATCCCGAGATCGGCCATTTCATTCTCCCGCTTCGACGGCGTTCCCCGCGCCGCAACTGAGTAAGAAGCCTAACCAATAAAATCGGTGTCGGCAATTCGACATTTCAAAAATTTCCGAATTTTTTCAATAGCGCAGCACGGCTCCACCCCAGGTGAAGCCGCCGCCCATCGCTTCCAGCACGACGATTTGCCCGCGCTTGATCCGGCCATCGCGAACCGCAGTGTCGAAGGCCAGGGGTACCGAAGCCGCCGAAGTGTTGGCGTGACGGTCGACCGTGACCACGACTTTTTCGGGCGCTAGGCCGAGTTTGCGGGCGGTTGCGTCGAGGATTCGGGCATTGGCCTGGTGCGGCACCACCCAGTCGACATCGGCGGTCGCGAGCCCGGCTAGGGCGAGCACTTCGCCCATGACTTCGGCAAGATTGACCACGGCGTGGCGAAAAACCTCGCGACCCTTCATGCGCAATTTGCCAACGGTGCCGGTGGTCGATGGTCCGCCATCGACGAACAACAGGTCATTGTGGCGCCCGTCGGCGTGAAGCTTGCTGGCGAGGATGCCGCGCTCTCCTTCTTCTGCGCCGAGCACGATCGCACCCGCGCCGTCGCCGAACAGAACGCAGGTGCCGCGGTCTTCCCAGTCGAGAATCCGGCTGAACGTCTCCGACCCGATGACCAATGCAGTGGTCGCGCTGCCCGATCGAATCATCGAATCGGCGACGGTCAGCGCATAAAGAAAGCCGGTGCACACGGCGTGGACGTCGAACGCAATGCAATCGTTGATCCCGAGGGCTGCCTGGACCTTGGTCGCGGTCGACGGGAAGGTCTGGTCGGGGGTCGCGGTGGCGAGGACGATCAGCCCGATGTCGGTCGCCTCGATCCCGGCCATTGCGAGCGCGGCGCGCGCGGCGTCGGTCGCCAAAGTGCCGGTGGTCTCGCTGTCATCGGCGATATAGCGGCTTCGGATCCCGGTGCGCTCGACGATCCATTCGTCGGTGGTGTCGACCCGCTCGGCCAGTTCGGCATTGTCGACGCGGCGCTTCGGGAGGGCGCTGCCGCTACCCAGAATGACCGAACGAAGAGTCATTGGCCGTCGCCATTGAAGGCGTGGGCGCGGAAATTGTCGAGATCCTCGCTGATCCGGCGGGTGATGTCGTTGCGGACCATTTGATCGGCGACGTGGATGGCGTTGGCGACGCCCTTGGCATTGGCCCCGCCGTGGCTTTTCACGACCAGACCATTGAGGCCGAGAAACACCGCGCCATTGTGATTATTGGGGTCGAGATGGACCTTGAGCAGGTTGAGCGCCGGCTTGGATAATGCGAATCCGGCCTTTGACCGGAGCGAGCTTTTGAACGCCCGGCGCAGCAAATCGGTGACGAAGCGCGCGGTCCCCTCGGCGGTCTTGAGCGCGATATTGCCCGAAAAGCCATCGGTGACGATGACATCGATGCCGCCGCGCGACAATTGGTCGCCCTCGGTGAAACCGTCGAATTTGAACGGCAAATAGTCGGCGTCGCGGAGCAGCGCCGCGGCTTCCTTGATCTCGCCCGTCCCCTTGAGCTCCTCGGTACCGATATTGAGCAATCGAACCCGCGGTTTGGGGATATTGAGCACGGTCCGCGCATAGGCCGCGCCCATGACCGCGAATTGGACCAGATTCTGGACATCGCATTCGGTATTGGCGCCAAGGTCGAGCATCACGCAATCCTTGTCGCCAAGGGTCGGCAGCAAGGCCGCGAGCGCCGGCCGGTCGATCCCCAGCAAGGTGCGCAAGGCGAGCTTGGAAATGGCCATCATCGCGCCGGTATTGCCGGCCGACAAAGCGGCGCTGGCCTGGCCTTCCTTGACCGCATTGATGGCCATGCCCATCGATGTCGTCCGCGCCCGGCGCAGCGCCTGGCTCGGCTTTTCGCTGGCGGTGATCGCTTCGGACGCGTGGACGATCGCGGTGTGCGACTGCAGATTCTTGTGCTTTTTCACCTCGGCGGCGATCTGTTTTTCGTCGCCGTAAAAGATGAAGTTGAGCGCCGGATCGCTGCGCAAGGCGCGCGATGCGCCGGCGATCATCACCGATGGACCGGAATCGCCGCCCATGGCGTCAATCGCGATGAAGGGGCCCTCGGACATGCAGGCCTCCAGGCCTTAAGCCTCCGGCGAAATGATTTCACGGCCATTATAGTGGCCGCAAGCCGAACATAGATTGTGCGGCAGCTTGAGCTCCCCACAATTCGGGCATTCCTGAAAGGTTGTCGGCGACAGCGCATGATGGCTGCGGCGCATATTGCGCTTCGACGGCGAGGTTTTTCTCTTGGGGACAGCCATAAGGCACCTTCACTTCGGTTTTGGCAAAATCAATAAAAATTGCGACGATCCGCGCTAGTCTCGACGGGGTAGACGTTGCCGTCAGTCCCGCGGTGGCGGTGCGATCGTCGCGACCGTGCGTCCCTATAGCGGCTAGCGCTGTCGTTGCAAGGCCAAGCGTCGAGTGCGAAGTAAGGCGAAGGGAGGCCCATGATGACTGCATTGCCAATCACCTTATTGAGCGCCGCGGCCGCGGTCGGGCTCAATATCTGGCTCGGCTACCGCATCGCGAACCTGCGTGAATTGCACAAGGTCAGTGTCGGCGACGGCGGCCATGACGCCTTGCTCAGGCGAATGCGAGCGCAATCCAATTATATAGAAAATGCGCCCTTTTTCCTGATCCTGTTGGGAGCGCTGGAGAGTTCGGGCGGTGATTTCAGCATCCTTGCCGCGGCCGCGGTGATTTTCTTCCTTGCCCGGATCGCTCACGCAATCGGCATGGACGGCGGAGTGGTCCAGCGCTGGCGGACCATCGGCATGGCCGGCCAGATGATCGCCCTTATTGCTTTGGCCATTTATGCACTGATCAAGGCCATCGGCGCGCTTTAGGCGCGGGCCAGCACCGAATCCCCCACCAATGGGTTGGTCTGGCGTTCGTGGCCGAAGGTCGACATCGGACCGTGGCCGGGGACGAAGGCGGTGTCGGGGCCCATCGGCCACAAGCGCTGGGTGATCGAGGCAATCAAATCGTGCTGATTGCCATGGGGGAAGTCCCAGCGGCCGATCGAGCCCTTGAACAGGACATCGCCGACCATCGCCAGTTTCGAGGGTGCGTGATGGAACACGATGTGGCCGGGCGTGTGCCCCGGGCAATGGCGGACATCGAGGGTGAGCTCGCCGACGGTGACTGTGTCCTCATCGTCGAGCCAGCGGTCGGGGGTGAACGACTGGCCAGTGATGCCATAGCGGGCGCCATCTTCGGGCAGGCGTTCGATCCAGTAGATATCGTCCTTGTGCGGCCCTTCGATCGGGACTCCGAGCTCGGCGGCGAGCAGGCCCGCCGACCCGGCATGATCGATATGGGCGTGAGTGAGCAGGATCTTTTCAATCGTCACTCCCGCCTGGGCCGCAGCGGCCTTGAGCTTGTCGATGTCGCCGCCGGGATCGACGAACGCTCCGCGCATGGTCGCGGTGCACCACAGCAAAGTGCAATTTTGCTGCAGCGGAGTCACCGGGATGATCGCCGCTCGAAGCGGTGGGACGGGGTCGGTCATGGAGCGGCGGCTATGGGGTTGGCGGAAGCTTGTCCATCGCGGCAGGGACGTTCGCCATCGCCCGAGACGCCGCTTCGGCACCGCGAAGCGCGCGCAGGACGTTGCCGCCGGCGAGCTTGGCGAGATCGGCATCGCTCCACCCGCGGCGGATCAGCTCCGCGAATAGCAAGGGATAGGATTGCGTGCCGGTGAGGCCGTCGGGCGTATCGTCGATCCCATCGAGGTCGGCGCCGATCCCGACATGGTCGTGGCCCGCAACCTTGGCAATATGATCGATATGGTCGGCGACGTCGGTGATCGTGACCAGCGGAGCAGGGTGCGTAGCGACCCACGCCACGACTCCGGCGGCGACCGCCTTGGTGTCGTTGCGGATGATCGTCTTCAACCGCGCTTCCTCGGCGCTCTTGGTCGATTCATATTGGAGGCGCGCGGGCGAGAGGAAGATCGGCACCCAATTGGCCATCACCACGCCGCCATTGGCGGGGAGCAGAGCGAGGACGTCGTCGGGGACGTTGCGCGGATGGTCGTTGAGCGCGCGCGCCGACGAATGCGAGAAGATCACCGGGGCGCGGCTAGCGGCAATCGCCTGGCGCATCACCTCGGGCGAGACGTGGCTCAAGTCGACTAGCATGCCGAGGCGGTTCATCTCGGCGACGACCTTGAGACCGAACGGGGATAGGCCGTGCCATCTGGGATCGTCGGTGGCGCTGTCGGCCCATTCGGTGGTCTGGTTATGCGTCAGCGTCATGTAGCGCGCGCCCAAGCGGTAGAATTGGCGCAGCGCGGGCAGGCTGCCGCCGATCTGCCGCCCGCCCTCGATCCCGATCAGCGAGGCGACCTTGCCGCTCTTGTGGATGCGCACGACATCGGCGGCGGTGAGCGCGCGCTGGAGGTCGCGGGGATAGGCCGCGATCATCCGGTCGATGATATCGATCTGCTCGATGGTCTTGCGGATCGCCTCGTCGCCCTTGATCGTCCCGTCGATATAGACCGACCAGAATTGCGCTCCGACGCGGCCGGCGTGAAGCCGGGCCATGTCGGTCATCAGCGGGCGAACCGGCCAGGCGGCGGTGCCGCTGGCGAGATTGGCGGTGCTATAGTCGTGATATTCGGCGAGCTGCTCGGCGATGTCGTTGTGGCCGTCGATCAGCGGGGTGCGCTTGAGGATGCGGTCGATCCGCGCCTGGGTCCTGGCGTCGATTGGCGCGGTTTGCGCGACGGCGGGGGCGGCGAGGAGGCCGGCAAGGGCGAGGCCGATGAGCGTGTGGTTCATGGCGCGTGTGTAAGTGGCGCTGGGCGAAGGCGCAATTGCGGGGCTTGCGCAACGCCTGACGGGCGGCGATTGATGGCCCATGGAGCCTGGTCCCGATCTTGAAGAAATCATGCGCTTCGATCCGGAAGACGGCATCGAGGATCTCGATTCCCACCTCGACCGGCTCGAGCAGTCGGCGAATGAGCGCGGCTTCAAATTCGACCGTCACGATGCGCGCAACGAGCTTCAGGCGGCGACCTTCGGCAAGCGCCGAGCGGTCATCGCCCGGCTGCTGCTGTCACCCAGCGGCGCAATGGCGATCGAGGTTACGGCCGTTTAGGCGGCGAGGGGAAGCGCAGCAGCCGGTCGGACAAAGGCACCAGGGCCGCGGCCTTGCCCCCGACTTGGCCGAGAATTTGCGGATGATGGGCGTCGAGCCCGCCGGTCAGCGCTCCAAACGCGGGCATGATCAGTTTCGATTCGGCCATGACGAAGCATCGGCGGGAGACGTTCCGCCCCTTGAGCTGAAGCCTGAGCTTGGGATGGAAATGGCCCGAAATTTCCGGCCGCGTCTCATCGCGCTCGGCTTCGTGGCGAAGAACCAATCCGTCGATCACCGCTTCCTCGACGAGAAGCCCGCCGCAATGATCGGCGAAGCCCGGATCGTGATTGCCGATGATCCACGTCCACTCCAGCGCGCCAGTGAGATCGGTCAGAAGGCCGCGTGCATCGGCCGGCAGGCGTTCGCAGCCGAAGCGGTCGTGGAAACTGTCGCCGAGGCAAAATACGCTGGTTGCGCCGGTCGTCCCGATGGCGCAGGCGATCGCGGACAATGTGGCGTGCGAATCATAGGGCGGGAGGAACTGGCCGAGCCGGGCGAACCAGCTCGCTTTTTCAAGGTGCAGATCGGCCAGCAGCAGGGCGTTGCGGCGCGGCCAGAACAGCGCGCCTTCGGCGGTCGCAAGGAATTGATCGTTGGCGAACGAAAAGGGAACCATGGATCGATCTAAATCACCGATCCCGATCCATTGCCAGTCAAATGTTGCGGCTGCCCGAAGGCCGCGCGATCACTCGTAATCGTTGCCCGACGGGGTCGGACGGGGCGGCGCCGCGGCGGTCAGCCGGAGCGCTTCGGCGGCTTCGCTAAGCGACGCCAGCTCCTCGGTCTCATCCTCTTCGTCGATCCGCACTTTTTGCAGATTGCTGACGATCGATTCGGACAGGTCCTTGGGCTTGAGCGTTTCTTCCGCGATCTCGCGCAGCGCAACGACCGGATTTTTGTCGCGGTCGCGATCGATGGTCAGGTCGGCGCCGCCGGAAATCTGGCGCGCGCGCTGGGCCGCGACCAGAACCAGGTCGAACCTGTTCGGAACCTTATCAACGCAATCTTCAACCGTAACGCGCGCCATTGGTCGCTCCGCAAATATCTAGGTGGTTCGGGATTGCCAGCGAGATAGTGGCCCGCGCCCCAATCGTCAAGGAAATCGGCACCTTGTCAGCACCGCCAGCCGCCGCCACATCAAGCACGATGAAAAAGAGCGAAACGGCAACGCGCAAAGCACAGCCAAGGCCGGTCGAGGTGGACCGGTCGGCACGGATGCTCGAGGTTGCCGGCAACAAGCTTATATTTCTGCCCGACGGTCCCGAGCGGCTCGACCTTCTGATATCGCTGATCGACGGCGCCGAAACATCGCTTCGTTTGCTCTATTACATCTACATGCCCGACGACACCGGAGCGAAGGTCCGCTCGGCGATCCTCAGGGCGATTGACCGCGGCGTTGCCGTTTCTCTGCTGGTCGATGGCTTCGGCAGCGCATCCGCGCCCGACGATTATTTTGTCGAGCTGACCCGTAAGGACGCGCGTTTTTGCCGCTTTCACCCATCTTACGGCCGCCGCTATCTGCTCCGCAATCACCAGAAGATGGCGCTTGCCGATGCCGAGGGATCGAACGCCCGAGTGCTGATCGGCGGGTTCAATATCGCCGACGCCTATTTTGGAACGGTCGAATCGGGCGCATGGCGCGACATCGGACTGATGATCGAAGGCGAAGCCGCGGGCCGATTGGCGGCTTATTATGATGAGCTGATCGACTGGGCGATGTCGACGAAGCCGCGCATGCGCACGCTGCGCCGGATGATCTTCAAATATAGCGAGACCAGCGGCGCGCTGCAGTGGCAAATGGGCGGTCCGACGGCCAAGCTCAGCCCGTGGGGCGTTTCGACCTGCCGCGACCTTGTCCACAGCCGCGACGTCGAGATGATCGCCGCTTATTTCGCGCCTACGTTCGGAATGCTTCGGCGCATTGCCCGGGTCGGCAAGCGCGGCCGGGCGCGGGTCGTCACCGCCGCCAAATCCGACAATCAGGCGACCATTGCCGCCGCCCGTTTCACCTACGGGCGGCTGCTTAAGCGCGGCGTTGAAATGTTCGAATATGCGCCGACCAAACTCCATTCGAAGCTCGTCGTGCTCGACGACGTCGTCCACATCGGCTCGTCCAATTTCGACATCCGCAGCCTCTATCTCAACATGGAGCTGATGCTTCGCGTCGATGACGGCAAATTCGCGCAAAAGATGCGCAGCTATTTCGAAAGCGAGCTGAGCCAATGCGTGGCGATTACGCCGCAAGTGCAGCAGCGCCGCTCGACCCTGTTCAACCGGATCCGCTGGGCGATCAGCTTCTTCCTCGTCACCAGTCTTGATTATGGGGTCACCAGGGGAGCCAATTCGGGGCTCGCCGGGGACTAGGCCTCAACCTATTCGGTTGGCTCGCGATACGCCCAGAACAGGGTCGCCGGCGGTACATTGACCCACTCGAAACCGCGTTCGACGCGCTCGAAATGCGGCTTGATGAAGTCCAGCACCTTGGGGCTGAACTGATAGACCAAGAAGGCGCCGCCGCCGCGAATGACCGTCGAGGTGGCGTTGGCGATGTCTTCGCCGACACCCGGCGGAAGGGTCGAAAAGGGCAGTCCGGAAAGGATGTAATCGGCCTGGCCGAGCCCCCGGTCGGAGAGGATTTTGGCAACATCCGCAGCCGACCCAGTGACCGGGACCAGGCGATCGTCGTCGATCGATTCGCGCAAATAACTGGTGAAATCGGAATTGGTGTCGATCGTCACCAGCACCGCATCCTTGCCCATGCGGGCCAGAATCGGGCGGGTGAACGTGCCCACGCCGGGCCCATATTCGACGAACAATTTGGTATTTTCCCAGTCGACCGGACGAAGCATTCGATCGATCAGCAAGCGGCTCGATGGGATAATCGAGCCGACCATCACCGGATGCTTGAAAAAGCCCCGAAGGAATTGCCAGCGCGGGCTGTGCGAGCGGCGATCGTGCCGCCGCAGCAAGCGCCGCGAACCCTTGACCGTTCGCGCGGACGAAATTGGCATGGATACTCCGTGAACGGTCCCGTTGAAGGGCGCGAGGGTTGGCAAATGCTTGGCCGCTTGGCAAGCGCAACGTTGCTCGGCGAGCCGAGTCCCGACCGCGAGCCGCGCGATTTGCGCGACGGATTGCCTATTCCTTGGCTTTGCCGCCGGACTTGGGTCGGAGCATGCCGGGAAGGACGAAACCGATGCCGCCCATCGGCCGCACTGCCTCGGACTTCAAAGTGTCCTGAATATTCTCATATTCCTCAAGCATTTCGGTGGTCACCGAGGCGCGGGTTTCGGTCAGTGCGGTTTCGAAATCTGCCATCGTCACGCGTTCGGTGTCGAGCCCGCGGTGGAGCGCGCTCAAACCCGCCCGGCGGACCAGATCCTCAAGATCGGCACCGGTGAAGCGCTCGGTCCGGCGGGCCAGCGATTCCAGATCGACCTTGTCGTCGAGCGGCATGTTCTTGGTGTGGATGGCGAGGATCCGGCGGCGCCCGGCGGTGTCGGGCGTACCGACATAGATGAGCTCGTCGAAGCGGCCCGGACGAAGCAGCGCCGGGTCGATCAGGGTCGGTCGGTTGGTGGCGCCGATCAGCACCACGTTCTGCAATTCCTCGAGCCCGTCCATCTCGGCGAGGATGGTGTTGACCACCCGCTCGGTGACCTGCGGCTCGCCCATTCCGCCGCCCCGCGCCGGGACCAGGCTGTCGAGCTCGTCGATAAAGATGATTGTCGGCGCGACCTGGCGCGCGCGGTTGAACAATCGGGCTATCTGCTGCTCGCTTTCGCCATACCATTTGCTCAGCAAGTCGGAGGATTTGGTGGCGATGAAATTGGCTTCGGATTCGCGCGCCGCGGCCTTGGCCAGAAGCGTCTTGCCAGTGCCCGGCGGACCATAAAGCAGAAAACCCTTGGCCGGCCGGATGCCGAGGCGGCGGAAGGCTTCCGGGTGCTTCAACGGCAGCTCGATGCCCTCGCGCAGCCGGTCGCGCGGTTCGTCGAGTCCGCCAATGTCGTCCCAGGTGATTTGCGGCGCTTCGACCATTACTTCGCGCATCGCCGAGGGCTGGACGCGCTTCAGCGCGTTCTCGAAATCCTTCTCCTCGACCAGCAATTCATCGAGCACTTTGGTCGGGATTACGTCTTCGGCGAGGTTGAGCTTGGGCATGATCCGGCGCACCGCCTCAAGCGCCGCCTCGCGCGTCAAAGCGGCGAGATCGGCGCCGACGAACCCATATGTGCGGCGGGCGAGGTCATCGAGATTGACGTCGGGAGCGAGCGGCATTCCGCGGGTGTGAATGCCAAGGATCTCGCGGCGGCCGGGCTGGTCGGGCACTCCGACGACGATTTCGCGGTCGAAGCGGCCGGGCCGCCGCAACGCCTCGTCGAGCGCCTCGGGCCGGTTGGTTGCGGCGATGACGACGGTGTTCTGACGCGCCTCAATCCCGTCCATCAGGGTCAGCAATTGCGCGACCAGCCGCTTTTCGGCTTCGCCGGTGACTTGGCTGCGCTTGGGCGCGATCGAATCGATTTCGTCGATGAAGATGATCGACGGTGCGTCCTTCGATGCCTGCTCGAAAATCTCACGCAGCTTGCGTTCGCTCTCGCCATAAGCCGAGCCCATGATTTCGGGGCCGGCAATGGAAAAGAATTTGGCCGAGCTTTCATTGGCGACCGCGCGCGCGAGCATGGTCTTGCCGGTGCCGGGCGGGCCGTGAAGCAATACGCCCTTGGGAGGATCGACTCCCAGGCGCTGGAACAGTTCGGGGTGGCGAAGCGGCAGTTCGACCATTTCACGCAGCGCGTCGATGGTGTCCTTCATGCCCCCGAGATCGTCATAGGTAACGTCGGCGCGGCGTTTGCTGTCATCTTCCTGAGTGAATTCGGGCAGCAATTCGATCGCGGTTTTGGCATCGATCTGGACGATGCCCTTGGGCATTGTCGCCGCCACCACCAGGCGCAGTTCGTGAAGCGCGAAGGCGGGGGCGTTGAGCATCTGCCTTATCTGCTCGGGCATGTCGGCATTGACCCGCTGGTGGCTGGTGGTGGCGACGGTGTCGCCCTCGACCAGCGGCCGTCCGGCGAAGGTCCGGCGGAGCGCGTCGGCCGAACCTTGAAGGCGAACGTTGGGCTGCGCCGGTGCAAGCACGACCCGGGTTGCGGATTTGACCGCGGCCTTGCGTACTTCGACGAAATCGCCCGATCCGACCCCGGCGTTGGCGCGCTGGAGCCCGTCGAGGCGGATGATGTCGACCCCGTCATCCTCATTATAGGGGCCGATCGCCCGCGCCGCGGTGCTGCGCTGGCCGATGATTTCGATGACGTCGCCGTCCTTGAGCTTCAGCCCCGACATTGCCGATTGCGGAAGCCGCGCAACGCCGCGTCCGCTATCGGCCGGCGGCAGGCTTGCGACCTGTAGCTTGCGCGCCTTGGTCTTATCGATCGTGTCCGTCTTGGCCATTCCTGCTCCTGCTCAATCAACGCATAAATGAGGGGAAAGCGTTCCCGTCAATATTTGATCAGTGCGGTAATCTTGCGCAACATCGCGCGCGGAATGAACCGCGTCGACGCCGCGCCGATCTTGTTGGCGGTGCCGGTGACCATGACCGCGCGATTGCGGTCGAGCGCTCGAAGTCCCAGTTCGACCACCGGAGCGGCCTCCATCGCCATTCGATCGATCGCTTTGGCCGGGCCCCAGCCGGCAACCGCTCCAAATTCGGTCCGGGTCGGCCCCGGGCACAAGGCGGAAACCTTGATCCCGTGCGGCTTCAATTCCTCATGCAGCGCTTCGGTAAACGACAGGACATAGGCCTTGGTCGCGAAATAAACCGCCATTCCAGGTCCAGCCTGGAAGGCCGCGGTCGATGCAACATTGAGGATCGAGCCCGACTTCCGCTGTATCATTCCCGGCGCAACCGCCTGGCACAAATCGGTCAGCGCACCGACGTTGAGGTCGATCATTTCGCGTTGCCGGGCAGCATCGAGCGATGCGAACCGTCCAAGCAGTCCGAACCCGGCATTGTTGACGAGGATTTCGACCTCCTCGCCAGCCTCGGCCAAATTGGCCATGAGTTTCGCCGTCGCCCCGGCCTGGCCCAGATCGAGTGCCACCGCTCGGGCATTGCCAAGCTTTTTGGCGAGCGCATCGAGCCGGTCCTTGCGGCGGGCGACGAGGATCAGGAAATGCCCTTTCGCACTGAGCTGGCGGGCGAATTCGACGCCGAGTCCAGCCGACGCGCCGGTAATGAGCGCGACGCGCTTCATTTACGCTTACGAAACGGTCGCGGTGACGATCTTGCCCGGCTCGCGCGGGGGTTCGCCGACCGGCAACGCATCGACATGTTCCATGCCGCTCTCGACCTCGCCCCAGACGGTATATTGATTGTCGAGGAACCCGGCATCGCCGAAGCAGATGAAGAACTGGCTGTTGGCGCTGTCGGGATTGGACGTTCGCGCCATCGAGCAGGTGCCGCGGACGTGCGGCTCGCTGCTGAACTCGGCCTTGAGGTTGGGCTTGTCCGAACCGCTGGTGCCGGTGCCGCTGGGATCGCCGCCCTGGGCCATGAAGCCCGGGATCACGCGGTGGAACACGACTCCGTCGTAAAAGCCGCTGCCGGCAAGGTCGCTGATCCGTTCGACGTGGCCGGGGGCCAGATCAGGGCGAAGTTTGATGACGACATCGCCGCCAGATGAAAGCTTGAAAGTGAGGCGGTCGCCAGCGGCCATAGTCGTTTCTCCGTCAGGATATTGGGTGTCAGGCATGCGCATGTAGGTCGCCATGCCTGCTTGCGCCAGAGCGCCCCCGTCCATAGGAGGGCGCACAGCCGGCACGACAAAGGGAGGCGTCCATGAGCGAAAGCGACCACGCCGCTGTTGGAACCGCGACCAATATCGAAAGCGTGATCGACGAGGAAGACCGGCTGCGCCCGAAATTCGTCGAACGCGTGCTCGACGCGGTCGAGGCCGGCGATGACGAGACCGCCCGGCGGCTGGTCGAGCCGCTTCACCCCGCCGACATCGCCGATTTGATCGAGCTTGCCGCGCGCGACGAGCGCGAAGGGCTAGTCAAGGCGCTGGCCGGGATCGTCGGTCCCGACGTGCTCGCCGAACTCAACGATTTCGTTCGCGAAGGCCTGCTCGACGACATGGAGCCGCAGCAGGTCGCGGATATCGCCGGAGCGCTCGACACCGACGATGCCGTCGCGCTGATCGAGGATCTCGACGACGAGGACCAGCTGGCGGTGCTCGAGCGGATGGAGCCCGACGATCGCGCGGCGGTCGAGGAAGCGCTCGGTTATCCGGAAGAATCGGCCGGTCGGGTCATGCAGCGCGAGCTGATCGCGGTGCCCGAACATTGGAAGGTCGGGCAGGTCATCGATTATCTGCGATCGACCAAGGGTCTGCCGACCGATTTCTGGGAAGTGTTCGTGGTCAGCGCCAACCACCATCCCATCGGGACGTGCAAATTATCGGTCATCCTGCGGATGCCGCGAAGCACGCTGGTGGCTGACATCATGGCCCGCGAACAGACCCTCATCCCGGTCGATATGGACCAGGAGGATGTCGCGCTTAGGTTTCAGAAATATGCCCTCGTCTCGGCCGCGGTGACCGATGATTCGGGCCGTCTGGTCGGCATGATCACGGTCGACGACATCGTCCACATCATCTCCGAGGAAGCGGGCGAGGACGTGCTTCTGCTGTCCGGCGCGGGCGATGGCGACATTAACGAGCCGATCGTCGACACCTACAAGGCCCGGGTCCGCTGGCTGATCGCGAATTTGATGACGGCGCTGGTCGCGGCCTCGGTGATCCGGGCGTTCGAAGGATCGATCGAACGAATGGCGGTGCTCGCGGCGCTGATGCCGATCGTCGCCGGGGTTGGCGGCAACGCCGGGACCCAGACGCTCGCGGTCACGGTCCGGGCGATCGCCACCAACCAGCTGACCAGTTCCAACCATTGGCGCTCGGTGTGGCGCGAAATCCGGGTTGCAGTGATGAACGGCGTGACGATTGCGGTGCTGATCGGGATCGGCGTTACTTTGGCGCTTGGATCGAGCACGCTGGGGATGGTGATCGCGGTCGCGATGCTGACCAATATCGTCATCGCCGGGCTTGCCGGGGTGCTGGTGCCGCTGGCGCTTGAGCGGGCCGGGGCCGATCCTGCGGTCGCGTCCTCGGTATTTGTCACGATGGTCACCGATTCGATGGGGTTCCTGGTGTTCCTTGGGCTTGCGACCATGGCCGGGCTGGGCCGTTGAACCGCATCTCCACTACGGCGTTGTGAACAATATGCCGCTGCATCTTTCCAAGGTCGCGTTCAGCTGCGCCAGCCTTGAGACCCTCCAGCGGCGGATCGAACGCTGGTCGAGCAATGGCGAAATGCGGGTGCCAACGCGGATGCGGCCCAAGCGCGCGACCGAATGCATCGGCGGATTCCTCCATTACATCGTCAAGCACCGGATCGTCGCCCGGATCGAAATCCTTCGCTTCGAGGATCGCAAGGACGGGCGCATCGACATCGTCTGTTCGAACCAGCTTGAAGTGGTGTCGCCAATGCCGCGCCGCGCCCACCAGGGCTGGCGTTATCTGGAAGACGCCGACGCCCCGTCGGGTGACGGCGACGGTAGCGGCATCGGCGACCTTCCGCCGCGACTCTATGGCAAGCTCGCTTCAATTGCTTTGGTTTAGTCGGGATTTGCTTGCGGGGGCGGTTGCCGCCTCCTATTTCCGGCCGGTGATTCACAAGTCCGGAGGAAAGACATGACCCAGGTTTCTACCGCAATCGATGCCAAGGTCGCCGGCCGGGCGATGCTCAGTCATCCGTTCTACCAGGCGTGGACCGAGGGGCGGCTGCCGATCGCGACGTTGCGCGATTACGCCCGCCAGTATTTTCACCATGTCGAAGCTTTCCCGCGGGCGGTCAGCGCGGTTCACAGCGCCTGTCCCGACCGCGACGGTCGCCGGATGCTGGCCGAAAACCTCGCCGAGGAAGAAGGCATTGACGCCGGCAAGCAGGACCATGCCAGCTTGTGGATGATGTTTGCTTGCGGGCTTGGTGAGGATGAGGCGGCGGTCATCGGCCAGAAGCTCAATCCCGAAACCCGGGCCTTGATCGACACTTTCCGCAATTTGTCGCGCCAATCCTATGCCGCGGGATTGGGCGCCCTTTACGCTTATGAAAGCCAATTCCCGGCTGTGGCTTCGGCGAAGATTGAGGGTCTGATCGAGCGCTACGGGATCAGCGACGAGCCGACCCTGCGGTTCTTCCGGGTCCACGAAAGCGCCGATGTCGAACATAGCGCGGTGTGCCGCGGCTTGCTCGACCGGCTGCCAGCGGCGGAACAGGCCGAAGCGATCGCCGCGGGTGAGGAACTTGCCGGTGCGCTGTGGAATTTCCTGTCGGGCGTCGAGGCGACCGCTACGGTCAATTGATCAGCGGCAGCCGGTCACGCTTCCGGCGCCATTGACCTTGAGAGTGCAGGCCGGGTTGCCATCGAGCGCGATGGTACCCGAGCTCGAGCCGGTGACCTTGACCGAATCGCTGACCCGGGCGGCGACGCTGCCCGCGCCTTCGACCGCGATGGTCGCGTTCTTGACCGCAAGATTTGGCGCCTGGATGCTGGCCATGCCGCGGACGATGGCCGCCAGCTGGCGCGCCTTCCCGCTGAGGATGACGCTTGCGGTACCCGCGACCGCGACGTTGAGGCGGTCGACATCGGTTTGTTGGATACTCGCCAGCCCGCCGCCTTGAAGGGTGAGCGCAAATTCGAACGCCTTGACCTTGTCAATCGCAAGCGAACCCGCGCCGACCAGGATCGCGGTCGTCAGCTCGTGGGTTCCGACGGTGATTTCGACCGGACCCGCATCCTTGCCCGGATAGCCTCCCCACGACGATGGGTTGGACTGAATGATCAGGGTCCGGCCGTCGACCCGGACGGCGAGGCGCTGAAGCGCGGAGGCCGAGCCACTGGCCTTGGCAAAGGGCGCGACACCGGTTGAGAGATTGACCTTATAGGGCCCCTCGATCCGCACCCGGTCGAAACCCGAGACCCCGAAATTGCGGGTCTCGGCCGCTGCCGGAACGGTCCAGGCAAAGATCAGGACAAGGGCGAGGAAGATGCGCATGTCGGCACCTTCCCAGCTTATGGTTAAGGCTGACTTAAGAGCAGTTTGCGTTGCCCGATCCCATTTTGTCGACCTTGCATTTGGCGCCCCCGGTGACGGTGACATCGCCCGAGCCGATGATCTCGACGTCGGCGGTGCCGCTGGAATGCGCTGCGACGTCGCCCGATCCGGCGATCGAGACCTTGAGGATATGGGTGGTTACCTCGGGCGCCAAGATACTTCCGGAACCAGCTATCTCATATTCACCTTGATTGGCCTTGCCGGCGGCATTGATGTCGCCCGACCCGGCGATTTCAAGCTTGAGTGATTGCACGTCGATTGCGGCAATCGCCAATGATCCGGAGCCCGCGACCGCGCCCTTGAACGAACTGCCCCTGACCTGGTCGACCGCGATATCGCCCGATCCGGCAATGGCAACGCCGTCGAGCGTTGGCGTGGTCACCTCGACCACCACCTTGTCGTGGCTGCCCCAATTGCCGCGGTTGAACATGCCATTTTTCTTCGAGTGAATCTGGAGTTCATTGCCGTCGACCTCGACCACCATATGGTCGAGAATATTCTGCGGGCCGGTCACGGATACGCCAGGGTTGGCGCCATCATGAACGCGAACTTCATAGGGTCCGGCGACCTCGAGGGAGGAGAATGCGCCGACCGGAAAGGTGCGGCTAGTCTGCGGTCCCGCTTCTTCAGTGCGGTGGATGCCGCAGGCGGCGACTGCGGCGCTGGCGGTAACGAGCAAGGCGGCTTGTATCAGACGGCGCATCATCTTCTCCCGTATTGGTGTATTAGAATTGCAATACACCATGTTCGAGATTGGTTGCAAGTCTGAAAAAAAGGGCGCGCCCGGAAGGCACGCCCCTTTTCGTTTCGTCTTGGCGCCGCGATCGGCGCGCTAAGGCTTAAGCGTCTTCCTTGGCCTTGTAATGGATCACTGCGGCCTTGTTGAGGATCTCAAGGATCTTGACCAAGGCGGCCTTTTCGTCGGTCTGCTCCATGGCGCCCAATTCGCGCGCCAGGCGCGAGGATGCGGCTTCGAAAATCTGCCGCTCCGAATAGCTCTGCTCCGGGGCGTCGTCGGGACGGAAGAGGTCGCGGGTCACTTCGGCGATCGAGGTCAGATCGCCGGAATTGATCTTCGCTTCATATTCCTGCGCGCGGCGCGACCACATGGTGCGCTTGACCTTGGGCTTGCCCTTCAAGGTTTCGAGCGCGTCCTTCATGGTCTTGTCGCTCGACAGCTTGCGCATGCCGACCAAATCGGCCTTGTTCACCGGCACTCGAAGGGTCATTTTTTCCTTCTCGAACCGAAGCACATAGAGGTCGAGGCTGATGCCCGCGATCTCGGTACTTTGAAGCTCGACCACCCGGCCCACGC
Source organism: Sphingomonas sp. (assembly GCA_013816595.1). Classification (GTDB taxonomy): domain Bacteria; phylum Pseudomonadota; class Alphaproteobacteria; order Sphingomonadales; family Sphingomonadaceae; genus Sphingomicrobium. The sequence goes on along the minus strand of JACDEB010000016.1, from coordinate 1,602 downwards.
CATGCTTGGGATAAACAACGAAATCACCGACGTCGAAACTGAGCGCCTTGCTAGCCATAGGGGACCTTTCCATTAGCAACCGCTGGTGCCGACATGTCATTCGCCGCCCAGATGAGACGCGCGATGGTCGAGACCCTCCGCTGGTTGCTGTGCTTCCTTTGAATTTAAGGCCGCAGCTGAATCGCGGCGGCCCTTGTGTGACAATTTTATATCACAACTGACTTCAAATTTCCAGTCCGAGCTGGCGCGGGCCAGGGGCGTCGGATTCTTCAAGGTTGTGGAGGCCCAGCCCGAGCAGGCGAATCCCCTTGGTTAGCGGGTGAAGCGCCCTCAGCAGCGCCTGCCCGGCGGCGGCGAACCCGGCTTCGCTTGCGATTGCGGAAGGAAAGCTCTTCGAGCGCGTAATCTGGGTGAAATCGCCGAACTTCACCTTTAGCGTCACCGTCCGCCCGCGGACCTCGGCGCGGGTGATTCGCTCCCACGCATAGCCGGCGATTCGCTCCAATTGGGATTCGAGCTCGTCGGGGTCGCGCAAATCCTCGTCGAAAGTGCGCTCGGCGCTGACCGATTTGTACGGCCGGTCGGGCTTGACCTCGCGCTCGTCGATGCCGCGGCTGATCCGCCAATACCAGCCGCCACTGCTGCCGAACTGCGCCTCGAGCGCCGGCAGCGACCAGTCGCGCAAGTCGGCGCCGGTGACGATTCCCAATTGCTCCATCCGCGCCGCGATTACCGGGCCGATGCCGTGAAACCGTGCAACCGGCAGCGATGCGACGAATTCGGGCCCGCGTTCGGGGGTGATCACGGTCAGTCCGTCGGGCTTGCGATGGTCGGAAGCGAGCTTGGCGATGAACTTGCAATAGCTCACTCCAGCCGAAGCGGTGAGACTGGTTTCCTCGGCGATTCGGCGGCGAATATCCTCGGCGATGGCGCGCGCGCTGCCCAGGCCAAGCCGGTCCTCGCTGACATCGAGATAGGCTTCATCGAGGCTCAATGGTTCGATTAGGTCGGTGTAATCGGCGAAGATCGCGCGAATCTGCTGCGAGACCGCGCGATATTGGTCGAACCGCGGCTTGACGAACACCAGCTCGGGACAGCGCCGTTTGGCGGTCACCGACGGCAATGCCGAATGGACTCCGAACTTGCGCGCTTCATAGCTGGCCGCGGCGACCACCCCGCGATGCCCGCCGCCGACCGCGACCGGCTTTCCGCGCAGCGCCGGATCGTCGCGCTGCTCGACGCTCGCATAGAAAGCATCCATGTCGACATGGATGATCTTGCGCTGGCCAAGGGGAGAAAAGGGTGGCGATGGATCGGTCACGGCTCGGCCCTGTCCTACAGCGCCGGGACACGCTATGCCAGTGACGCGGCGCGCATTGCGTCCCTCCGCCGGGGTCCTGAAATGGTAGCCCTCCCGGAGACTTTAGTGAACTTAGGACCGTAAGGGCGCTTCTTCCCCCTGCGCTTGGCTTCGTCGGCCAGTCATGCTTTAGGACCGGGCACGTCATCGACCCGGGAATCAGCATGAACATCCACGAATATCAGGCCAAGGAATTGCTCGCGACGTTCGGCGTCCCCGTTCCCGCGGGCTTTGCCGCGATG
>JACDEB010000087.1 GCA_013816595.1 Sphingomonas sp. | reverse complement strand
GCTTTGCGGTGGTTGCGGCCGAAGTGAAGAAACTTGCCCATGACACCCGCGCCGCGACCAGCCAGATCGCCTCGACCATCGGCGAGTTGACCCGTGAGGCCGGCGCCGTCACCACCGAAATCAAGAGCGGGGTCGAGTGCAGCCGCGCCGCCCAGTCAGGCTTTGGAACGATCAGCGAGACGGTCCGCGAAGTGAGCGAGATCGTCGCCATGGTCGACCGTCAGACCGAAGGCATCGCTCATTCTACCAGCATGATCCAGACCAGCGTCGACCGGGTCAAAGCCGGACTGACCGATTTTGCCGGCGACGCGCGGGCCAATGGCACCGAGCTTCAGACCGCTCAAAAACGCCTCGCCCACCTCGAATTGCTGTCGAACACGATGCTCGACACGCTCGCCAATTCGGGCGCCGAGATCGACGACACGCCGTTCATCTTGAAAGCCCAGGAGGTCGGTCACCAGATCATGGCGGCGATCGAGCAAGCCATCGATTCGGGTGAACTCAGCATCGAAGACGCGTTCGACCGCGACTATAAGATTGTCGAGGGGTCAAACCCGGTCCAATACGACGTCCGTTTCAACGCCACCGCAGACAAATATGTCCGGCCGATTCTCGACCGTACCAAGGGCGCGGACGGGCGGATCATCGGCTCGGCGATCGGCGACATGAACGGCTATCTACCGACCCATTTGTCGGAACGCAGCCGCCCCCAGGGGCCGGATCCGGTGTGGAACGACGAACATTGCCGCAACAAGCGGATCCTTATCGACGACACGACCCGGGCCGCGCTCGCCAGCGACAAGCCGGCGACCCTTGCCACCTACCGCATGGAATTGGGCGACAAGTTCATCCCGGTGAAGAACGTATTCGTTCCGCTTCATTTCAGAGGCCGCCGCTGGGGCAATTTCGAACTCGCCTACCGCGACGACTGATCGGTTCGGCCAGGTGGGAGGCCGGTATCGCCGTCCGTGGTTCGCCGCGGGCGGCGATTTTTCGTTTCTCACCAGCGGCTTGCGATGCCTTCGCCGATGTTAAACTCGGTTGGCGAAACCTTACTCCGGCATAAACGTGATTTTTACGTCCGCCTGTTACGACCTTCGGCTTGGGACCGGATTTGAGGGTTCGCAAAGGAAATTTTCATGGGTGCAGCGATGGCAATCGGTTCAAGTCCTGGCCAGCAGCCGGCCAGCGCCGCGATCGCGCAGCTTGGCCGGATCGCGGCTGAAGGCTGCGCTCGCCATCCCTATCTCAATGTCCTGCTTGAAACGTCCGGACGTCTTGCCGGCCGCGATTTGGCCGATGCCATCCATTTGCTGTGCCACCTCCACGGCCGTCACCCGGGCTTGATCGAACTGGCGCTTCAGCGATCGTCCAAGGGCGACGTCCGCTCGTGGCTTGAACGAGCGAGCGAATCGTTCGAGCGCGAGCGCCTCTACCTCGTCCGGCTGACGTCCGCAGTTGGGCCGATCCCGAGCACGCCCGGGGCCTTGGAAACCGAATCGAGCCTCAGCGCTGCCCGCCATGCGCTGGAAACGCTTGCGATGTCCGAACGTGGCGGCTGCGCGCTTGGCGCTGCAATTGCGCTGGTCGGCGACTGGTGGCCGATCCGCCGCTTGCTCGATCGCGCCGCTTCGCGCGCCGGGATTGAATGCCCGGCACCGTCGCTGCCCGATGAAGCGTCGGTCATCGGCGCGATCGATATCATCGCCGATACTCCGGCCAGCGCCCGCGCTTTGGCGTTCGGCGGCCAGCAAACATTGCTCCAGCACCGCGCCATTTTCGACCTGCTCGAAGCCCGCGCCGAAGCCCGCGGCAAATATTAAACGCGTGAACTAGGCGGCGAGCTTGATCTCGTCCGCGCTATTGGTGCTTTCAAAGACCCACACCGTTGTAGCGTTTGGTACGCTCTTGATATTGGGAGCGATCAGGCGCGATCCGAGCACCACCAGCCCAAGCGCGAAATAGGCCACGACTGACCACATCGGGCTGATCAAAACGCTTGCGGCCAAAGGCACGCGCAGCCAGATCGGGTTGATCCCGAAATCCTCGCCCAGCGCCTCGCACACGCCAAGGATGGTGTGGGCGCGCAGCGGCAGCGGAGCCGTGTCGGCGGTTGTCACGGGGTTGTGGTTTATCGTGGTCAGGGCAGTCATGGTCGAAACTCCATCGGCGGGTCTGTGCCATTTCCCTCGCAAGAGCCGTGCCAATTCGAAAAACTCCCTAACAACAGCGTTTTCCGGATTTACGACACGTGCGATTGGCGGCATTCGCCAACTTTCCACACCTAGATTTGGGAATTCCCACCTCATGCTGCAAGTGCGATATTGCACCGCAGCACTTGAATGCTGACCAAGGGATGCAAATCTGCTAATCGGTTCGGCCCGCTGCCGCTGAGTTGAAAGAAGATTATCGACATGATGCGGATCATGATGAAGTCGAAGATCCACCGAGCGACGGTGACCCAGGCCGATCTCGATTATGTCGGGTCGGTAACCGTCGACGCCGATCTGCTCGACGCCGCCGATCTGATCGAGGGCGAGCAAGTGGCGATCGTCGACATCACCAACGGCGCCCGGATCGAAACCTATGTCATTCCCGGCTTGCGCGGCAGTGGCGCGATCGGGATCAACGGCGCCGCCGCTCACCTTATCCGCCCCGGCGATCTGGTGATCATCATGAGCTATGCGCTGATGAACGAGGACGAAGTCAAAGCGATGGTTCCGCGGGTGGTTCATGTCGATGGGCACAACCAGGTCGTGAAGATCGGCCACGATCCCGCCGAACCCGTTCCCGGCAGCGGCCAGAAGCGCGGCGATCTGGTCGAACCCGCCTGAGCTGCGGTTCGGCGTCCCCAAGCGCCGATTTTCCCACTCGCCAACACGCATTGCGCTGCTAGATGTGACCCAACGCACGGCTTTGCGGGGGAGTTGTCGTGAGCGGTTTCGAATATGTCGTCGGCTTTTATGCGCTTCTGCTTGGCCTTGCGGTCGCCAATGTCGCGGTCGGGTTCGCCGATATGTGGCGCGACCGCGAGCGGGTCGGGGTTGGATATTGCGCGCCATTGCTTGCCGGCACGGTGCTGCTGGGAGCGATGAACGTGTGGCTGTCGACCTGGGCGACGCGGACCATGGTCACTGTCGACGGCTGGCAGATGATCGCGGCGCTCGGCATTTCGCTGCCTTATGTGTTCGTCAGCCGGGCGATGAGTCCGCCCGAAGGAGCGACGGTCACTCTGGAGGACCATTATCTGCGCTCGCGCATTCCGATCCTCGTCGCACTGGCGATTGCACCTGCGGTCTCGGTCTATTCGAAAATCCGCCTCGACCATTTCCATTATGCCGAGTTCGAGGAAATGTGGCTGGCGGCGCGGATTGCTCTGCCGCTGCTGCTGATGCTGACACCCTCCAAATTGGTCCAGCGGGCCGGACTGCTGGCGCTCAATCTGTTGCTCGTCGTCGGGCTGTTCAGCTGGAAATAAAAGGTCATTCGTCCGGTAATTCCGTCGCCGTGAAATCGAACAGGATCCGCACCCAGGCACCGATCAGCGGCTTTCCGCCCTTGCGCGGCGGGCGGACCTTGAACTGCCACGCGGCCTGGCGGAGCGTGCTTGCGAGGCGCGTTCCGGGCGGGACATTCTCGAGCTCGACGCAATCCTCGACCCGGTTGCCCGGAGCGGTCTTGCAGGCGACGATGCCGTAACCGCTGCGCGGATTCTTGGGCAGATAGCCGCTCATCTCGGCGTCGCTCGGTTCGCGCACCCATTCGGCGGCGAACATGTCCTCGCCATTCGGACCTTTGCCGATAGCTTGCGAATCGCCCGCGCTTCGCCCCGCCTTGGGCAGATTGCGCAGGTCGCTGGCCGCCATTTCCTCCTTGCTCATCTCGATCAGCTCGCCGGGTCGGGTTTGCGGGATCGTCGGCTTGGCCGGAAGGACAGTGGGCATTGGCGGCGTGATCGCCGACTTGGGCTGGGTCTTTTTCGGCTCGCGCTTGCGCTCCTCGCGTTGCGGTTCGGCCTTGTCCTGCTGATCGTCCTGCGGCCCGATATCGATCATCGTCGGACCGCTGGCGTTCTTGGCCATCTGATGCTCGCGGCTGCCGAGGCCGAGCAACAGCAGCACCAGCAACAGCTCAAGCCCGATCGCCAGCCCAAGCCCCGACAGCCGCCGCCGCACTGGCGTCCGTTCGTAAGCGGTCGGCGGTCGATAGGTGTGGGAAGCCAAAGGGCGGACGATCTCGAACGGAAAAGGCGGAGGCGAGCATGGCCCTTAGCCTCCGCCGACCTGAACCGGCAATTGCTCGCTCGAGCAGTTGCGGGAGCGGTTGCCGGCAGCGCCGCGGCGCTGGCTTGCGGGGCGCGGCGTTTGGCGGCAGCATCGCGCCGCTCCGGTCGCGGTCCGGACGTTGCTTCGAGAGGACCCTCGCAATGGCATTTCGACCCTTGTTCCTGCTCGGCCTGATGCTCGGCGCGGCGAGCGCAACCACTGCGACGGCCACCACGGCAATTGCAGAGCCGCTGGCCGGTTTCCACACCGGCCCGGTGTTCACCCAGTTCGGCCAGGTGGCGAGCGTCGACGCCGATTTCCCGATCCCGCCCGGGACCGAGTTCAAGGTCCTGTTCAACGTTACCGACGGTGCCGACGGCGCCGATAAGGGCAAGATCAACCAGGACGTGGAATCCGCCGCGCGGTTCATCAACATGCAGGTCGCGGCCGGGGTGCCGATCGACCGCATCCACCTCGCGATCGTCGCTCACGGCCCGGCCATCCTCGATCTGCTCGGTCCCAAGGCCTATGCCGCACGGTTCAAGGGCCGCAAGAACCCGAGCCGCGCCATGGTCGAGCAATTGCTCGCCAAGAGCGTCCAGATTGTCGTCTGCGGCCAGACGTCGGCGGCGCAAAAGGTCGCCCACGCCGACCTCCTGCCAGGAGTCAAAACCGCTCTATCGGCAATGACCGCATCGACCCTGTTCCAGCAGCAGGGCTATACGCTCAACCCGTAAAGCGGGGGCGCTCACGGGTCGCAAAGCTCACGGTTGGTGATTGAAATCGGGGGGTCGTGAGTTTCGTGAGTTTTGTAGGATTTGCGCGGCATCGGGCGAGGAGCGGCGCGCGGGTGCGGGGAAGGGCGGCCGCGACTCGAGAAGCTGACTAAACCATAGCTTCGGGGGTGTAGGAAAGTTTTCTTTGCACGGGACGGCGCGAAGACACGGAGATGCTGGGCGCGCGGAGAGGGCGCGTTCGGCGAGGGCTTCGACAAACTATTGCCGTGATCCTCGCCCCATCCC
>JACDEB010000015.1:27278-33772 GCA_013816595.1 Sphingomonas sp. | reverse complement strand
GCGGCGCGGCGCCTGTCGGCCCAGATCGATCCTTCGCTGGGCGAAGCAAGCTAGAATTAGCCCGCCGGCTTGGGCTTTTTCGATTCGATCAATTTCACAATCTCGCCAGCGCGCGGATCGCGCGCCGCGTAATTGCGCGCGGAATATCCGGCCACGCTGTCGGTCCTGTCGGGATCGGCGCCGGCATTGAGCAGCACCTTGACGATCATCGGCTGGCGCTGCTGGACGGCAAGGATCAGCGCGGTCTCGCCCGATCGATTGGTCGTATCGACCTTGGCGCCGAGCTGCAGCAACCAGCCGACGCCGTCAAAATAGCCCGCGCGCGCGGCCGCTATCAGCGGTGTGTCCCCGCCTCTGCCCGACAGATTGGGGTCGGCGCCCTTGCCGAGCAGGAACTCGGTCCATTCCTCGTCGCGCCGGGCAAGGGCGACAATCAGCGCGGTATTGCCGTCGTCGCCGCGGGCATTGATCAGCCCGGTCGGCTTGGCGGTCAGCAGTTCGACGACCTTGTCGCCATTGCTGGTGCGCACGGCCTCGACGAATTCGACTCCCGAGCTGGTGAATTGCGCGGTTGCCGGCACCGCAAGCGACGCCAGCATGGCAGCGGCAATCAACGAATGCGTTCGCTTCAATGTCTTTCCTCGCTTCGACCAACTTGATTGCCAGCGCCTAGCAGAGCAAGGGTGGCCTTGTCATGAACACCGCCCGACGCTTTTGGGAATTGCCCCTGCAATCGCTGGATCGCGGCGAGTGGGAAGCCTTGTGTGATGGTTGTGGCCGTTGCTGCCTCAATAAGCTCGAGGACGATGAAACCGGACTTCTGTACCCGACCAATGTCGCGTGCCGGCTGCTCGACCGGCGCAACGGGCGCTGCACCGATTACCCCAATCGCAAGAGACTCGTCGTCGACTGCGTCAAGCTCGACCGGCGCAATCTCGACAAACTCGAATGGCTTCCGGACAGCTGCGCCTATCGCCTCCGCGCCGCGGGCCAGCCTTTATACGATTGGCATTATCTGATTTCCGGCGATCGCGAGACGGTCCATGAGGCGGGCCAGTCGACCCGCGGCTGGACGGTCAGCGAGGATGATGCCGGAGAGCTTGAATATCATGTGGTCGACCGCACGCTCTGAGCGAAGCGACGAACAGTCGCTGCCTCTGCCGATCGAAGTCCGGCCGCTGCGCAGTGCCCGGCGCATGCGGCTTCGGCTGGATGAGGCGCGCGGCGTCCTCAAGCTGACGTGCCCGGCGCGGACCAGCCGCAGAACCGCGATTCGTTGGGCGCTCGAGCAGCGCGACTGGATCGACGCCCAGCTCGCGCGCCAAGGCGATAATGAGCCGTTCGTTCCCGGAGCGACGATCCCCGTCGAAGGCCGCGACCTGGTGCTGGTAAGGGCAGCGGAAGCGCCGCGCACCGGACGGATCGATCAGGACACTTTGAACATTGGCGGCCCCGAGGACGGGTTCGATCGCCGGGTCGAGGCCCATTTGCGCGGACGGGCGCAGGCAGTGATGTCGGCCGAAGTCGCCGAATTCGCCGATCGCGCGCAGGTGACGGCGCGGGGGGTGAGCGTCGGCGATGCCGCGACCCGCTGGGGCAGCTGCTCGTCGAGCGGAACGATCCGGCTGAGCTGGCGGCTGATCTTTGCCTCGCCCGAAGTGCGGCGTTTCGTCGTCGCCCATGAAGTCGCGCATCTTCGGCACCTCCACCACGGACCCGACTTCAAGGCGCTCGAGGCGGAACTGGTCGGACCCGGACTGCGCCGGGCCAAGGCAGCGCTAAAGCGTGAGGGGCCGCGGCTCCGGCGGTTGGGACGGGGGCGCTAGGCGCGGATCGGGCGGGCGCTGGGGTTGCGGCCGTTGGGGGTAGCGAGTCGGATCCTGCTGCTGGTCGGGTTCCTGCGCCGGATCGCCGGTACCGTCGGGATTGATCCGCGGTCCCTGTCCCGACATCGGGTCAGCGCCGGGCCCGGTTTCGATCGGCATTCCATTCTCATCGACCAGCGGCGCCATGCCGTTGGTGTCGTAATTGCTGTCGCCGACATATTCCTCGTCGGGGTTAAGCTGCCAGTCGGGCAGCGGCACTTGGGTGTCGAATTGTTCGACCGGCCGGTTGGCGACCGCGACCGCCATGAAATCGTGGAACGCGCGCGCCGGCGCCGTCCCGCCCTGGAGCCCGGCAATCGGCCGGGCATCGTCGCGGCCCATCCATACTGCAGTCGTAAGGCCGCTCGAAAAACCGATGAACCAGCCGTCCTTGTTGGATGTCGTGGTGCCGGTCTTGCCCGCCACCGGGCGCCCGATCTGGGCGGCGCGGCCAGTGCCGCTGAGCACCGCCGATTGTAGCAGATCGGTCATTTCCGCAGCCACCCACGGCGCCACCAGAACCCGTTCTTCATCGCCTTCGCGCTGGTACAGCAGGCGACCGTCCGCCGTGACCACTTTGCGGATTGCGTACGGCGCTACGGCGACGCCCTTGTTGCCGACCGCTGCAAAGGCTCGGGCCATGTCGATGACGCGGACTTCGCTGCTCCCAAGGACCATTGCGGGATAGGTCGAGATCGGACTCGAAATGCCGAACCGCCGGGCCATGTCGGCAATCGTCCCGAAGCCGACCTGGGAACCAATCTTCGCGCTGATGGTATTGATCGACCGCGAAAAGGCTTCGCGCAAAGACACCGGACCGAGGTTGGTGCGCGATGAATTGCGCGGCGACCAGCCGTCGATGGTGACCGGCTCGTCGACCACCATATCGGTCGGCTTCATCCCCGATTCGAGCGCCGCCAGATAGACGAACAATTTGAACGCCGAGCCCGGCTGGCGCACCGACTGGGTGGCGCGATTGTAGATCGAATCGACATAATCGCGGCCGCCGACCATCGCCCGAACCGCGCCGTCGCGGTCGATTGCGACAAGCGCTCCCTGCGCCCCGGCCGGAGCATTTTTCGCGATTGCCAAATCGGCGGCGCTTTGCATGCGCGGATCGAGCGTCGTCCACACGTCGATCGGATCGCCGCTCTGGTCGATCAACGTGTCGAGCTGGGGCAGCGCCCAGTCGGTGAAATAGCGGACGCTGTTTTCCTTGCTGGCGTGCTGGATGACGATTGCCGCGGGATCGACCGCGGCGGCCGCCGACGGAGTGATGAAGCCGTTGTCGACCATCGCCTTGAGGACCACCGACGAGCGGCCGCGCGCGGCCTTGGCATCGGCCGACGGGGAATAATTGGACGGTGCCTTGACCAGTCCGGCGACGATCGCCGCCTCGCCCAGGCTCATGCGGCCGGCGTCATGGCCGAAAAAGCGCCGCGATGCGGCGTCGATGCCATAAGCGCCGCCGCCAAAATAAACCCGGTTGAGGTACAGTTCGAGGATCTGGTCCTTGGAGAATTTGCGCTCGATCGCGAGCGCCAGGATCACCTCCTTGACCTTGCGTCCGAAGGTCCTGCTGTTGGTCAGGAAGATGTTGCGCGCCAATTGCTGGGTGATGGTCGATCCGCCCTGGCGCCAATGGCCGGTTTCGGCCCGAACCTTGATCGAGCGGGCGATCCCGATCGGATCGACGCCGATGTGGCTGCGGAATCTCTTGTCCTCGACCGCAATCATCGCGGCCCGCATTTCCAATGGGATGCGGTCGTAGGGCAGCCACTTGCCGAAGCTTGGGCCGAGCGACACCAGGACCGCGCCATTGGCGGCGCGAACGCGGATCATCTGCCCCAGATCGGACCTCTGGGTCAGCGTCCCGTAGCTTGGCAGATAGGCCATTGCGACCGCCACCGCGACGATCAGCGCGATCAATCCGACAATGCCCGCGAAGATCAGGCCTTTGACGATCGTCATGAGGGTCGAGCGCTTGGCGGCCATTCAACGTCATTCGATAGGTAGTCGAAGCGCCGCCGACAATAGCGGGTCAGTCGTCGTCGCCCGACTTGCGGAACGCAAGCGAGGCGGAGTTGATGCAATAGCGCAGACCCGCGGGGCCGGGGCCATCGGGGAAGACATGGCCCAAATGACCCGCGCAGCGCGCACAGCGCACTTCGGTGCGGGCCATTCCGTGGCTGGTGTCGCTATGTTCATCGACATTGTCCGGGGTCATTGGCGCGGTAAAGCTGGGCCAGCCACTGCCGCTGTCAAATTTGCTATCGCTTGAAAACAAGGTCTCGCCGCACGCCGCGCAGCGGAATTCTCCCTCGTCCTTGCACGCGTTCAGCGCGCCCGACCCCGGCGGCTCGGTTCCGCCTTGGCGAAGAATCCGATATTGTTCGGGAGTCAGCTTGGAACGCCATTCGGCGTCGGTTTTTTCGACCTTTTTCATTGCCTTCCACTTTCAGCTGAGGAGGTGTGAGTTGGACATTAACCCCGTTTTCACCCCTCACCAATAGCTTGGCGGGAATGACCGCACGCTGGTTTTCCTTTGCCGCCTGGCTAACGTTCCTGATGATGCCGCTCGGGCCTGGCTCGGCCGCGGCCGCGCAATCCTGCGTGCTGTGCGGAATCACGCCCGGCGACAGCGCTCGGTCGGACGAAGTTCAACCGCTCGAGATCGAGCTCGAAACCACGCTCCATGACAAGCCGGCGGTTCGATTGGGCGCGATCAAGGTCGCGGCGCTGCGCTAATATCGGGAATAGTCGTCTCGGGCGACTTTCCGGCCGCAACGGCGGCCCCAATCAATCCATTTCCAAAACTGGTGCGGGACGCAGTCCGGAGCGAACAGCTCTCTTCCCTGTTTTTCGAAAAAAACGGTCGGAAACAGGGAAGCACACCCGGTCGTTCGAAGCGATTCAGAACAGTGATCCTAAGAATTTCAATAACTTACGTCAGACTCGAGGCGATTTATTGAAGACCACAGGAACAGGGAAACGAATTTACCATAACAGGGACGTCGGGCGACGTCGCTGCCGGGCTGATGCGTTCATTGAAAGTATATTTTGGTCGGCGATCTTCCCTTGAAACAATCCGGATATGCCTTGTGAGCTAATTGGAGCGCCTCTCTATCCAAGGAGGTTTCCAATGACCAATAGACTCAAAATAGAATATCGCGGAATCGACGCCCTTCGCCCGAGTGACAGCAACGCCCGGACCCATTCCAAGAAACAGATCAAGCAGATTGCCGAGAGCATCACTCGGTTTGGCTTCACCAACGCCATTCTGATTACGGGTGACGGCGGGATTGTCGCTGGTCACGGCCGCGTCACCGCTGCCGCTCAGCTCGGAATGAAAACCGTGCCTGCCGTCGTCCTGGACGATCTCACTGACGATGAAATACGAGCCTACATGCTGGCGGACAACAAGTTGGCGCTCAATGCCGGTTGGAATTCCAGCATTCTCGCGATCGAGATGCAGGGACTCCTCGATATCGGGTTCGATCTCGAGCTAACCGGGTTTTCCCTGGCTGAGATCGACTTCACCCTCGACGGCGCGAGCAACGCCGAACCGGAGGGCGCTGAGCTCGGAGCAGAGGATACCGTCATCCCGCTCGTGGACGAGGCGGTCAGCCGGAGCGGCGACCTTTGGCAAATGGGCCAGCATTGCCTGATCTGCGGCGATGCTCGCGACCCGGCTGACTTCGAGGCCGTGACATTTGACGAGCCGGTCGACCTGATTTTCACCGACCCCCCATATAATTGCAAAATCAACGGCAATGTGTGCGGCCTGGGGAAGATCAAGCACCGCGAATTCGCGATGGCCTCGGGCGAAATGTCGGATGAGGGGTTCACTGGCTTTCTCACTCAAACCCTGGGGCTTGCCGCCGCTCGGTGCAAGGACGGGGCGATTGCCTATGTTTGCATGGACTGGCGCGGCATGGGGCCGCTTTTAGCGGCCGGCAAAACGGCGTTCACAGAACAGAAACAACTTTGTGTATGGAACAAAACCAACGGCGGAATGGGAGCATTTTATAGGTCGAAGCACGAATTGGTGTTCGTCTATAAGATCGGCACCGCCGCGCACACCAACAGCTTCGGGCTCGGCGAGACCGGTCGCTACCGCACCAACGTGTGGGATTATGCCGGCATCAGCAGCCCCACCTCGACCCGGGCTGAGGATCTTGCTCGGCACCCGACTTCGAAGCCCGTCGCGATGGTTGCTGACGCCATTCGTGATTGCACTCGCCGGGGCGAATTAGTTCTCGATCCTTTCGGCGGCTCGGGGACAACCTTGATCGCCGCCGAGATATGCGGGCGGAGCGCGCGGCTCATCGAATATGACCCGTTATATTGCGACGCGATCATCCGCCGCTTCGAGACGCTCACCGGCCAGCAGGCCATCCTCATGGGCTCCTGCGAGAGTTTTGAGGACGTTGCGGCGGCGCGCGCCCAATCTCCTGCACGGGAGGCTTCATGATGGGCCCGCCAGATGTTGACGATCCCGGCTACAAGGTCGGTCGGGGCAAACCACCACTGAAGAATCGATTTCAACTCGGGCTGTCTGGGAACCCAAAGGGCCGGCCTAAGAAAAAACCCAAAGCCGCGGGAGCTGAGGAGGAATTATCTCTGACC
>JACDEB010000015.1:0-27268 GCA_013816595.1 Sphingomonas sp. | reverse complement strand
ACCTCATTCTCGCGGAATCAAAGCGCTCGCTCACGCTGACAGAAGACGGACAGTCAGTAACGCTGTCCGCGGCCGGGGCGGTCCTCCGGGCCATGCTCGCCACCGCAGGGAAGCTCAATGCGCACGCTCAGAGCAGATATCTGAAGCAGATTCTCGACGCCGAGGCCCGCAAGCAAAAGGTGCAATCCGAGGCGTTCGGCTATGCACTGCGAATAAAACTTGGCCTAGAAGACCTGCGCGATAAATGGGTGGGGGACGGCCGAGCGGAGATGAGTATGGAAATCCACCCGTCCGACGTCGAGATCAACTGCTTAACTGGCGACGTGAAATACTTCGTCACCTTGACCGACGAAGACAGGGCGGCGCGCGCGATGATGCTGGCCCATTTGACCGACGGTCATGCCGTTTTGGCGAGGAATCAGGCGAGGATCGTGCAGGATGAAGATGATGATGCCCTGTTGAAACTTGGTCGCGAGCTCGCGATCATTAAGATTCATTTCGCCAATGAATTATTGCCGTCGCGGCTGAGGCGTGAGCCGCCGCCGGAATTTACGGTGAGCGCTGAGATGGCAGCGATGTATCTGGATTGCGATTGGACTGACGCCGAAGAGGTTCGAGCGACGATGGCGCGAAAGTTAGGGGAGGCGGGAAAGGCAGATAATTAATTTTGCCGACGCGATAGAGCGCCCATGAGCAATCGCTCACCAATGTTCCGGGGTCTGGTTTCTGTGGGGCTCGCGTGGCGAAACCAACCGACACAAATTCGTCAATCTGAGCGGCCCCGCCTCAAACGAGCGGTAATTGGCTTTGTCGAGGGCTCACCTGGAATGAGATCCCGACCCGAGCGGATACTTCATCAATCGCCGCCGAACCCGTTGTCGCTCCGCAATTGATCCCATCATGAAAAATTAAAGGGGTGCGAATGTCGTTGGGGACGACCGATTCTGTCGCCTCCCCTCTTTATGCCTTTCCCGTTGTCATACTGACACAGATGGAGAGATCAATTGAACGCAGTAACCCACCTTATGGAAGCAATGGCAGTTGGTGAACCAGTGGCGCACGGGCCCATGATTATGTTCCCGGTATACAGCAGCGCCGAAGCGCCGGGCGACCTACCGACGCAGGATGAAGCGCTAGTTTTAGACCTGATTGAGGCCAACTACATTCTGGCGGGAATGTCCGGATCGTTAGCTCTCCGTGGCGGCGTGAATTGCAGCCGTTGCATATATGAATCCATGAGACCCGTTTTCTTGAAAGCGCTGATCGCGCGCGCATAATAAGCGCGAGCTGCCGGAACGCCCTTTCGGCGGGTAACAACATCATGGGCGAGGTTGATTGCAAGGAAGTTGGCCCCTTCCATCTCGCAACGGGCGGCGAGATGACCTTGAGTTCGATCGGCCGTGACGCTGCCGTCAAAGGCCGCCAAATCGTCGAACATTGCGGCGGGAACTCGATAAGCGATTGCCTGAGTCATCACATCGGTGTGAGGCGCCGGGAAGCGGTGCGGGGTCTCGTAATTCGAGATTATGGTGTATTTCCATGGACCGTTATTGCGCCACTTGAGCCTCTCCGCAGTCACTTCCTGCGGCGGGCCATATTTCTTCATCATGTCGGCGGCCGCCATTTGCGCACTCATCGGCCATTTCGCCAACATGGCGCGCATCTCGCTCTCGCTCATTCGCGGCGTGGGGCTCTGCGCCGATGCGGGAACCATAGTGAGCGCTGCGAGTCCGATCGCCGCCGCGAGCCGCACTCGCGTCGCTAGGTTCAATAAGGTCATCTTGCTCTCCTCAAGTGGCAAAGCGTTTGCCCGCACCTTCGACAATAGAACGGTGGAGTAAGCGAAAGGATGCGCTACCTGGGCGGGCCAGGTCGCCGAATCTACTCGAGGCGCGGCACGAGAGAAATGACAGCGACCGCCAAACGCTCGACTATCGATAGCGATCGGTTAACCGACGGGTCCTTGACGTCGCAGTTGCGGCTTACGCAAGAAGTTGACCGGCGTTGTGATCTCAAACTCGATTACCGGCGGTTGTTTTGGTTTTGCAATGACGGTTCTCGTGATCGAAACGGCCATCGGCTGGCCGTGACGGTTCGCGCCGAGTTTTAGAGCAATTTTACAATGATTCCGAGGACTTCAGGCTGATACCAAATGCTATCACCGGGTTAACCTGCGCTTTCTCACTGGGCTTCCACGGGTGTCCATGCTGCGCCCGCGCACTGGGGCGGTGCTGTCGAAAACGGCTTCACGCGCAGCTTGCTCTCGGCGCCCGAACTCTGGCGCATTGCCAGTGCCCGCGTTCAGCGACGAGCCGATCGCCAGTGTAACTGCTGACCGCGCTATAGAGTTCATGACGAGGGCCCCACCGTTTCTTTTGCGGTACGCCGGCGGAGACGGGAAATATCCCCTCCGAGCCAGCCCCCTTTCTGTCGCGTCGTCAGGCGTCGCAATTCGAGAATTGCCCGTTCGGAGCTGATCCGTTCGGCTGCCAGCTCACGATAGATAAGGTCTGCACGCTTCCGGCGCCGGATCGCGTCCCCCGCATCGAGTACGTCCTCGACCCACATAGTGGCTCGCCTTTTTGCGACGGCACCCAACGAGGCTTCAACCTCGTTATTCAGCGTATCGAGCTGCTGCTCAAGTCCTGCTTCGACCAGGTCCAGCTGTACTCTTTGAACTTCTCCTGGCAGATCGGCGCCCTGTCTGAGGCGTGCGAGCATGTCCCGGACACTTTCCTCGCTCAGAATGCCGAACTCCTGGAACCCGGCGAGCGTGCGAAGCCCCCTCTGAACGCGAGCCGGTACTTTGCTTAGGGCGTCCTTGCATGCGGTATGGCACGTCTCCCAAGCATGCCATCGATAGACGAAGTCGAGACCCGTCCCCTTAATGTTCTGCATGCCCATAATACGGTTGCGGAAGCCCGGTGGCGTCAATTCAACCAGCTGGCGCACAATCTCCTCGCCCGTGGCGTGATAATTCTCAACAATGACGATCTTCGCGCGAAACCAGCGCCATAATTGCTCGCGGACCTGCTGGTCGATGCGATCTCGTTCTCCACCGGCGGCAACTGCCGCTTTCAAAAGGTTAAACTCGTCCAGTTGACTGCCAACCTCATGTGCATGCCTGACAATCGCTTCCCGCTGCGAGATCTCGCTTTCAGAGACAAGTGCAAGCGCTGCGTCGACATTTGGCTCCTCTGCAATCTGCTTCAGAAGAGTTGCCGCGTCAGGCTGCGGCCGGAGCATGGCTCGAACCGCAGCCAACGGCTGCTCGTGGCGATGAACGATGCGAAAGCGCCGGGCAAGTGCTTCCAGGTGCGCTGCAGGGTCTTCAGTTGTTTGGTTCAACGGCCACAAAGTGAGGGACGGTGCGAATTCCTGCCAAGCCTCCTCGATGAATCCCAAGAACCCCTTGAGGTTCGATCCAATGAGGACGTGCCTGTCTGCGCTAATGTCCTTAACCAGAATCGAGGCAAAAACCCGGGACCGCGGGACCCGATCAGCACGATTATTGACCACGGTTGTGATCCAGACATCTGGCACGTCCAGAGGATCCTGTGAATGAAAGCCGAGCCGGGTCCAATTGCCAAGAGCGCCAAAGCGCTCGTTTGCTGAATTGCCGAGGACGAATTCGAGTCTGCGGGTGCGGACGGGTGCTTCGGGATACACCTTGAGGGCCCCAATATCCTGTACGACCCGGTCTGCCATTTCCTTGAGCGCGTAATCCGGCTCGATTCCGAATTCGCGGGCGACAGCGAGGACCAGCGCTACGTTGTACGGATGCTCTTCGTACGGGAAACGCTGCAACATTTCTTCCGGCAGCAGCCCGGCTTCGAGCCACCCGACTGCGTTGAAGCTTGTACCTAGCGCTGCTGCGGCGCTTCGGAGCATTGGGCGCATCTGCTCCTCGCTCGTGATCAACGTCGATCGGCTGGGGATGAAGTTCGTCATCACCTCAGGGATGTTGCGACCGGCGGGACCCTGCACGTCCTCGTGGTCTGGATAAGTATTAGTGATGGTCGCTATGTCGTCGCACATCCAATGACGCTGAAGCACTTTCACATACCCTGGCGTAAGGCCCATGCACTCCCATAGAAACACGCGCGCGCCAAGCTTGCGAGCAAGAACGGCGAGGTCGAGCTGCTCCCAGATGGTCGCCTTGTCGTATGGGCGGAACAAAAACAACTCTCGTACCGGTCCGAACGCGGAAGCGTACAGGAACATCGCCTCATTGCCAGTCGTCTTCGACACCAGCGAGTGCCCAAGCGCGCTGAAAACAGCTGCCTTAAGCCGCTCGGTCCCAGACTTGCCGCGGGTTCCCCAGCCGCCGATCACAACCTGCAGCGCCTTCCTCGCACGGCGCATTGCATGGTTGCGCCTGAAGTGATTGGCACTGAACCACAACAGGGCTGCCATCAGGAACAGCGCCAGATGCAGTAGCGAGTTGGCGTAAAGCGAGCTGAAATAGAGCTTTGCTTGTTCCCACAGCAGCGCAAACCCAACGACGGGCAGCGACACTGTGAAGAAACGCGCGCTATTCGATTCCACAAGCTTCTGCTGGTCCCCGTGCGGGCGCAGGCGCATGCGGACACCCAGCTCGCCAACAGCGGCCGAGTAGGCATTAGGTTGGACTGCGCTGTCCACCCCCCAATTGCGTAGTTCAGCGTACGACGCGAAACGCCACGTGAGCCTTAGCCGCGCCTTAAGGCGGTCCAAAAACCGAGGCGGCGGGTCGACCACCGTAACGCCCTCGGGCGAATAGACGGACACTGATTCGCCGGTGTCGATGGCAGAGAGGATGTGGTCGAGGAGCGGCACATAGTTTCGCCAGCCGCCCTCGTCTGCCTGCATTAGAGGTTCGCCTGGAACCTTTGTCGGCGCCAGCTCTGCCATGAGAGATGAGGGCGCGGCTACGCGGCCGCGCATCACACGGCCGATCCAATGCGGGAAAGCCTGCCGTTTGTCTGGGCTTGGGTTCCGCCACTCATGGATCAAACGCCAGCTCCTGAATGCAAACAAATCACCACGCCTGATCTTGCCGGACGGTAAAATTTCGAAACCGTAATCAGACTGCGCAAGTACGGACAGCACCCGGCCGACAAGGTCTGGCTCTTCGCCCAAAATAGCGTCGATTTCAGGAACTCGAAAAACCTTGCCCTCCGCAACCTTTCTTGCTGCAGCAGCAATGTTGCGCGCGAGCTCGCGAGCAGGCGGGCATCCCGCGCACCAAAGCTGTTCGGCATGCTGAGCCGCCCAGCGCCTCACTTTCAGATCGGGGTGGCCTAGCCTGAGCCGCTCAACCTCATCCGATAGCAACCGCTGGACGTCTGCGGCTGGCTCCGCCTCGGCTGCCCACGCGAGACGTGACGCTGAGTCAAGAGCGGTTCGGATCACGAAGCCGCTTTCGTCGCGAAGCTTGCGCGCAAGGAGCCCGCTTGCTCCCGCGAAGCCGAGTGCCTGGCCTAAACCTTTCCAGTTACTGAGCAGTGCCGCCCGGACCTGTGCGGAGCTGTCGTTGGCCAGATTTTCCAGGTGGCGTTTGACGGATTCAGTGCCAAAATCACAAAGGGACTGCGCCAGCACCTGCCGAACCGCGGGACTGGGATCGGCTGCAGCTAGTGCAAGTAAAGCGCCGTGCTTGCGCAGCAGTGGATGTGCAGCAAGGAGGCGAACTGCGTGGCGGCGCACGAACAGATCATCTCCCGCACCTGGGTTGCTGAACCGCTGCTCCAAAGCCACTTTCGCCGACACTGGCGACGCATACGCGAGCGTCGTCAGCGCTTCGCACTGGACCCACGTAGGCTCGCTCTGACCCAGCGCGGCTCGCTGTAGCTCCCACAAGGTATGCTCCGAAAGACTCACGCAAGGCATCGCGTCAGCGGCGGCCGCGCCGGCGACGCTTCGACGGAGGCAACGAAACGATGCTTCGCGCACTCGAGCATCACCGTGATACCGACGGGCTTCGGCAGCGAACCGCTCGGCGCCGAACGATTTCCAAAGACTCGCCTTATCGCTTGTCAGCGCTAATAGAGTAGATTGCATGGCACCCACCCGGTCAAGCGTGAAAACCGCCGCTCGCTCCTCCTCCCCGACCCGGCGGTCATATCGCTCGAGAACAGCGTTCTGATCAAAAAATAGCCGGAGCGCTTTTCTGTCCGCGGAAAGCTGAGTTGGAGATGCGCCCATCTGTTCCGCAAATCTGAGGACCCGCTCATCCCGCTCGCGTGGGTCCAGGGCCTTGCGAAATCGCTCCTGGAACTCCTGCGCGAGGCGGTGCAGCAGCTCAATATTCTTAAGACGCTTGTTGAACCACCCAATGGCGAAGCGAATGAGTTCCGATCCATCCCCGCCTCCTGCCGAATGGAACTCAGCTAGAATCTGCTGTTCCAGATCCTCCTCCAGTCTGCAAATGAGAGGGTTGGTGCCGCATCTAAGCAGTGACACCAAGTCGTTTTGCGTGCCATTTGCGTCAGTCATGCTTGCAAGCATTCGCCAAACGCCGAGCGCAGCTCGCTGCTGTCGATCAGCGCTGCGCGCAGTCTCAGCGAAAGCTCCACGTGGACAAAAACGTCGTGGCTCAGCTTGTGAAGGGCACGAGCCTGCGCGTTGTTAAGTGCTCCGAGTTCCGATACCTCTGTCGGGAAAACTCGGACATCATAACTGGGCAAGCTGTCGGACAGGCAGGCTCCAATGGATTGAATCAGCAGTGACGGCCGCTCACTTCCACTGCTCAATATAACGTCGGCTCGCCGCCCGCTCTCCGTTTGCCGTTTTGCCGGATTGAAGCCGTGCAACTGAATGATCCTTCCGTTCGGATGTACTTCCGCGAACGCAGTCGCGAATGCCGTAAAAAGGTGCCGCTCAAGCCGTGCCAGATCGAGGCCAGACGAATTGCCGGCGCGCCCACGAGGGGCGCTGTTCCATGCTGCTGCGGACGCATCTGTTTCCGCAAACACAGCCGCGGCCAACGGTCCGGTGTAGCGCTCCGCGCCGCGGTGTGGCGCCGTGACAAGCATGGGGTACGGCCGCTGGGCCGCATTCCTTATGAAGTATGCGCCTTGACCATGCGCATTACCCGGCCGCTCCTCGATTATGGTGCCGCGGAACGGCTGCTCAACTTGTCGGACTATGAGGCCCATTCGATTTGCAAGCGGTTCCGCACCGGGCAGTTCGCCGTTCAGCAGGGCGGCGAATTCAGCTCGCGCTGAATTCATGTCTGCTGAACTCAGCTCCGTGGCTCCGTCGCGTGGGGCAACTAGCGTCCTAAGCACGGTCATAAGCACGACCAGCAATGCAAGTGCTGCAGCAACAAGCAGGATGCGGCGCACGGGTCAGCTTCCTTGCGCGGCACTCGGCTGGCTCCTCAATGTGTCGCCGTCCGGGATGTCGCGCTCGTATAAAATGGTCCTGTCGTAGTGTATCCCCTGGACGCCTGCGGGTCCAACTGGGTACCAGCGATTTGCGAGCAAGTTTCGCCGCTCCTCGTCTGTGAGCATTTCCGCGGGAAATGCGTTGCCTTCGGCCATTCGTTCTTGTTCTCGGTGGCTCAGCCGCTGCCACCCCACTGCAAGTTGCCGGATAGAGATTGGGCGCTGTTCCTGAACCCGCGCAACGATCCTGGCGACACCCGGGTCGAGCCTCCCCGCTTTCAGCCGCAGCTCGTTTACAGGTCGTTGAAAATCCAGCACCGTGATGTCGCTTGCGGACGGAGTTAGTGTAGAGTCTGCGTAAAAGGATCGCGGAACGATGCGGCCCCTCAAGTCACGGCTGTAGAGCACGATTGAGCGAAGAAAGATTTCGCGGCGCAGGATCACCTGCCCGTCTGAACCAAGCGCCTCCACTATCAGTGAGTACGCTCCCCCGTATACGCCAGGGTGAAGGTCAGCGTGCGTTATTAGCCGCGCGCTGTCATGCGGCTGCGAAAAGGGGAACCGGACGTACCGGTCTCTTCTCAGCGGAAATACGAAACTGGGGTCGGTGAGCCTGTAATCCTGCTTGCTAAGCATGCCTGGCGGCAGAGCCTTGGAGACGGTCGACCACAACCAGCTGACCACCAGGAAAATGACGCCCAGAAGCACGAGAGCGGTGAGGAGGCGGCCCAGAAGTCTCACGAACGATGCACCCTTCGTGAGCTCGGCACCCAAACGATAGCAAAACGCTTATTGCTGCTTTGTTGGATGTACCGAATGTGCGGATTAGGCGCTACTTCCAAACCCGTGCTGGGGATGTCCCAATTCGCCACCCGCGCCATAAGTCCAAAGGCGGATAAACGTTCCTTGAGCTCGTTGCCGAGCCCCGCCCCTGGTTCCAGCCGATCCGGCGCGATCACGACCTCGGCTGTCCCAGCTGCCAGCACAGATTGGGGAGGTGTCCGAACCTGCATGGTCAGCTGAGGCCGCTTGCCACTCGCACGAAGCAGTGATTGAGTGATGAGTGGCAGAAGCCCTCCTTGACCACGGTCCAGCTCAGCCTGCGACGGCGTAATCAGTAAAGCCCGAGCGCCCAAACCTTCAAACATCTGAGTGGCCGCTTCAACCGTCGAACGCTCATCGTCCGCAGCGACTTGGATGATTGGTCGATCGCCGGCTCCAGGCCGGATTACGTACGCTCCGGTCGTGTCACCGCGGCGCCGAAGAGCCACCAAAGGAGCAACATTTGGACCTTGGATCTCGGCCACCTCAAAATCTATGCTAGCTGCGGCGGCGGCGCTTGCGCGAATGACGTCGTCTGACTCTCCGTCGGCGCCTGCGAGCAGCGGCTCTACAACCTCAAAGCGTAAAAAGGCAAGTTCGGCCAAGGTCAGGACTCGTGGGAGTTCTTTCCGGCGAGTCTCACGCTCGAAGGCAAACACACCCTGAGCCTGCCCGACCAAGTCGGCAAAGGTGAACTGCTGCTGCGGCCGATGTGCGCCGCCAATCAGGAGCTGTACTGAGCTTTGCGGGAGCAGAAGCGTACTGCTATCCGGGTTGTCTTTTAGTTGAGCGCGGCTCGTAAACTTGACGGCCACCTGAGGGATTTGTTCGCGAAGAGCTCGCAACTGCAGCCCCGCCACGGCCGCGCCAGCTAGGTAGATCACTGGCGTGTCTCCCCGCGCACCCCGGCGCACTATCATCTCGGCGTTTTGGGCAGCGCGTCGGAATATGGCGACCGCCGCAGCCGGGGCTTGGACGCCCGGTACGTCGGTGGCCTGATTGCCGATCACGAGCCAACGCGCCTGCTGAACCTCAAAAATTCGAGCAGTAGCCAAGGCAAGGCCGGGCTGACTTGAGGGCTCGGGCACAATCACTGTTAGATTGCGAGTGGCACCGGGATTAAAGACGAAAAGTGCACCCTCACTGGATTTGATGGGTACCAAAGCGAGCAACCCGCTACTAGTCGGCGTCAGCCTGTAACCAGCGCTGCCCAGCAGCGCCGCTGCTTCCTTCGCCGACCCCCCTCCGTCAAGCATGCCAATAGCAGCGCCAAACGCTAAAGCTTCCCCGCGATCTAGTCCCGCGGACTTTACACCTACCGCCTCCGAATAAGCAGCACCCGTAGCCTGTGCGACTAACGTCCTGACCTCCGGCGGTGCACCCTGGTTTGCTCGGGCCTCAGCTTCGACCCCTGGGCGTTCCGGCACGAGCATCAGCAGCGCGAAGCCGATTAAACTTCCAACAGCTGCTCCAACGAAACTGATTTGCAGCACCGCGCGGCCCACGCGGGGCAGTATGTCTTTTTCGTAGGCTTTGATCGCGATTAGTGTCGGCAGCAGGTAGCCGAACCCGTAGTAATCGGTGATCCGCTGCTCTATTCCTGCCCATGAGAGAGCATGCCCAAGCACCAGCTTGTAGGCGAAGCTGATGTTGAAGAAGAGCAGGATCTTCCGGGCACCTTCGACGGTAGTGTTCGCAAAAAATCTCGTGTTCAAAAGCAAAGATCCGAGTGCGAATATTACCGCCCCTTCGATGAGGGTCGTCACGATCTTCAGCGGCTGGTACCACTGCAGTGCGAGCAAGGCAGGGATGAGTATACCTCCGAAATCCCAGCCGTAACGAAGGTTCATTCGCGACGCGAAGAAGCAGGTGACGATGAGTACAATGTAGGCTTTTGGGCTCGCTAAAATCGAGCTGGCGAAGTCCTCGTATAGGTATACGACGCCGCTGATCCGAAAATTCGTGAACTCCATCAGTCCATATCGAATTACAACAGTGGTGATGACGAGGATCGTAAGGCTCTGCGCCAAGCCGCGTGCGAGCCCCGGCTTCCACAGCTGGTTCGCGTAAAGGGCGACCACCACAAGCCCAAAGCTGTGCAAATTGTTGTGCCAGTCAAACTCGAAACCGTAGCTGCGGTTGAGCCAATCTGCGACCATCGGCAGCAACGCACCATCGACGCTCAGTCGAACAACCGCGCTCACGAGGATGAGCCCCAGGAATCGGTCGCGGCCGAAAAAACTGCTCCAAGTTGCCGGCCCGGACAGTTTCTCAGACAGAACCCAGAAGAGCCCGTATGTCAGCATCGCTTCGGCGATTACCACGAGCGCAGCGACAGGCTTCGCAATCAACAGCGGCGCGATATAGCCGGGCACGACGAGACCCGAGAGCACCCAACCCAAGCGAAGGTTGAAGAGGCAGACGATGAAGACGCCGACCCAAACAGTTGTGATCACAGAGCTCGCGAGGCTGCCTTCCGGAAATAAGGGCAGGACCAGCGGGCTCACGACCGGGCGACGCTCCCGCTGTTGAGCGTAGAGTGGACAAGTTGGAGGAATTGTTCAGGATCAACCGGCTTGCGGGCTACAGCCGCTGCCCCCAACTTCTCCACTTGCGCTGTGACTGTCGCGTTGCTGTTGGCCGATAACACGATGATGGGCGGCTGTTTGCCACCAGGAAGACGTTTCAGGAACCGTATCCCGTCGAGAATTGGCATCATCAAATCGAGTACAATGAGGTCGAACTCCGTGTTTTCCAACAGAGCAAGTGCCTCAGCCCCATTGCTGGCGACGCCAACTTGGTAGCCCTCCAGGGCCAGGGTCATCTCCAGGAGATCACGCAAGAGCTTATCATCATCCACCAAAAGTATGCGTCGGGACAAATTCAAACCTTTCTAAGCCGGACCTTGAACGAGTAACCCGCGCCTGGTTCGCTGCTTGCCTCTATCACCCCGCCCCACGCGGGTATGACCTCGGTGGCCTGAGCAATGACGCGGAACTCCTCTGATTCCCCCATACCCCTCCCGCCTAGGATGTCGTCCAAGCGATCGGGTGGCAGGCCAAAGCCTCCCGTAATGACGATCGCGCTCTCGCTCTCGAACTCGAGCAGCTCAGCAGCAACGACCGAACCGCGCGGACTGTCATTGAGGACCACTCGCACCAATGCCTCGACAAGCTCGTCCAACAGCGCCGGTTCGGCGATCACTGCTGTGGTTAGCTCCGGCTGCTCGAGCTTCAATTCAACGCCGAGCTCGTCGGCCCGTGACCGCACACGTGAAAGCGCGCGGATGAGCGAATGCTTAGGGTTCACTGGGTAAGGATCTGGCATCCCCACGCGTAGCGCGCGGTCCAGCAGCTCCCCAATTGAGCTGAGAGTGTTGCGAGCCCGTGCTGTCGCCTCCAGAACATGAGCGAGAGCTTTGTTTTGGCGCTGACGGGATAGCCGCCCGTCCGACGCCAGCCTTGCCGCCAGCTGAATTGCCTCAAGGTCATTGCGGATCTGCGAGTCAATCTGGTTCGCGAGCTCCCTCTGCACTTGGGCGATCCGGTCGACTTCGGTAACGTCGATCGCCTCGAACAGCAGTCCGCCAGTTGGTTCACCAACGTCATTTTGAACATTGGTCATTCGTAGTACGTAACGACGTCCCTCAAGCTCCTGCGCCGCTGCGAGACGCATTTCGCCACCTGTCAGAACGAGCTCTTTCAACATGCTGCGCGAAGCCTCACCATCGATCGAGGTGAGCTTTTCGGCCACATCCACTGGCGTACTCTCGGCCACGTCCAACTGAAGACTGCGCAATATTCGGAGCATGCTGGCATTGGTCTGCAATGGCATTCCGGCTGCGTCGTATAGGATCATAGCGGTCTGCATTGCCGCTAGGGACTGACGAAGCTCGGTCGAACGGCTGACGATCAGATCCATCGAGTGCGCAACCCGATTGTCCAGGCTTTTGAACCTATGTGACCGCATCTTTGCAGTTGGGTCAGCATATTCGAGATCAAGCGCTGCCACGAGGCTGTGAGAAATGCGCTTTGCGGCGTTTGCCGAGCCCGCTTCATGCAAGTCGCCTAGCGGAATATGGTAAAGCCAGTAGATGCGCCGTTCACTGTGTGTGAGCCGGACCAGATGTGCCTTTCCGGGCAGCCCGAAAAGGCTGTCCCCAGCAGGGACTGAGGCGGGTCGAGCCTCATCGGCTCGCTTCAACAGCGGCAAGTATCGGATCTGCGCTCTTACGTTCTCGTCTATGTGACCCTGCGTTGCGAGAACTTCGATGGCTCCTCCATTGAGCTTTTCGAACAGCAGCCACTGTTCAATCCCGCCCAACCGAGCGGCCGTAGCGAGAAAGTCAGGCCATCTGTTCAGATCGTTGAGTAGCGCGTGCCGAGCGACATATGCTGTCGTGCGGTCGACCATGCGCGCGAGCCGCTCATCCTGAAGTGTCTCTTTTTGACGAAAGATCATGAATCCAAGCACGAGCTCCGCAAGGACTAGCTCCGTCAGCGGCAGCATGAGATCGGCAAGGGCGAGCATAGCGAAGCCGAGGGCGACCGTTAGAAGCACGACGACCGTCAGTTTTCGCGCATATGCACTCGGATCCGACCTTGCCAACAGTCTTACGAAAAGTACGCTAAGGCCGAACAAGAGTAGCGCTCGCCAAACGCCGGTGACTGGCTGAATTGCACGACCCGCCAACAGGCTTTGAATAGCGCGCGTGTGAAACTCTGCCCCGTTCACCTGAGGCTTGCCCGCCGTAGCAGGCGTCACGTAACGCGGCGGGTCGACGGAGCGGCCTGGCCCTAAAACCGCAATCTTTCCTCTGAGCAGGTCGTCGGGAAAAACTTTCGAAAAAAGCTGCTCAAGTGGCACTCTCGGAAGCACCTCGCGCGACGGCAAGGCGATCAGGAAGTCGGAAGACCCATTCAGCGTTTGGCCGGCTGCCAGTGCCTCAATGGTCGGCAGGCGGCCCTCGGGTGAGGGGATCCACAGCCATTGTCTGCGGAAGATACCGTGCTCCGAAGGGGGGACGACGGCGACTGCGTGCTGGACGCGACGGCTTAGTTCCTGGTGAAGCCGCCACCGCCCAGGTTTTCCCGGCACCGGCTGAGGCGGGTCGCCCACTATAATGTCGGGCCCACGTTCGGAGGGGTCGGTTCGGGCGAAAGGGTCGAAGGTGAAAACAATCTTCTTAGCCCCAAGGCGCCGCAACAGTGTCACCGCGAGAGCCCAGTCGACCTGACCAAGGTCAACTTTTCCCGAAGGCTCGAAAAGGACTGCCTTCGGCTCTTTCGCAGCGAGTTGTCGCGTCGCTACGTCGAACAGCAGGCCATTCGGAACACGAGTAAGGCCGAACTCCCCAGCAAGCACGAGCACCAGCGCCACCACCAGCGGAAGCAGCCAGTGGAAGCGCGCAGCGTCACCCCGCGGGCTGCTTGTCGGCTCAGTGTCTTCCATTGCAGGGTTCATACAGTCGATTGCTCCGATGTGCCCAGAGCACTGTCAAACCAAATGCACCGCATCGCCCAAGTTGCGCCCATCAGAGCCAAGTTGCATTTAGACTGCCAGCTCCCCAACGGCCCTCGAGATCAAAACCGATACTGGAGCGCGGCCTGGCCGCGAATTCCGTCTTTGCGGTACCCGGGGTCGTTCGAGGAGCGCAGGATATAGCGTCCGCCAACTTCCAGCCGCAGTGCGTGAGTCAGCGGCTGGGTCACCATTAGCTCGCTGACCAGCTGATGGTCGTGCCGTGAGCCGCTGCCCGGAAGAGCGATCGGTCGCCCTGGAAACCGGATGTCCCGATAGCTCAGCGTGCCACGAACGAGCGTGCTCCCAGAAACCGGGGCGCTCAGATAGGCCTCCAGCGTCCAGCGGCGATACTCGCGAAACTGATTGGCGCAATCGATCCAGTCGCGTTGCAGGCTGGCACCGGCATAGCGATAGGAGCCGAAGTGGTACCGATAATTCGTACCTACGGCCCCGCCATGGCCGAGGCGGTCGGCGGAGTCGTCGTAATCGCGCCTCCGAATTGCGCCGAATGTTTCAATCCTGTTTTTTTTGTCGGGCTCGAAGACCAGCGTTGCGCGACCTTCCAGCTGATCGGCCTCGAGCGCTTCAGTGGTGATCAGATTGCTGGAGTAAGCGCCCCCGACTTCAAACGCGACGCGATCGCTCAATTGATGAATTAACGCGCCGGACACGCCGTTGCTGAAGCGATTGTGGCGGGCGCGCGTGAAGTAGTCGTAGTAAGACGAAAAGGCGCGGCCTTTGAATCCGGTAGGCTGGGCGTCGCGATCGAAGTGCAGCTCAGCTCGCCCATAGATTGCCGAGCTGTCGAGATCCTCGGCGTCCGACGTGCGGCTGGCGGCAATTACACCGGCTTCGATTCGCCCGCTCCACGGATCGTCGGCGGCCGCCTGTGCGGGCATTGGGCCGACCAGCAGTAACACCCAAAGCAAAGGGGGGAGCAGTGCGGTAACTCGCTTCCTCATGTAAGTCTCTCTCAAAATTGTCTTCCGGCTGGTAAGACAGTTAAATCGGATGGAACTGTCGAACGAATGCACCGAGTTAAGTGATGAGGCAAATCGGCTAGGGCGGACGCATGCCTCGAGCTCGTAAGTAAGCCAGTGATCTACCCCCTTCTGAGTGGTCCAAAATTAATGTTATTTTGGAGCATGGACGACATCGACACTTAGGCTCGGGCGATGATCGCTCTCAGCATGGACACTTTGTCGGCGCTCGCCCGTTCGCCTGAGCGGGAAGCGGTAGAGCCAATAGCCATCGTTTCTGCCCCTACTCTTCATGCGGGTCTGATTGAAAACAGGCGAATTGTGTGATAGCCGACTCAACGGAGATACTTGGAAGTAAAGCGGCCTCACCGGGGGCCACGACGAAACTGGCTATGCAGTTGTCACGGCGCGACGTTGCTAAGACGCTCATCGCCTTGCTGGCGGTAGCTTCTATTAGTCTGTTCGCCCCACCATTGTTCGCCAGCGCGGCTCTCGCAGCACCGGAACGGGTTTCGTTCCCCAGCCGGGACGGCCGCACCGCTCTCATAGGCTATGTTTTCCACCCCGTCGGCCTGCGCGGAAGGCTACCGGCTGTGGTCTTGCTTCACGGTCGAAGCGGCGCTTATTCGAGCTTAGCCAAGGGCGTTTATGACGAGACTACCTTAAGCGCCCGCTACAAGCTTTGGGGCGAGCGGCTGGCGGCGGAAGGCTTCCTGGCAATTTTGGTCGATGACTTTGGGCCGCTCGGAAATCCAGGCGGGTTTCCCCGCGGAAGCTATAAACAACGGCCCCCGCGGTTCGACGAAGTGTATGTTCGACCTCTCCATGCGTACGGAGCTCTAGATTACCTGCGGACGCGCGACGACGTCGACGAGGAGCGCGTTGGCCTTATAGGCTGGTCTAACGGAGCAAGCGCTGCTTTGGCGGCCGTAGCCCAAGAAGGCCGCGCTGGCGGTGAGCACTTCAGCAAGTTTAAAGCCGCCGTGGCGATGTATCCTGGGTGCGGGATGCACAGACACTTCGAAGGGATCGGCTACCGACCCTATGCGCCGGTGCGGGTTCACTCCGGCACTAACGATCAAGAGGTGTCGCACGTCCTCTGCCAGCGGTTTGTCGAACAAAGCCGCGGCGCCGGCAGCGACGTGGCTCTTTCGCTGCACGAGGGAGCCACCCACGGCTTCGACTCACCCACGGCGCTCGTGCACAGCCTCGGTGCTAACGCCCGCGCGACGAACACAGCCGTTGGCGAAGTTCTGAGCTTCTTTATTAGTAGTCTCCAGCCCACGAGCTTCCAACACAGCTTGGATCAAGGCATTGTGCTCGCGCGGTCCAAGCTTCCGCACAAGGCTGCGTCCTCGCCTTCCGGCACGAATACGGCCGGACATTAGGCCTAGCCCGCTCCGAGGAGTTCGACCCCCAACCTCCGGGTTCGCAGCCGACGCTCTATCAGGTTGAGCTAGGATCGGTCGTAGTTTGAGCTGCGGCAGGTAGTCGACACCTCAAGGGCTAGGAAGTGCGTAGCTGCCCTATGTCCGCCTTCGACCCTTTCCGGACACTAGCATCCGGGCTCGAAACTCAGCTGACGCCGGTCGCCGGGGAAGTCCGGCAAAGTAGAGTTCGGCATGGTGGCGCACGTTCGGTTTCGTGGTAGCTCGGGCACTCTTGCGAGATCGCCCTGACCGTTTATCACTCGGACGCATGCGCGGCACGAACGAGGCGATCAAAAGCCAGGAAGTTGGATGGCTCTGGACCTTTGGCAGGGCCACACCTTTTATCGTACTGCTTTTCATTCCGCTGTTAGTCTTCTTGCAGGCACGACAGTTCGATGAAGCGGGGGAGCTTCGGGCGAAGGTTAATTACTCCTACGAAACGCGACAGGCGATAGAAGGATTCCTCTCTTTGCATCAGGATATCGAAACGGGTCAAAGGGGCTATGTTTTGAGCGGTAAAGACGAGTTCCTGGAGCCCTACACCCGAGCGAGGGCGCGCGTCGGCCCGGAACTGAAAGCGCTGGATGCCCGCCTGGCGAGGAAAGCGGCCTTTGCCCCGTATCGCGGCGCGCTAATCGCTCTCACGCAGCAGAAGCTGGCATTCGCCGCAGAAACTATACGACTGCGCCAAAATGAGCGGCCGGGTGAGGCGGCACTGATGATCAGCAAGGGCACGGGTAAGAGAATCATGGACCGAATTCGGGCCGTGATTGCAACATTGGACGCGATTGAGAGCTC
Source organism: Sphingomonas sp. (assembly GCA_013816595.1). Taxonomy (GTDB): domain Bacteria; phylum Pseudomonadota; class Alphaproteobacteria; order Sphingomonadales; family Sphingomonadaceae; genus Sphingomicrobium. The sequence goes on along the minus strand of JACDEB010000015.1, from coordinate 10,345 downwards.
AAATCTAAAAGCCGCGATAGCGGCTGCCGACCGGTCACGAACAAGGCTTCAAGCCCTCAGCTTCGGTCTCGAGACCCTGTTCGGGCTCCTTCTGAGCGGGGCGGCTTGGATCATCGCTCGCACGATGTTCACGATGCGCGAAAGCCACCGGAGAATGCAGGACCTCAGCACACGTCAGGAGGCCATTTTTGACGCGGCGACAGACGGTATGATTACGCACGACATTCGTGGCCGTATTGAAAGCCTGAACCCGGCAGCGACGCAAATGTACGGATATGAAAAAGACGAACTGATCGGTCAGAATGTCCGCGTCTTGTTCAGGGAAGCGCCGACGCAGGAAGTCTTGGAGAGCTTCTTGGCGGAGCTAGCTCAACATCCACCAGGCACTTCGATCCCTGTCCAGGAAATTGAATCAAAGGGGCGGAACGGTGGCTTTTGCACAGTAGCTGTCACAATAAGCCCGGTGCCGCTGGCAGAGGGCCTGCGCTTCCTGGCGGTTGGTCGGGACGTCACCGCGCGAAAGCAGGTAGAGCAGATGAAGACGGAGTTCGTCTCTACCGTCAGCCATGAGCTGCGGACGCCGCTTACCTCCATCGCCGCCTCGCTCGGCTTGCTCGCCGGCGGGGCGGCCGGCAAGCTGCCGGAACGCGCACGCAAGCTGATCAAGATCGCTCAATCCAACAGTGAGCGGCTGGTGCGCCTAGTCAATGAGATTCTCGACATAGAGAAGATCGAATCCGGCAAAATGCCTTTTCATATCAGGCCGATGACGCTGCAGCCGCTGGTGAAGGAGGCGGTCGAGATGAACACCGCATTCGGGAAAATTCAGGGCGTGTATTTATCGCTTGTAGCCGACCCGGACGGGGCGGCCGTGAACGTGGATGCCGACCGGCTGATTCAGGTGCTCACGAACCTGCTTTCGAATGCCGTGAAATTCTCTCCTGCGGGGTCCGAGGTGACCATCACCATCCTCCCGGGCGAAAGGCGCCATCGCATTACCGTACGTGACCAGGGTGCAGGCATTCCCGACGTGTTTAGGGAACACATCTTTTCGAAGTTCGCGCAGGCGGATTCTTCTGATGGGCGCGAGAAGGGCGGGACTGGTCTCGGTCTCAACATCGTCAAGCAGATCGTCGACCGGTTCGGCGGCTCGGTCAGCTTCGAGTCGGAGCTCGGCAAGGGCACCGCGTTTCATGTGGATTTACCGGCCGTACCCCCTTTGCGCCCTCTCGCGTCGCCGCTTATCCTTATTTGTCAGGACGACCCAGCGGCGGCAGGCGAGATGAAACGGACACTGCGCAAGGCAGGGTTCGACAGCGACACAGCGTCTAGCTGTGATGAAGTCCGAACCCTCGCGGCGGAGAAAAGTTATTCCGCGATCTTAATTGACCTGGAAATTCAGGGCCAGCAAACGATCGGACTTGTCCAGCACCTGCGGTCCTACCGCCTCTACGCTTCGGTACCCATACTTGTCGCTACTCACGATGGGCCCGGCGGCAAAATCTCACAGCCCCTGCACTTGGTAGATTGGCTCCACAAACCAGTCACGGTCGAGAGCCTGCTTAAGGGGGTGAGGGATACGATCTTGGAGGGAGGAAGGCGCCGGATCCTCCATGTAGAAAACGACCCCGATTCGCTGCGGGTCGTCGCCACCGCCTTTGAAGGCAGAGCGGATCTTGACTCGGCTCTAAACGTGAAGTCGGCGAGGCAGGCGCTCAAAAACGTCCCTTACGACCTTGTAATCCTGGACCTTACATTGCCGGGCAGCTCAGGGCTCGAGCTTTTGCCGGAGATGCACCGTGAGGACGGCACGCCTATTCCGGTGGTTATTTTTTCAGCGCAGGACGATGACCCAGAACTCGCAAAGCGTGTCGGGGCGGTGCTCACGAAATCCCGCTCCAGCCTCAATGACCTGGTCGCAACCGTAGAGTTTCTCTTTGGTAAGTCCGCAACCCTTGCACTCCCCAAAGGGCGATGACCATTCGCATTCTCTTTGTCGACGATGAAGCGGACATCCGCGAGGTGGCCGAGATATCGCTGGGGCTCGATCAGGACTTTGAAATACGCACGTGCGCCTCCGGGAAGGAGGCGGTCCTCGTGGCGGCCGAGTGGAAACCCGACCTCGTCCTGCTCGACGTCATGATGCCCGCGATGGATGGCCCGACCACCCTGGCCAGGCTGCGCGAGCAGAAGGAAACTGCACAGATTCCGATCGTCTTCATCACCGCTAGGACGCAGGCACAGGATGTGGAGAGGCTTAAGTTGATGGGCGCAGTAGCCCTCATCGCCAAGCCGTTCAATCCGATGACCCTCGCACAGACTGTGCGGCAATATCTGAAGCCATGAGCGATTTTGACGATCGTATGGCGCAACTTCGCGCTCGGTTCGTCTTCAGGGCACAGTGTGAGCGCACGCAGTTCGAAGCGGCTATGCAGTCCCTTGATCGGGTCGAAATGAAGCGGCTGGCTCATGGCCTGGCCGGAAGTGCCGGAGTGTTTGGCTTTCATACGATCAGCCTCGATGCTCAGGCTGTGGAAGTAGCAGTGGATGCCGCCGCGAAAGATGACGAGCTTCGCCGGCTGTCATCGCTCTTGCTGCGCAGGCTAAACGAAGCCGTTCAGCCGGACTGAAAGCCCGTGCGAGATATCTAGCCCCAGCCCTTCTGATTATTGAGGAACTAACAAAAGCCTCGCAAGCGGCAGAAAGCTGAGTTGGCGCAAGGAATGGGGCGGTCTGAAGACCGACCAGGCGCGGGGGATGAAGGATCTTGAGAAGGAGAATGGGCGGCGACGACAGCCTCAGCGGCGGTGCTGGCGCGGATTTCTTCTATTTCGACAGTGCGCTCAGCGCATCCGACAATGTCGACCACATCATCGACTTCAGCATCGTCAACGATACGATCATGCTTGACGACCACACTTTCACAGCCGCCGGGATTGGGACCTTGGCGACGACCGCCTTCTACACCGGAACGGCAGCACATGATGCGAACGACCGCATCATTTACGACAGCGTAACGGGCAATATCTGTTACAATGCCGATGGCAGCGGTGCCGGAGCCCAAGTGCTGTTCGCGCACGTCACGGCCGGACTGGCGATGACGTACGCGGATTTCGGGATCGGGGGATAAAGCACCGTTACATCGCGGCGCTCTACTGTCCGCAATGGGTCGAAAGCGGGCTCTAGACGTCAGTCCACCAGTGCGGCCAATTGACCATTTCGGGATCGCGGGTCGCATCCACGACATCTGTTTGCTCGTCGGGCGACACCCGGCGGTCGCCAAGTCGGTCTACGGCCATTTGCACAAGCCAGGGCTTGAGCACTTAGCGAGCAGTCTCGGAATAGCGGTTCATTTTAATAGCCATCATCAGCGCCTCGAGGGCACTTCCGACCGCGCCGGGAGTGGCCAGCTTGTGGATGATGACCCGTATTTCGGGATACGAAGTGACCGTTGATGATGTCGGGGGCCAGCCACGACAGCCTGGTGCAGAATGAACTCGACTTCGCCCGCGAACGAAGCATTGCTGTTCATGTGAATCGCGGTCGGCCCGACCGGCTGCTGCCCTGACCGGCACGACCGGCCGGGCTCTGGGCGGTGGGAACAGTGATTGAGCTGCCCCCGAACAGGAGCACCCACTCATGACTAGCACGAACATCAACAAGCAAGAGTATCCGATAGCACGTGAACCGAAGATCGAAGTTGCCTCGGTCCAGGAGAATACCGGTGTGCATGCCAGTCCGCCGCAGGAGCATTCGGGCCCCACTACGCCGAAGGAGCCGAACAAGACCGAGAAGGTGCTTGCGCTCCTGCAGCGAAGCGAGGGTGGAATGTTGGATGAGTTGGTCGAGGCGACTGGCTGGCTGCCTCACACCATGCGAGCAGCGTTGACGGGGCTCAAGAAGAAAGGGCACCGAATCGAGCGAACGCGGGTCGATGGTGTCAGCCGCTACACACTCGTGGGGACTGCCGTCGAATGAGCAGGCTGGATGTAGAACTCGATGCGCTGGCCGGTCTATCGCCAGCGCAGCTGAGAGAGAAATGGAACGGCTTCGCGGGGGTCTGCCCGCCGAATGTTTCACCTGGTCTGCTTCGCCGTCTGGTGGCCCAGCACCTGCAGGAGCGCCGCCACGGCGCCCTGCCGGCGCTGATTGCGCGAGAGCTGGCGCGGATCGCGACCGATGGGGTCCGCACTGAGCCCGTCCGTCCCCGCATCGAGCTCACTCCGGGTACTCGTCTGGTGCGCGAGTGGAATGGCCAAAGCATCACAGTCGAAGTTCTCGCGAACGGTTTCCAGCATGCTGATCGGACTTGGCGCTCCCTCAGTGAAATTGCCCGCCACGTGACCGGCGCACACTGGTCCGGTCCGCGCTTCTTCGGACTGACCAGCCATGCCTGAAACGCTGTTTCGCTGCGCGGTCTACACCCGCAAGTCCACCGAGGACGGGCTTGAACAGGAGTTCAACTCTCTCGATGCGCAACATGAGGCCTGCGCCGCCTATGCTTTGAGCCAACGCCACGAGGGATGGGTGCTGGTGAAGGATCGATGACGGCGGGTTCTCCGGCGGCAACATGGAGCGGCCCGGGCTCAAGCGCCTGCTCGCCGATGTCGAGGCCAGTAAGGTCGACATCATCCTGCTCTACAAGATCGATCGGCTCACCCGCAGCCTCACCGACTTCGCCAGAATCGTGGAGGTACTCGATCGGACCGGAGCGAGCTTCGTCAGCATAACACAAAGCTTCAACACGACCACCAGCATGGGCCGGCTAACGCTCAACATGCTGCTGAGCTTTGCCCAGTTCGAGCGCGAGGTCACCGGGGAACGCATCAGGGACAAGATCGCGGCATCGAAGAAGAGAGGGTTGTGGATGGGTGGGCCAGTTCCGCTCGGGTACGAAGTGCTCGAGCGCAAACTGGTGATTAACGATAAGGAAGCTGAGCAGGTCCGCCACATCATGCGCCGCTACCTTGTGCTCCGCTCGGTGCCCTCATTGGCCGAAGAACTGAACCTTGAGGGTTACCGAACGAAGATCCAGCGCCGGAGCAGTGGGCCGCACCGAGGCGGCTGCATCTTCAGGCGAGGAACACTTTACCACCTGCTCGCGAACCGCATCTACCGCGGTTTCATCGTACACAATGGGGTGGCGTATCCCGGTCAGCACGAGGCGATTGTCGATGAGCAGCTGTGGGACGAGACGCAGACGCTTCTCGCTGACAATGCCTGCGGTTCTTCACGCCGCCTGAAGCACCAGCATCCTAGTCTGCTGATCGGCAAAATCGTCGATGGCGAGGGCAGGCAGATGAGCCCGAGCCATGCTAGCAAGAGCCGGAGGCGCTATCGCTATTACGTTACTCGTTCGGACCAGCTTGGAGGCTCCAGGGCTTGGCGCGTTTCGGCCCATGACCTCGAAAAGCTGGTGTGCTCCAGCCTGGCTGAGAACTTGCTTCTCGAACGGTTCGTCTTCGAGTTAGGGGGAGAGGGCGCGGCGGATGTCGAGCGGTTCCAGCAGGCCGTAGCCGCCGCCGAAATGGCTGCCAGCACTTTGGGCGGCGGCAGCGCTCATACCAAAACCGAGTTGCTCGCGCAGCTCGTTCGGCAGGTTCGGCTCTATGACGACGGGGTTGAAGTTGAAATTGACCGAGAAGGGACGCGAGAGCGGCTTGGCATTAGTGCCGACCCAGGCAAGGACGCTGAAATGTCGATCATTACGATCCCGGCTGTTCGAGTTCGCCGTGGGCACCAGCTGCGCCTGGTTGTGCCGGGGCCGGACACCGGTCCGTTCAAGTATCTCCGACGGAATGAGAAGCTCGTCGCACTCATTGCCGAAGCCCAACAGGCGAGGCAGCTGGTTCTTTGCAACGCTGAGCATTCGCTGGCTCGCATCGCTCGCGAGCATGGGCGATGCCGAACCAGGCTCGGCAAGCTCGTCGCGCTCTCGTGCCTTGCTCCGGACATCGTCACAGCCATCGTGAATGGGAAGCAGCCGGAACATCTCACGCCGTCTCGCCTGTTGAACGGTTCCCTCACGCTGGTCTGGTCGGAGCAGCGGCGAGAGCTCGGGCTCGCCTAACGTCCAACTGACTGCAGTCACAATTTTTGGGTCTGAGACGTCGGGCCAAATCTGCGCCAAAGCTGGGCGCGCAAGGCGGGTCTCTGGCTGCTGTCCTACGCAGAGGGTGCGAAAATGCCGCAGAACTGCGCCACTTCAGGCACTAGTTCTACTGCCTCTCAAACCCGTGCGGGCCACTCAGGACTGTGTGGTGCGGTCGAGAAGACTCGAACTTCCACGGCCTTACGGCCACAGCGACCTCAACGCTGCGCGTCTACCAGTTCCGCCACGACCGCACGTCATGAAAAGCAGGCCGGCCGGACTGGGCGACTGCTACTGGCTCGGCGGGGCCTCTAGCAAAGCGGCCATAGCCACGCAATGGCGCGACCGGACCTGATTTTCGTCCCGCAGCGGGACAGGTCTTAAGACTTTGTTTACCTTTTTATCGCGGACCGCTTACGGTGTCCGGCATGGTGTTGATTGCCGCCATTTCCCTGGCCGCCGCAGCGGTGCCGCAAGCGCAAGTAGTACCGAGCGTTGCTCCCGCCCAGAGCGTTCGTGCGACCGCAACGGTGACGGTGCAGTTGATGGAGAGTGCGACGATCAGATTCGACCGCTCGATCGAGGCCAATGCTCTTGTTCGGGACCGGATCTTACGCTTGGCTGATGGCGACCACCAGGCAAAAATCGTTGAATTTGAGTAACATGGCTTAGGCCTTCGGGGCTCCGAGGGTCAAAGTAATCTCTTCCCCGCCGGGCGGAACATTGACTTCAGCGCTATTGAAACTCGCGCTCACGCCAGCCGGCAGGCTTTGCGCCGGCGGTGCAATGGACCAGCTATAAACGACTTTGCCGGTGGCCGATTTCAATTGCGCCTGGATCGGCGGTACTGGCTGTTCGCTTCCGGTCGGATTGATCACCCGGCCGGTCACGGTCAGCAGCTCATTGCCGCTTTCCAGCCGCTGCCGGTCCATATGGGTGGTGACCAGCGCCAGCGGACTTGCGCCGCCTGTCGACAGGCCGATGCGCGATTTCCAGCTGTCGGGCGCGGTGAACCAGAACAAGGCCGCGACCGCCACCGCCAGCAATGCCAGGATCAGGATCGTGACCAGCGGACCGCGGCGCCGGGGCTCGTCTTCATCCTCGACGGCGAACGGGCTGAAATCCTCCTCGGGTACGGGGTCATCGGCGGTCGCCGGGACCCATTCGCCGCGCTCTTCGGGTTCGAATGCGACCGTCGCATCCCTTCCCGCCACCAAAGATTCTTCATAAGCGCGCTCTTCCGCCTCGGGCCCGGCGCGCGGCTCGATCATCGTCGCTTCGATCAGCGATTCATCCTCTTCGCCGGAACCTACTTCGTTCTCGGTCTCGTCAGTGGCGTCGACCGGGTCGCTCGTGCCTTGGTCCGGCGCCGACGGCGCATCAGCATATCCCTGCACCATGGCGTCAGTCGCCGGTTCGGATGCGACCGCGGCGGCAGGCGAACCATCTTCTCCATCGGGATTCTGGTGCCAGCTATGCTTGCACGAGGCGCAGCGGACCTGGCGGCCCTGCGGCGGGATTGCGCCGTCTTTCACCACATATTGCGTGTCGCAACTGGGGCAGGTGAGGATCATGACACAAAAGCCTCTTCCGGGACGGGATAGTGCGGGTAAACAGGAATGCGTGAAGCTTGGCAAGGCACCCGCGCTGGCATAGCCCGGGGCACCGATCGGGAAGGGAAATGAAACTGGCTGCAATCGCCCAATTCGACAGCGTCGGACTGCGCTACGGGACCGGAGCGGAGGTGCTCCGCGATCTCGACTTCCGCTTGACCGGCGGCGGCTTCTATTTCCTCACCGGCCCGTCGGGTTCGGGGAAGACTTCATTGCTTCGGCTGCTGTATCTCGCCCAACGCCCGACGCGCGGACGAATTCGCCTGTTCAATGAGGAATTGACCGAGGCGCCGCGCGTCAGCCTGCCGCATTTCCGGCGCCGGATTGGAGTCGTGTTCCAGGATTTTCGACTGCTTCGTCACTTGTCGGCATTCGACAATATCGCCTTGCCGCTGCGCATCGCCGGTGTTGGCGAAGGCGAGATCGAGGGTTCGGTGCGCGAAATGCTCGACTGGGTCGGCCTTGGCGATCGCGCCAGTGCCCGTCCGGCGACCCTGTCCGGCGGTGAACAGCAGCGGGTCGCAATCGCCCGTGCAGTGATCAACCGGCCCGAATTGCTGGTCGCCGACGAACCCACTGGCAATGTCGATTCCGACATGGCCAAACGGCTCATGCATTTGTTCAGCTCGCTCAATCAGCTGGGGACGACGGTCGTGGTCGCGACCCACGACATCGGACTGATCAGCGCCACCCCCGGGGCGCAACTGATCCGGCTTGAGAACGGGACCATGGTCGATCCGACCGGAGCGCTGCGCAACCCACCGGGAGCGGCAAGCCCGCGCCGGGAAACACTATGACGGGCCTGCTGATCGTACCCGCGGCCGACCGCCGCTTGCTCGGGGTCGCGCCGCTCAGCGGTCCGACCCCGTGGGTGATCGCGATCATGAGCTTTTCGATCCTGATCATCGCCGCCGCCGGTCTGGCGCTGGCGAATACGGCGGGCTTGTTCGCCCGCTCGGTCGAGGCGCGCTATTCGATCGAGGTGCCGGTGGCCAGCGCGCGCCTGCCGCAATTGCTTAAGCTGGTCCAAAGTTCGCCTGACGTCACCAACGCCAGCGCGGTGCCCGAATCCGCAATGCGCGACACCCTCCGGCGCTGGCTCGGCCCGCTCGCCGACAGCCGCGAGCTCCCGGTTCCGGCGCTGATCAATTTCGATCTGAGGCCGGGCGCTGGCGTTGGTGGGGTGACCAGGCAAATCCAGTCGGTCGAACCGGCCGCAATGGCCCAGGCGCATCGCGATACCGTCGGGCCAATGCTCAAATCCCTGCGCGCGCTGCAATGGATCGCGCTGAGCCTGGTTGTGCTGCTTGCCGGTGCGGCGTCGGCGGCGATCGTGCTTGCGGCGCGGGCAGCGCTCGACACCCATCGCTCGACGATCGAGATCCTTCACGGCATCGGCGCCACCGACCAGCAAATCACCGGCCTGTTCCAGCGCAAGATCGCGATCGACGCTTTGGCCGGAAGTGTTGCCGGTGCGACCGCTGGCGGACTGGTGCTTGCAGTGCTCGCGGCAGGCTCGGCCTTCCTCGGCGAAATGACCGGCGGAGCGACGCTGGGCTGGTCGGATATCGTCCTGCTGATGATCTTGCCATTCGCATTGACGGCGCTTGCGACGATGGTCGCGCGCTCGGCCGTACTAACCCGATTGCGGCGGTCGGCATGATCGCTCGGGCCTTTGCATTGCTGGTCATATCGTACGCGCTCGGCTTCGTTCTGTTCGCGGTTACGCTGGGCAAGCCGGCCGCGGCGGACGCGCGCAAGGCCGATGCGGCGGTGGTTCTGACCGGCGGGCCGGGGCGGATCGAACATGCGGTCAAGGTCCTGCGCTCTGGCCAGGTCAAACGGGTCCTGGTTTCGGGCGCCGACCCGCTGGTGACCAAGGAGGATATTGTCCGGCGCCTCGGCGGCAACCGCGCATTGCTCGATTGCTGCGTCGATCTCGGCAGCGAATCAGTGGATACGCGCTCCAACGCTGAAGAGGCCGACCGCTGGCTCGCCAAGCATCGCTTCAAATCGGTCCGGCTGATCACCAGCGACTGGCACATGCGCCGCGCCCGCTACGAATTCGAAAAAATGCTCGGCAACAGATATAGTATGACCGCCGACGCGGTTCGCTCGGAGCCCGGCTTCCTGACCCTGTTCGGCGAATATAATAAATATGTCCTGCGCCGCCTGGCGGTGTGGGCCGACCTGTGATGTTCCGTCTTCGAACCAATGTCTTCGCAATCCTGTTTTTCCTGCACACGGCATTTTGGGTGATCGCCTGCCTGGCGGTCAGCCCATTGGGGCAGAAAGCGGTTCAGCGCTCGGTCTATCGCTGGATCCGCGGCCATTACTGGCTCGCCAATCACCTCCTCGGAGTCACCACCCGGGTTGAAGGCGCGATCCCGCCGGGGGCCTATCTGATCGCAGTCAAGCATCAGTCGATGTACGAAACGATGGAAATCGCCCGCTTCTGCGACACCCCGATCATGGTGATGAAGCAAGAACTCGACCGGGTGCCGCTGTTCGGGCTTGTCACCCGGCTTTATGGAGTGATTGCGGTCGACCGCGAGGCCGGGTCGAAAGCCGTTCGTTATCTCGTCGCCGAAGGACAAAAAGCCGCCCGCGAGAAGCGCCCGATCGTGATCTTTCCCGAAGG
>JACDEB010000086.1 GCA_013816595.1 Sphingomonas sp. | reverse complement strand
GACCGCCAACCCGTCGGGCTGGCGCCCGTCAGCTCCCGTCAACGAATTCGCGGAGGCGCCGACGGTTACGGGCAATCGCGCGCTGATGCTCGAGGAGCCGTTGCTGTTCGAAATTGGCAGCCGCGATCAGACCGGAGTCGATATCCAGCCTGCTCCTACAAGCGACTCGAAATTGGGCGGGCTTGAGCGCAATTCCCTTGATCTTCCCGGCCTCTCCGAACCCGAGACCATGCGCCACTACACGCGCCTGAGCCGCCAGAATTACGCCATCGACCTTGGCCTGTTCCCGCTCGGCAGCTGCACGATGAAGCACAACCCGCGGCTCAACGAGAAGCTGGCGCGGCTACCGGGCTTTGCCGATATCCACCCGCTCCAACCGCAGGAAACGGTACAGGGCGCGCTCGAGCTGATCGACAGCCTCGCTCACTGGCTGATCACGCTCACCGGCATGCATAGCGTGGCGATGAGTCCCAAGGCCGGCGCTCACGGCGAATTGTGCGGCTTGCTCAGCATCCGCGCTGCGCTGGAAGCGCGCGGCGACAAGCGCGAAGTCGTGCTGGTCCCCGAAAGCGCCCACGGTACCAACCCCGCGACCGCGGCCTTTTGCGGGTATCGAGTCGAGAATATTCCAGCGACTGCCGCCGGGCGGGTCGACCTCGACGCCTTGAAGGCCCGCCTTGGCCCCGACGTCGCAGCGGTGATGATCACCAATCCCAATACTTGCGGCCTGTTCGAGCCCGAGATGAAGGCCATTTCCGACGCCGTCCACGCAGCTGGTGCCTTGGTTTATTGCGACGGCGCCAATTTCAACGCCATCGTCGGCAAGGTCCGCCCCGGCGACCTTGGCATCGATGCCATGCACATCAACCTCCACAAGACCTTTTCCACCCCCCACGGCGGCGGCGGACCGGGTTCGGGACCTGTGGTGCTGTCCGAAGCGCTGACGCCGTTTGCGCCTTTGCCTTATGTCGAGAAAACCGCCGACGGGCGGCGCCTGGTCGAGGAGGAGGTTGCGCTCAAGCAAGGGAGCGAGAGCTTCGGCCGGATGGTTGCGTTCCACGGCCAGATGGGCATGTTCACCCGCGCGCTGAGCTACATCGTCAGCCACGGTGCTGACGGCTTGAAGCAGGTCGCCGAGGATGCTGTGCTCAACGCCAATTACATCCTGCGCAGCCTCGAGGACGTGCTCGACGCGCCGTTCGGCCATTCGGGGCCGTGCATGCACGAGGCGTTGTTCAGCGATAAGGGGTTCGGCGGTGGTTTGAGCACGATCGACGTCGCCAAGGGCCTGATCGACGAAGGCTATCACCCGATGACGATGTATTTTCCACTGGTCGTCCACGGCGCGATGCTGATCGAGCCGACCGAGACTGAGTCGAAGGACGGGCTCGACCAGTTCATTACGGCCTTACGCTCGATAGCGGAACGGGCGCGGGCCGGGGATGAAAGTCTCAAGGCCGCGCCGATCTACGCGCCGCGCCGCCGGCTCGACGAAACCTTGGCCGCGCGCAAACCCGTGCTCGCCTATAAGACCCCGGCACCCGATGGAGCGGAAGGCGGCGGCGAAGCCACTGCCATGGTCGGAGGAGGCTGATGGACACTTCGAAACTGCTCCAGACGCTGCTACCGATTCTGATCATCGCGCTGGTCCTCGCGTTCCGGTTCCGATCGATGAGCAAGAAACGGCCTTTGAATGCGTCGCGGCTGTGGATCGCTCCGGCGACCCTGGTTGCAATTGCACTGTTCACGATCATCGCCCATCCGCCGGGCATCCTCGGCCTTTCGTTGTGCTCCATGGCGCTGATTTTTGGCGGACTGCTGGGCTGGCATCGCGGCAAGCTGATGCGCATCGAACGCGATCCCGAAACCGGGAAACTGACCCAGTCGGCTTCGCCCGCGGCATTGATTCTGCTGGTTGCGATCATCGCCGTCCGTTTCGCCGCTCGGCGGTATTTTGAAGGCCAACCTACGCCGGGCAATCTCGACGAGCATACGCTTCTGCTGACCGACGTATTGCTGAGCTTCGCCGTTGCCATGATTGCGATGACCAGGGTCGAAATGGGCATTCGCGCTCGCGCCATTTTGTCCGCGAACAAGGACGATACGCCGGGCGGTGACTGACCGCCGTTTTTACGAAGCGCCAGCGGATGGGGCGCGGCGCTCGGCACCAGCGGCGTTGCGTAATCGCGAGCCCATCGCCGAAGTGCTTGCCGAATGGTTACCGAAAACTGGCCTGGTGCTCGAAGTGGCGAGCGGAACCGGTGAGCATGTGGTTCACTTCGCCGGACGTTTCCCCAAACTCGACTGGCAGCCGAGCGATATCAATCCGGACGCGCTGACCTCGATCGCGGCGTGGCGGGCAGCGTCCGCACTTGCCAATGTCCGAGCGCCGATGGTAGTGGATTCGGCTACGCCGGATTGGCCAGTGGCAGCCGCCGATGTCATCCTCAGCCTCAACATGGTGCACATCAGCCCGTGGTCCGCAGCGCTCGGTTTGCTCGATGGAGCAGCGCGGATCCTTGTCCCGGACGGCATATTGATCCTCTACGGACCGTGGCTGAGCGATGCCATCGCACCCGCACCGAGCAACCTCGCGTTCGATCTCGACCTCAAGCGCCGCGATCCCGAATGGGGCCTTCGCCGGGTTGAGGATCTGGCCGCAGCGGCAAATGAACGCGGGCTGGAACTGGCCGAAACCCGAGCCATGCCGGCTAACAACCTCATGCTGCGATTGCGTCGCTTACCCTGAGTCAAAGCAAGTAGCGCTTTGTCGCCGGGCCGCATTTGCCGCCGCTTCCGATCATTAAAGCTCGTCGAGAAGTTCTATGTCGTAAGTTCGGTTGAACCCATGCCGGAACTGTCGAATAGCGTCGTTCAGGTCCTCCGCCCGTGCTAACCTCCGTAGCAACCAGGAGAGTATGATTCGTCGCCAGTTCCCAATCGGTTCGCAATCTGGTGCAAGAGGATGACCGTTGGGCAGCAATCACGTCATTTGAATGCGATTTTGACAAACCTGGGAATAATGGGCGGCTCGCCGTGGGATAATCCAGAACCCATTCGGGAAGAGATTTTTAGCGCAGAGCGGCTCGAAGATCACGCCCGAAGCCTTGCAGGGGCGCAGCCGATCGCGATTAACCCGGTCCGGCGACAGCCGCTTACGTCGCGACTGAACGAGAACGAAACAGCGTTGCGGTATGCATTCCGAACGACAATCACCGCCGCCGAAGCAGGAAAAGCAATCACGCCTGCAGCGGAATGGCTCTCGGACAATTTTCATATCGTCGAACGTCAGATCGGCGAGGTGCGGTCTGATCTTCCGCCCGGCTATTACAAGCAACTTCCAAAGCTCGTCTCAGGACCTTTCACCGGCTATCCGCGGGTCCTTGGACTGACTTGGGCGTATGTTGCCCACACTGATAGCCGGTTCGATGCCGAGCTGCTCGAAGGATACGTCCGGGCCTATCAAGAGGTCCAGCCACTTACGATCGGCGAGCTGTGGGCGGTAGCAATCACTCTTCGCATCGTGCTGATCGAAAATTTACGGCGGATCGCCGTCCTCATTGAGCAGAGCCAGAGAGCCCGAGAGGAAGCAGACGAACTAGCGACCCGGCTACTCGACCTTAGTGAGCGCGATCCGAAGTCCGTTGAAAAGGTTCTAGCCGATCAAAAAGTGGAACCGGTTACGGACGCTTTCGCGGCGCAATTTGTGCATATGCTAAGAGATCAGAGCCCGGGCGTTGTACCGGCGCTGACATGGCTCGAAGAACGTTTGGCGGAACGCGCAACAATTGTCGACGTCGCTATTCAGATGGAACAGGAACGCCAGGTCGGTGCGACTGTAACCGTGCGCAACATCATCACCAGCATGCGGGCGATCTCCGAGATCGACTGGCTGGTGTTGTTCGAGCGGATCAGCCTGATCGACGATGTCTTGGTCACCGGCGGGCTTTATCCGCAGATGAATTTTGCAACGCGCAATCTCTACCGTACCGCCGTTGAGGAACTGGCGAGAAGTTCGCCGATGTCCGAGATCGAGGTGGCCGAACGTGCGGTGAGCGCTGCGGGGGAACACGATCCCGGGGACGGCGAAAACACGCATCGCAGCGATCCAGGCTATTATCTGTTCGGAGCCGGACGCAGCGATTTTGAGGCCGAAGTTGGATACCAGCCGCCGATCCGCATCTGGTGGCGACGATTGAGCCGCGCCATGGGTCTTCCCGGCTATGGGGCCAGCATAATCATCGTCGCAGTGCTCATCCTGCTAGTCCCCTTGCTGGTCCTGTCGGACATGGGTCTCGGTCCCGCCTGGCTGTCCGTCCTGGCGACTTTGGGCGCTGTTCCCGCGCTGGATGCGGCGGTGGGTGTGATCAATGCGTCGGTTACTCGGACCATCCATGCCACGTTCCTTCCAGCTCTGGAGCTTCGGGGCGGGGTGCCACCCGAGCTTCGGACCTTGGTCGCGGTTCCGATGATGCTAACCTCCCGCGACAGCATAATTGAGCAAATCGAGGACCTAGAGATCCACCACCTCTCGAGTCTCGAAGGCGACGTTCATTTTGCTCTGCTGTCCGACTGGGCTGACGCAAGCAGCGAAATTGTCGATGGCGACGAAGAACTGCTCAGGGTTGCTACCGAAGGAATCGCTCACCTCAATTCCAAATATGCGGCAATCGCCGGAGGCGACCGTTTTGTCCTTTTGCATCGTCGGCGGGTCTGGAGCGACAGCGAGCAAAGCTGGATTGGTTGGGAGCGCAAGCGAGGCAAGCTCCACGAACTCAACCGGATCCTGCGCGGTGCCACTGATACCACTTTCGTCACCCTTGACGGACGGCCACCAATCGCACCCACGGGTGTTTGTTACGTGATAACACTCGATGCCGACACCAAATTGCCACGCGACACGGTTCGCCGTCTGATCGGCAAGATGGCACATCCGCTGAACGAACCTCGCTTTGATCCGCGACGCGGTAGAGTGGTTGAAGGCTATAGTATTCTTCAGCCCCGCGTCTCGGCTTCGCTTCCGACCAAGAACCAAGGCACGCGATTCCAGGGGGTCTTTTCCAGTGCCAGCGGCATCGATCCCTATGCAGCGGCCGTTTCTGACGTGTATCAGGATCTGTTTGGCGAAGGGTCCTACGCTGGCAAGGGCATTTACCACGTCGACACGTTCGAAGCCTCGCTCGCGGGCCGAGTCCCCGATTCAACCATGCTCAGCCACGATCTTTTCGAGGGGATCTTTGCCCGCGCCGGCCTGGCGTCCGATATCGAAGTGGTCGAAGAATATCCCGCGCGCTACGATGTTGCGATGCGCAGACACCACCGCTGGGCGCGGGGGGATTGGCAGCTGCTTCCCTGGATCCTCGCGCTAAGGCGCAGCAAGCGACCAATTCCCATGATCGGTCGCGCAAAAATGCTCGACAACCTTCGGCGCAGCCTGACGGCGCCAACCAGTGTGCTGGCTTTGTTTGCAGGGTGGGCAGCGGGTCCTGACGCAGCCTTGGTGTGGACGGCCTTCATCC
>JACDEB010000014.1 GCA_013816595.1 Sphingomonas sp. | reverse complement strand
GAATTCCTCCGCTCGATCCCCGGCACCGTGGGCGGATTCGTGCGCATGAACGGCGGCGCTTACGGCCGCGAAACCCGCGAGGTGCTGGTCGACTGCGATGTCGTGTTGCGATCGGGCGAGCGGGTCACGTTGAGCGCAGCCGATTTGAACTACAGTTACCGCCACAGTCAATTGCCGGCCCAGGCGATCGTGGTCGCGGCGACGTTGCGCGGGTCTTCCGGCGACTCTTCGGCAATCCAGGCCGAGATGGACCGGATCGCCCACAGCCGCGAGCAATCGCAACCCTTGCGCAGCCGCACCGGCGGGTCGACCTTCAAGAATCCGGACGGCGACAAGGCGTGGCGGCTGATCGACAAGGCGGGTTGCCGCGGGCTCACGCTGGGCGGCGCTCAGGTCTCCGAAAAACACTGTAACTTCCTGCTCAATCTGGGACAGGCAAGCAGCAAGGATATCGAACAATTGGGCGAAGACGTTCGGCGCCGGGTGAAGGACGACAGCGGGATCTCGCTCGAATGGGAAATCCAGCGGGTAGGACGGCCATGAGCGCTGGGTTGAACAAGGACCTCCATGTCGTCGTTCTGATGGGCGGCTGGTCGAACGAGCGCGAAGTCTCGCTGTCGAGCGGGCAGGGTGTCGCGGCCGCGCTTCGCCAACGCGGCTGGACAAGGGTCACCGAGCTCGACATGGGCCATGACGTTGCGGCGCGGCTCGCTGAGCTCAAGCCCGACGTCGTATTCAACGCGCTCCACGGCACTCCGGGGGAGGATGGCAGCGTCCAGGGCATGATGGACCTGATGGGCCTCAAATATACCCACAGCGGGCTGACAACTTCGGCGATCGCGATCGACAAGGAACTGACCAAATTGCTGCTCGTGCCCAATGGCATTCGGATGCCGGTCGGCACGATGGTCGACAGCGACAGCCTCTATGAGCGCGACCCGATCGCCCGGCCTTATGTCCTCAAGCCGGTCAACGAAGGCTCTTCGGTCGGGGTCGCGATCGTTCACGATGGTTGCAATTACGGCAACCCCATCGGGCGCGAGGTCGAGGGGCCGTGGCGGCATTTCGAGCGGTTGCTTGCCGAGCCCTTCATCAAGGGCCGCGAGCTCACCGTGGCGGTTCTCGGCGGCGAAGCGCTGGCAGTGACCGAACTCAAGCCGCATGGCGAATTCTACGATTATGCCGCCAAATATACCGATGGCGAGACCGACCACATCTGCCCCGCCGACGTGCCCCAAGACATTGCCAGGGCGATGATGGAGATGGCGCTGGACGCCCACCGCCTGCTCGGCTGCAAAGGCGCATCGCGCTCCGACTTCCGCTGGGACGAGGAGCAAGGCGGAGCCGGGCTCTATCTGCTCGAGGTCAATACCCAGCCGGGGATGACCCCGCTCAGCCTGGTCCCCGAGCAGGCGCGATTGAAGGGTGTCGACTATGGCGAGCTGGTCGAACGGCTGATCGCCGAGGCGCTGGCGTGAGCGCCGCCCACGTTCGCCGCGGCGCTTCCGGACGGACCAAGCCGCGCCGGTCGACACCCAAGGTCAGTGTTCCCAAAAAGATCGCCAAACGGCTGCCGGTCGACCAGGCGCGCGCCAACAAGATCGCCGGATTGGTGTTCGGCGCCTTCATTATTGCGATCGGGATCGTCGTCCTGATCGCGCTCGACATCCCGGCCAAGGCCGAGCGCGCCGCCGGCACCCTCGTCGGGCGCGCTGGCTTCACCGTCAGCGGTTACCAGATTCTCGGGATCGCCAATCTCGACCGCGCTCTTGTCGATGACGTGGTCACCGGCGAACTGCGCAGCGCCGCCCAGGAAGCCGGCGCGGTCAAGGCGCCGCAGACGCTGGTCGATGTCGCAGCGATCCGCGCGCAATTGCTCCGCTTCGGCTGGGTCAAGGACGCCCGCGTCTCTCGCCGCTTGCCCGACACATTGGTCATCGACATCGTCGAGCGCAAACCGGCGGCGCTGTGGCAGAACCAGGGCGGACTCCAGCTGATCGACGAGGACGGCGTGGTCCTCGACCGGGTGGCGGTGGACAAGATGCCGGACCTGCCCTTGCTCATCGGCGAGGGCGCCAATCGCCAAGAAAAGCAGTTGCGCGACATGATGTCGATTGTCCCGACCATGGCGCCCCAATTGTCGTCCGCGAACTGGGTTGGCGGACGCCGCTGGGACCTCAATTTCCAGTCGGGCGAGGTGATTGCCTTGCCCGAAGGAGACAAGGCCGCTCGAACCGCGCTTGCCAAATTCGCCAAGCTCGACAAGAGCAGTGGGCTGTTGGGCCGTGGAATTGTCCGTTTCGACATGCGCGATCCCAAGAAAATGGTTGTCCGGCTGCCGCGGTCCCCGGGCGAGCCGATCGCTCCATCGCCGAAGGAAGGTTGACACAGGACGAATGGCTGCGCTCGCGGAACCTGTGCTGATCGCTGCACTCGACATCGGATCGTCGAAGGTCAGCGCGATTATTGCGTCGGTCGATGGCGAAGGCCGGCCGACCGTGCTCGGCACCGGCCAGCGTGAAAGCCGCGGGGTCAAGCGCGGATACATCACCGATATGGGCCTGAGCGAATTCGCTGTTCGCGAAGCGGTCGAGCTGGCCGAACGCATGTCCGGCCGGACGGTCGAAGAGGTGCTCGCCAGCTATGGCGCCGGCGGACTTGTCAGCGACGTCGCCAACGTCGAGGTCGAGCTTGGCGGGCATGCCATCGAACAGGCCGACATCGACGAGCTGATGCGCAATGCCAGCGCGGCGATCGAGCGCACCAGCCAGGAAGTGCTTCACGCCCATCCGGCGCTCTACACCATCGACCGAGCGCAAGGGGTTCACCAACCCATCGGCCTGTTTGCCAACCGGCTCGGGGTCGATATCCATGTCATCGCCGCCGACACCTCGCCGCTGCGCAATATCGACACCGTCATCAGGTCGGCCCACCTCGGCGTCCGGGCGATTATCGCCTCGCCGATCGCCGCCGGCCTGGCCTGTCTCAATGACGAGGAACGCGAGCTCGGGGTCGCACTGGTCGAGCTTGGCGCGGATGTTACCAACGTTTCGGTCCACCTCGGCGGGATGCTGGTCGGGCTGCGGTCGATCCCGCTCGGTGCACATGACATCACCAACGATATCGCCTGCGCCTTCGCCGTCCAGCGCCGCGATGCCGAGCGCCTGAAATGCTTTTACGGGTCGGCCATGACCAGCCCGCGCGACAATCACGAAATGATCGAAGCCAATCAGATCGCCGCCGAGCCCGGCGCCGAGCCGATCAAGATCACCCGGGCCCAATTGATGATGGTCATCCGCCAACGGATCGAAGAGCTGACCGGAGAGATCGCGACCGCGCTCAAGGAACTAGGGTTCACCGGGCCGGTTGGCCGCCAGGTCGTGCTCACCGGTGGCGGTGCGGAACTCAAGAATATCGCCGATTACATGCAGGGCGTGCTCGGCCGAGCGGTTCGGGTCGGCCGGCCCAAGCAACTTACCGGCTTGCCCGATGCCCATAGCGGTCCAGCCTTCTCGACCCTGGTCGGGCTGGCGCTTCTGGCGGCGTCGGAGTCGGGCGATATCCGCGGCATCGACACTCCGTCGATTTCGAAAAAGGCGGCGGGCGGGGTCATGTCGCGCCTCGTCAGCGTGCTTCGCAAAGGCTATTAATCGGCCCGCGACCTGCTAGCGTCAAACGGCTGGGGGGCGATCATGACAGCAGCGAATGTGGCGGAAAAGCCGAAGTCCACGATTGCATCGGGCGGGCTTGCGCTGGTCCTTTTGCTCGGGCTCGCGATTCTCCTCAATTATGTCGATCGCGGCGCCATCGCCATCGCCGCGCCCAAGCTCAAGCCCGAGCTCGGACTCTCCGCCACCGGCTTCGGGATCGCGGTTTCGGCTTTTTTCTGGGCCTATGTGCCACTGCAATTCCTGGTCGGCTGGGCGTGCGACCGGTGGTGCGTCTACCGACTGATCGCGGCCGGAATCGCATTGTGGGCGGCGAGCACGATTGCAATGGGGCTGGTTGCCGGCCTGACCTCGCTGGTTCTGTTCCGGCTGCTGCTCGGCGTCGGGGAAAGCATCACCTTTCCCGGCACATCCAAGGTCATCGCCCGCCATGTCGCTCCGGAAAATCGAGGAATCGCCAACAGCGTGGTCGCCGCCGGGATTGCGATCGGGCCGGTGGTCGGCACCTTTGCCGGGGGATTGCTGGTGGCGAGCGTCGGCTGGCGCACGATGTTCGTCGTCTTTGGAGTATTGACGATGCTGTGGGTCGGCCCGTGGCTGCTCACGGCACGGCGGCTTCCCAATTTCAAAGCGGCGGAGAAGGCTGTCCCGGTGCCAATGGCGCGGGTTGCCGCGACCCGCGAGGTCTGGGCCATGGGGGTCGGTCACTTCGGCGCTACCTATCCGCTCTATTTCGTGATCGTCTGGCTGCCGCTGTATTTGGTCCAGGCGCGCGGCTTCTCTATTCTCCAGATGACCTATCTGGCGACCCTCGGCTTCGTTGCGCAAGCAGTCAGCGCGCTGGTCCAGGGCTGGTTGTCGGATCGCTGGACCAAGACCGGGCGAAGCGAAACCGCGTTTCGCCGAGCCTCGATGGTGATTGGCAATCTGGTCATGGGCGGAGCGATCATTGCACTGATCGGTGCGCGCACCCCGATTGCAATCGGGGGCTTGCTGATGCTGTTCGGCGCGGCAACCGCGACCGGCGGACTCAACCTCTATGCCATAGCGCAGATTTTCGCCGGACCCCGCGCCGCCGGCAGCTTCATCGGTATTCAGAACGGCGTCGGCAATATCCCGGGTATCGTCGGGCCGATCGTCACCGGGATGATCATCGACTGGACCGGGCTGTACGACAATGCCTTCCTGCTGACCGCGGCGGTATGCCTGTTCTCGGCTTTGTGGTGGGTGGCGGCCGTCCCGAAAATCCGCCCGCTCGCTTTCGACTGACCGGATAAGCGACGCAAGTCGCGCCGTTTTTGCATTGGAAGTGAGTCCCATGGGCCACTTATCAACGTAAATTTTTCGCCCTCGTTAACGTTTTCGCTTGGCTTGCGAACCGCGATGATTCAATGATTCATCCCGGAAGCTCAACGCGTTGCCGCTTGAGAGGGAGTTTGGTCCATGAGCATCGATTTCATCCGCCCCGAAGTTGACGAGCTTCGTCCGCGCATCGCCGTGATCGGCGTTGGCGGTGCTGGGGGTAACGCCGTTGCCAATATGATGCGCGCCGACGTCCAGGGGGTCGACTTCATCGTCGCCAATACCGACGCTCAGGCGCTCAATGCCAGCGATGCCGACCGCCGACTTCAGCTCGGGCTCAGGATTACCCAGGGCCTCGGCGCTGGGTCGCGCCCCGAAATTGGCCGCGCCGCGGCTGAAGAGACGCTCGACGAAATCGAAAAGGCGCTTGAGGGTGCGCACATGTGCTTCATCGCCGCCGGCATGGGCGGGGGCACCGGCACCGGCGCCGCTCCGGTCATCGCCAAGGCCGCGCGCGACAAGGGCATTTTGACCGTCGGCGTAGTAACCAAGCCGTTCGCCTTCGAGGGCACGCGCCGAGGACGTTCGGCAGATACCGGGATCAGCGAGCTTCAGCAGCATGTCGACACATTGATCGTCATTCCGAACCAGAATCTGTTCCGCCTCGCCAATTCGGACACGACCTTCAAAGAAGCGTTCGAAATGGCCGATGAAGTGCTCCAGCAGGGCGTTCGCGGGATCACCGATCTGATGGTCATGCCGGGCCTGATCAATCTCGACTTCGCCGACGTCCGCTCGGTGATGAGCGAAATGGGCAAGGCGATGATGGGCACCGGCGAAGCCGAGGGCGAAAATCGCGCCATCGAAGCCGCCGAAAAAGCCATTTCCAACCCCTTGCTCGACGGCGTCAGCATGAAGGGCGCCAAGGGCGTGATCATTTCGATCACCGGCGGCGAGGACATGCGCCTGATGGAAGTCGATGAAGCGGCCAGCCACATCAAGGAACTGGTCGATCCCGACGCCAACATCATCTGGGGCTCGGCGTTCAACAACGACCTTGGCGGCAAGATCCGCGTATCGGTCGTGGCCACCGGCATCGAGGCCGAAGCCGGCGTCCAGCCGCAGCCGGGCAAGGTATTCACCTTCCCGCCGCGGCCGGCCTCACCGCCGACCGGCGATGGCGGATCCGGCCTCGGGCTCGACAGCGACGACGACTTGCCGACGCTCGAGCTGACCGAAGACAGCGACAGCGAGATGGCTGACGATGGCGACGAATTGATGCTCGGGAGCGACGACATCCTGACCAGCCCGGTCGGCGCGCCACCGATCGAACCGCCGACCGACGAAGACGATGACGGCGATTCGCCAATGGCCAGCGCCAGCGGCGCTGCAGCCACGGGTGGCGGGACCTTGTTCGAACGGATGAGCAATATCGCCCGCGGAGCGCCCAAAGCGCAGCTCGACGACGAGATCAAAGACGAAGCGTCGATCGAGATCCCGCGCTTTCTCAACCGCCAGAACAACCAGTAATCAAAATCCGGATTTTTACTTCAGGCGCCTCCTTTCGGGGGCGTTTGTCGTATACGCTAAACCATTCAATCCATTTATAACCGTCTCATCGCCTAAGCCGCACAACTCACCGATTAGGGGCTAGCCAGAAACCTCTCGGCAAGATTCTCTGTGCAACTGGGAGGATTATGCGGGGAACCATGCATCTTTTGCGTGCTGGAGCGCTTGCGGCCGTGGCCGCGGGAGCGCTCGTCGCGGCCGTTCCGGCGGCCGCCCAAGGCAGCTATTCGCCATATAATGAGACCGCGACCGCGGCGCTCGCTCGCTACGTGCGTGCAATTACCGCCGATCCCAGGGATTTTGCCTCGTTGGTTGCCGCCGGGCGCGCGGCGCTCGAACTAGGCGATGCGCAGGCCGCGGCGGGATTTTTCGCCCGCGCCGACGAGGTCAACCCGAGGAGCTGGCAACCGCAGGCGGGCATGGGCGCGGTTTCGGTCGGCAGTGGCGAAGCGCAGGCTGCCTTGCCCTATTTCGCGCGCGCCCAGCAATTGGGAGCGACGGTCGCCAATTTCGGCGCCGACCGCGGGCTCGCTTATGATTTGCTTGGCCGACTGGGCGAAGCGCAGGCCGATTATCGCGCCGCTTTGACCGGTCCGGACAAGGATTTGGCGCGGGCGCGGCTGGCGTTGAGCATGGCGATCAGCGGCAATCGCGCCGGAGCGCTGGAAACGCTTGGCCCGCTCGTCGCCAAACGCGATCCCGCCGGTGCCCGCGCCCGGGCGTTCGTCCTTGCGCTGACCGGCGATCCGTCGGGCGCTCGGGTGGCGATCGACATTGCGATGCCGGGCAGTTCGTCCAGCCTGGCGCCGTTCCTGTCCCGGCTCTCCGGCCTTAGCGCCGGCCAGAAGGCGGCAGCGGTCAACCTTGGTATGTTCCCCGACGCTGGCGAGCAGAATTATGCTTATGCCGCGTCGAACTTGCCGCCGATGGCGCCGGCGCGGGTGCTTCAGCAAGCCGCACCGCTGCCGCAAATCGCGCAGCAGGCGACACCGCCAATGGTTTCAGCATCTATTCCGGCGCCGCGGACATCGTCGGTGCAGAAAAGCAGCGCCGCGGCGCGCAAGCTGTGGCTCGAGCTTGGCTCGAGTGCGAATTCGGAAGCGCTCAACAGCCAGTTCGCCAAGATGCGCTCCCGCAATGAGGATTTGTTCGACGGCATTCACGGTTATGTCGCGCGCGGGTCCGACCGGTCGCGACTGCTGATTGGTCCATTCCGCAATGCGTCCGATGCCGATACGTTCGCCGCCGACCTCGAATCGGTGAATGTGAACGCCAAGAAGTGGAGCAATTCGGACAGCGACCTGGTCGTCCCTCTGGGAACGAACTGAGGCTTCCCGCCGCGCTTGCGGCGCAGCCGGCGCTGTCGCGTGGCCGCTGTCACCCCGAACGCGACGATGGACCGCGCGGTCCGCGCGACATTTTCCAGCGTGACCGCGATCGGATCGTCCATTCGATCGCTTTCCGCCGATTGCGCCACAAGACCCAGGTATTCGTCGCCCCCGATGGCGACCATTTCCGGGTCCGCCTGACCCACAGCCTCGAAGTCGCGCAGATCGGCCGCACCATCGCCCGCGCACTGGGCCTCAACGAGGACCTGACCGAGGCCTTGTGCCTAGCGCATGATCTCGGCCATCCGCCATTTGGACATGGCGGCGAGGATGCGCTCGACGCGGCGCTGGCCGACGCTGGCGGGTTCGATCACAACGCCCACACGCTGCGCATCGTGACCCGGCTGGAAACGCCGTATGTCGGGCTCGACGGGCTGAACCTGAGCTGGGAAGCGCTGGAGGGTCTGGCCAAGCATAATGGGCCGGTCCTGGTGCCGAGCTGGGCGCTGGCCGAAGCCGACACCGAATGGCCGCTGGAGCTGGCCAGCTGGCCGGGGCTGGAAGCTCAAGTCGCCGCGATCGCCGACGATATCGCCTACGACAATCACGACATCGACGACGGCCTGCGCTCGGGTATTCTCGACCTCGACGAGTTGGTCGAGGTGCCGCTGGTCAAGCGCCATTGGGCGGCGATCGGGACGCGCCATCCGGGGGTTGATCGCGAACGCCTGCAGCGTGCTTTGGTGCGCGACATGATCGGATCGATGGTCGCCGACGTGCTCAGCGAGACCAGAAAGCGGGTGCTGGACAGCGGTGTTACGACCATCGGCGAAGTTCGTGCCGCGGGGCACCAGCTGGCGGGGTTTTCTGATTCGATGGTTGCGGAAGAGAAGGCGCTCAAGCGCTTTCTCTACGATCGGCTTTACGGCGCGAGCGAGCTCGAACAGGTCCGGGTCGAAGCCAGCAGGATCGTCGCCAACCTCGCCGCGGCCTATCGCTCCGATCCCGGCTTGTTGCCCGATGGCTGGCGCAAGTCCGGTGACCAGCACGAGCAATTGCGAACGATCGGCGACTTCATCGCTGGCATGACCGACCGCTTCGCCATTGCCCGGCATGTGGAACTGGTCGGGCCGGTCAATCTGCCCGCCGACCGTTTCTAGGCGCCTTGCGCCTTGCTGCGCGGACGGTTGAAAGCCAAGGCGGTGCGATGAGTATCAAAATCAAAAAGTGGCCGAGCCGCTTGAAGCGGAAGCTGCGCGAACTGCCGCTGATCGAGGCGATTGCCAACCGCATCAGCGATCGCCGCTTCCGCGCCTGGCAGGCGAATAACCCCGACGGCACCTTCGGCGACTATTATGCCGCCAAGACCATCGCTCACCTTGAGGAGGGCCGAAGCCATTACACGCTCGGCCAGCGCGGCAAGGCCAAGGACCATAAGGCTGAGATCGACTGGACGCCCGACGATTTCGCCACTCGCGCGCTCGATATCTGGGACGCGATCCTGAGCTTCGGCCTGACGCCGCGGATGAAGTGCGTCGATTATGGCTGCGGCTCATTGCGGCTTGGCCAGCACGCCATGCGCTATCTCGAGGCCGGCAAATATTGCGGGATGGACGTGGTCGATACGTTCATCAACCAAGGGCTTGAACTGATCGACCCTAAGCTCATCGCGGACAAGGCGCCGCTGCTTCTGACGATCACTCCGGAGCATTTGTCGCAAGTGGCCGAATGGAAGCCCGACTTTATCTTTTCGAGCGCGGTCCTGCAGCATGTTCCGCCCGAGGAACTGCCCGAATATTTCCGCCGCCTGGGCAGCATTATGAGCGGCAATTGCACCGCGCACATCATCTATATCGCCGCGTCGCGGATGAAACGGGTGAAAGCGCTCAACTGGGTTTATCCGCTAAACCAGATCCTCGGCGCAATGGCTTCGGGAGCGCCCGGCCTCGAGCTGATCGAGGATCGAGCAATGCCAACGCTTGGGACCGTCGAGGGCCGCAAGCGCCGGGCAATCAGCATCCGCGCAGCGGCCTAAAGGTAGGACAGCCACCAGTCGCGGCGGCGGTGTTTGACGCCCGCAAACCAATGGGCGAGCGGGATCAGAATCGCGATGACCAGCGCCCAGATGGCGAAGGTCACGCCGAGCGAGAAACCCCATGGCTCGGGCGGCGCAGCGCTGAACAGGCGCTGGAACACCCCGATTGCGACCTGCGGTTTGCCCATTGCCGCGGCGACGGCGAGCATCAGGCCGTGGGCGATGTAGATGTGGCAGACGTAGGTGAATAAAGGGGTCCGGCCAAAATCCAGCAGGACCCGGGCGATGGTGCCGCGCAGGTGGCCGATGCCGAGGAAGATCAGCAGCGAGCAGCCCAATGTCGCAAGCACATAATCGGGGCTTGGAGGATATTTGACGACGTTGAAATATTCCATCGCTTCGCGGGTCAAATCGGGATTGCCGTGCCACGACTGCGGATTGCCATAGCCGTTGAGCGTCCGAACCACCGCGAACAGTGCCAGCATTGCAGCGGCAATCAGCGCGATACGCCGGCCGCGCTGTTCGGGCGGTAATTGGAACATTGGGCCAAGCCCGAAGCCAAGGCACATCACTCCGAGCCACGGAATCGCTGCGTAAGCGAGGAAGATCGGAGTGCCGGGCACCGCCCCGATCCCCAGCGCCAGCAAGGCGACCACGCGTGCGACCCCGGTCGCGCCTCCGACCAGCGGGACGACGAAGGGATAAAGCGCGAGGATCGCGATTCCAATCCCAAGCACTATACGCGGCTAAAGGTGGGCCAGCGCGGCCATGAAGATCATGCCCATGCCGATCGCCCAGATCACCTGCAGGAATACGAACGGCTCGCCGAAATTGAAACCGAAGGTGACCACTGTCGCCTCGAGGAACAGCAGCCACAGACCGCGGGTCAGAAGGAAGCGGCTGAGATGCGCCGGATCCTTGCCATTGGTTTTCTGGAACAGGATCGAAACCCCGGCGAGGAAAACGAAGGTCGGAGCGCACAAATGTGTGACCCAGCGGGTGAGGTAAAGTGCGGGGTACGACCGCAACGGATCGGTCGGGTCGATGCCCGGATTTAAGTGAAAGAAATCGCGCACATGGTCGAGCACCATGATGACGACGACCAGCCCGCGCATCATGTCAATGGCGTCGATCCGGACTGCGCCGGACCGGGTCAAGCCGCCGGGCTTGGCCTCGACCATCGGGCTTGCGCCATCGCCTTTGCCAATGACGTTCGCCCCCAAATTTACCCCCTGCCTCAGTGTCTCGCCGGCCAAGCTAACACCGGTCGCTGGACCCGGGAAGCGGCACGTGACCTTCGCTTGTCCCTGCGCTAGAGGCGACGGCTCCTCATTGGTGGACGAAATTTGAGCCTTTACGCCCAATATGCAGCGCTTCTCGACGAAGTGCTCGATGCCCTGGTCGAAGACGGCGAATTGCCGGCTGGCCTTGAGCGCAGGAACGTGACGGTCGAGCCGCCGCGCGATCCCGCGCACGGCGATCTTGCGACCAATGCGGCGATGGTCCTGGCCAAGGCGGCGGGAACCAACCCGCGCGCGCTGGCCGAGCTGATCAAGCCCAAGCTTGAAGCGATCCCGACCATCACCGCGGTCGAAGTCGCGGGCCCCGGCTTCATCAACATCCGGCTGACCGCCGATGCCCTGCGCGACGAATTGCGCATCATTCTGGCCAAGGGTGACGCCTACGGCCTGTCGACCATCGGCAACAACGAGCGGGTCAATGTCGAATATGTTTCGGCCAATCCGACCGGGCCGCTGCACATGGGCCATTGCCGCGGGGCGGTGGTCGGCGACAGCCTGGCGCGGCTGCTTGAGGCCGCGGGCTTTCGAGTCACCAAGGAATATTATGTCAACGACGCCGGGGCGCAGGTCGATACGCTCGCCCGCTCGGTCCACCTGCGCTATCGCGAAGCGCTGGGCGAAGATATTGGCGACATTCCAGACGGCATGTATCCGGGCGATTATCTGGTGCCGGTCGGGGAATTGCTCGCCGCCGAATATGCCAATCGCTATGCCGCCGCTCCGGAAGACGAGTGGCTGGAGCCGTTCCGCGAGCGGGCGATCGCAGCGATGCTCGACCTCATCCGCCACGACCTCGGCCTGCTCGGGATACACCACGATCTGTTTTCGTCTGAAGCCGAGCTCCAGCGCACAGGTGCGGTCGAGACCGGGCTGAAGGTGCTGCGCGACAAGGGTCTGGTCTACGAAGGCGCGCTGGAGCGGCCCAAGAGCCTCGACGCGCATGACGAATGGGAGCCGGTCGAGCTGACCTTGTTCCGATCGACCAGGTTCGGCGACGATCAGGACCGGCCGATGAAGAAATCGGATGGCAGCTGGACCTATTTCGGGTCCGATGCCGCTTATCATTTCCAGAAAGCGCGGGCCGCCGACCATCTGGTCAACATCTGGGGCGCGGATCACGCGGGAACCGTCAAGCGCGTCCAGGCGGCGGTCACCGCGCTGTCCGACGGGCGCGTCGATCTCGACGTCAAACTGGTCCAGATGGTGCGGCTGTTCCGCTATGGCGAGCCGATCAAGATGAGCAAGCGCTCCGGCGATTTCATCACGCTCGCGGAAGTGGTCGAAGAAGTCGGCAAGGACGTGGTGCGGTTCATCATGCTGACCAAGCGCACCGATTCGATGCTCGATTTCGACTTTTCCAAGGTGGTCGAGGCGTCGAAGGACAATCCGGTGTTCTACGTCCAATATGCCCATGCGCGGATCGGATCGCTGAAACGCAAATCGGGCGATGCCGGGGTCGATCTGTCGAGCAAGGCCGATTTGTCGCTTCTTGATGGTGAGGAACTGGCGCTGGTCCGGTTCGCGGCCCAATATCCGCGCGTCGTCGAAAGCGCTGCAATCGCCCATGAGCCGCACCGCCTCGCCTTCTACCTCCACGATTTGGCGGCCGAATTCCATTCCTTGTGGAACCAGGGCAATGACGACCCCGGGCGGCGCTTCCTCGTTGAAAACAATCCCCAACTTTCTCGCGCTCGGCTGGAATTGGCGCTCGGCATCGGGCAGGTTATCCGAAGCGGTCTCGGCCTGATGGGAGTGACCGCGACCGAGGAGATGCGCTGACCATGAGCGACAGTCGCGCGGTGGCTGCAATCGACCGGCTGCCGTGGCTCCAGGATGAGCCGCCCAAAGCGGCCCGTAGCGCCTTGCCCGGCCTGTGGCGCTGGTCGATTCCGGCGCTGCTGCTGGTTGCCGGAATCTCGTTCTGGCTGGGGTCGCGCTCGGTCAAGCAATTCGATTTCGGGGCACCGGCGGCCGAACAGTCAGCCACTCGGCCCCCGGCGACGACCGCGACCCTGCCCGAGCCGCAGGTGCCGGATGTGGCGGAACAGCCGTCAGCGATATCCGAAGTGACTGTAGCGCCCACCGCACCGGTGGCGCGGCCAGCGCCACCGACGGTGCGCCATGGCCGGGCGGTAACCCGGCGACCGGCAGCGGCGAAAGCAACCGCGCCGGCTCCGCCAAAAAAAGCAGTGAACGGCTCGAGCCGGGTTGAATATTGGCCGGCGCGCAAAAGTACCGGCGCATTGGGGCGGATGGTGCGTATCGGCACATTCGAATCGGCCGCCCAGGCCAAGACCGGCTGGCGCAAGGTCATGGGCATTTATCCCGGTATGTCGCGGATCAGAACGGTGGTCGTTCCGGTCCGGTCGCTGCGCAATGGCCGGACCTATTACCGGCTCCAGATGGGCACGACATCGCAGGCGCATTCCGAAGTGTTGTGCCAACGAATGCGGGTTATCGGCCAAAGCTGCATCGTCCTCGGCCTGAGCCAATCCGCGAGGTCAGTGAAGTGAGCGATCGGCGGACGGGTTATGACGATGGCCAGTTGCCGTGGCTGCAAGCGGTCGACGACGAAGACGAGCCGCGCGGTCTGTCGGCGCGCAAGATGTTCATTGCCTTGCTGGTGGTGATCGCGGCCGCATTGATCGTCGCAGCGACCTTTTTCTGGCTTGGCCGGCGCGAAGCGGTTGGCGATGGCCCGCCCGAGCTGATCAAGGCGCCTGCGGGACCCTATAAGATCAAGCCGACCGATCCCGGCGGGCTCGATGTCGCGGGCGACAGCGAAACCGCGTTTGAGACCAGTGCGGGTCAAGATCCCGACGCCCAACTCGACCTCAGCAAAGTCCCCGAGACGCCGGTCCAGGCACCGCCCAAGCCGCTGCCCACGGCGCCGGTTGACCCCAAAGCGGCGATTCCGCCGGTCGCAGCGCCCGGGCCCGCAGCCCCTGCGCGCGGTGGCAGTGGCAGCGTCGTCCAGCTCGGCGCATTCCAGAATCAGGCGCAGGCCGAACGCGCCTGGACCGCGCTGAGCAGCCGCTTCCCGTCGGTCGCTGCGATGACCAAGATGGTCGTCCTATTTTCGGGGGGAATCCGGTTGCGCGCTTCGGCCGCTTCGCCGGCCGACGCCAAGGCCGCGTGCCAGGCATTGAAGGCGGCGGGCGAAAGTTGCTTCGTCGCGCAATAAGGCAGGAACGATGCAGGCAGCGATTTACGGCCTTGAAGGCATGACGATGAGCGCTTCGGAGCGCGATTTTTTCCGCGAAGCCGACCCCGCGGGCTACATCCTGTTCCGGCGCAATTGTAGCGATCCGGCGCAGGTGCTGGCGCTGACCGATGGGCTTCGCGATCTGACCGGGCGCGACGATTTGCCGATCCTGATCGACCAGGAAGGCGGCCGGGTAGCGCGCATGCGGATGCCCGAATGGCCCCACTTCCCGGCGGCTGAGCGGTTTGCCTTGCTCTACCGCGCGGCGCCATCCTCCGCGATCGAGGCGGTGCGTTCGAACGCCCGAGCATTGGGCCTGATGCTGTGGCAGGTCGGGGTCAATGTCGATTGCCTGCCATTGCTCGATGTCCGCCAGCCCGGAGCGACCGACATCATCGGCGACCGCGCGCTGGGCGAGGAGCCGATGCAGGTTGCGGCGCTGGGGCGAGCAGTGCTCGATGGGCTTGGCTCGGCGGGGGTGGTCGGTGTGGTCAAGCACATGCCGGGCCATGGCCGGGCGCTGGTCGACAGCCACAAGGAACTGCCGGTGGTCAGCGCCAGCGCGGACGAACTGGAAATCGACCTCGAACCGTTCGAGTGCCTCAATTGGGCCCCGATGGGGATGACCGCGCATGTCGTCTACACCGCGTGGGACGACCAGCGCCCCGCGAGCCTGTCGCCGACGGTAATAAGCGATATCATTCGCGGCCGAATCGGGTTCGATGGCTGGCTGATGAGCGACGATCTGGGCATGGAAGCGCTTCAGGGCGATTTCGGCGAGCGGGCGGCGGGGGTGGTCGCCGCTGGCTGCGATGTCGCGCTCCATTGTTCGGGCAAGATGGAGGAGATGGTCGCGGTCGCAAAGGCGGTCCCGGCGATGACCCCCAAGGGCGCCGAGCGTCGCGCCCGGGCGATGGCCAACGTCAACCCCGAGGCGGACGGGATCGACTTTGCCGAGGCGATCGCCAAGCGTGACGAGTTGCTGGCGCTGGCCTAGGCTGAGGCGATGGATTTCGACTCCGATTTCGAGGAACGGCCGCTGCGCCAGTCGGACGAGCTCAACCTCAACCTCGATGGGTGGGAAGGGCCGCTCGACCTGCTGCTCAACCTGGCGCGGTCGCAAAAGGTCGATCTGACGCAAATCTCGATCCTCGAGCTGGTCGAACAATATCTCGCTTATCTTGCACAGGCGCGGGCGCTCAAGTTGGAGATCGCCGCCGATTATCTCGTCATGGCGGCGTGGCTGGCGTACCTCAAATCGTGCCTGCTGCTACCCAAGGATCCGGAGGCCGACCCAAGCCCCGAGGAGATCGCGCTGCGCCTGCAGATGCGGTTGCTTCGGCTGGACGCAATGCGCGAGGCCGGTGCGCGGCTGCTTGGGCGGGACCGGATTGGCCGCGACGTCTT
The DNA here is from genome assembly GCA_013816595.1 of Sphingomonas sp. Classification (GTDB taxonomy): domain Bacteria; phylum Pseudomonadota; class Alphaproteobacteria; order Sphingomonadales; family Sphingomonadaceae; genus Sphingomicrobium. The sequence goes on along the minus strand of JACDEB010000014.1, from coordinate 19,222 downwards.
CGTTCGCGGGGCTCCCGAGGGGCTCCGGCAAATTCGCAAGTCGCATTGGCAAGTACGCGATTTCGATTTGTTCGCGGCTTATGGCGCGGTCAAGGCGCGGACCGCTCCGGCGATGCACGTGGTTCATGCGCGGGCGGTCATGACGCTCGATGAGGCGATCGAGCGGGTCAGCCGGATGATCGGCTCGGCGCTCGACTGGACTCGGCTGGAGAGTTTCCTACCGTCGAGCCAGGACGCGCAATATCGCCGCTCGGCCTTGGCCTCGAGCTTCGTCGCGATGCTCGAACTGGCGCGTCAGGGCCGGATCGAAATGGCTCAGGAGGATGCGTTCGGAGCATTGATGTTGCGGAGCGCAGCGTGAGCGATGAATTCACCCGGGCGGTCGAGGCGACGTTGTTCGCGTCCGCCGAGCCGCTGACGGCGGGTGATATCGCCGAGCATGTCGGGGAGGGCGATGTCGGCAGCGCGCTTGCCGCGCTTGCCGAAACCTATGCCGGGCGCGGGATTGAAATCGTCGAGCGCGGCGGCCGCTGGCATTTCCAGACCGCTCCCGATCTCGCCCATTTGCTTCGCCGGACCCGCGAGGAAAGCCGGCGATTGTCGCGCGCGGCGACCGAAACGCTGGCAATCATCGCTTATCACGAGCCGGTGAGCAGGGCCGAGATCGAGGCGATTCGCGGGGTGCAGATTTCCAAGGGCACGCTCGACGTGCTGATGGACGCCGGCTGGGTCCGCCCCGCCGGACGGCGCGAAGGGCCGGGGCGGCCATTGCTTTATGCCTCGACCCAGGACTTCCTGACCCACTTCGGGCTTGGATCGCGCCGCGATCTGCCTGGAATCGATGATCTGAGGGCTGCGGGGCTCCTCGATCCGCTCGACGAAAGCGTATTGGAATCGCTCGGACAGCTGCAACTGGAAAGCGAGACCGAGGAAGACTAAGAGGGGCTTCGAGCCTTTTATTCGCGGAGTGCAAGTCGATGGGCGGTTTCAGCCTGATTCATTGGATTATCCTCGCCGTATTGCTGTTGCTGCTGTTCGGCGGCAGTCGCTTTTCAAACATGATGGGCGACGTCGCCAAGGGGCTGAAAAGCTTCAAGCAGGGCCTGTCCGACGAGGATGAAAAGACCAAAAGCCTACCGCCGCAGCAGACCCCGCCGCCGTCGCAACCGATCGACGTTACCGCGCGGCCGGTCGAGCCGGTAACCCCGCCGCCGATCCCGCCAGCCGACGACAAACCGCTGTAGTCGCGGCCGGGCATAGCGCCGATGTTCGGCGTCGATTCCACCGAACTGCTGATCGTTGCAGTGCTGGCCCTGTTGTTCATCGGGCCCAAGGACCTGCCGAACGTCATGCTCAAGATCGGCCGCTGGGTCGGCAAGGTGCGCGGCTACGCGCGTCATTTCACCTCCGGCATCGAAAATGTGATGCGCGAGGCCGAACTCGAGGAAATGGAGCGCAAGTGGCGCGAGGATAATCAGCGGATCATGTCCGCCCATCCGCCGGACGCGCATTACCCCGATCCGCCGCCGGCGGGCGAATTGCCGCCGACTGAAGCGGCAGCGGCGCCATCCGAACCGCAAGTGGCGTCACCGGGCGCTGGCCTGGCGGTCGATGACGACGATCCCACGCCGCCGAGCGAGCGGCCGCTGCCGTGACCGATCCTGATGACAGCAAGGCCCCGCTGCTCGACCATCTGATCGAGCTTCGCCGGCGCCTGTTGTGGGTAGTCGCGACCTTGCTCTCGGGATTCTTTATCTGCCTGTACTTCGCCAGGCCGATTTTTGCCGTTCTGGTCCAGCCATTGCTCGCCGCGGGGCAGGGCAAGCTGATCTACACCGACATCTTCGAAGCCTTTTTCGTCGAGGTCAAAGTGGCGTTCTTCGCGGCGCTGATGCTCGCCTTCCCGGTGTTCGCGACGCAATTGTGGAGGTTCGTCGCGCCGGGCCTGTATGTGAAGGAAAAGAAGGCGTTTCTGCCGTTTTTGCTGATAACTCCGTTCTTTTTTGGCGGCGGCGCGGCGTTCGCTTATTATGTCGCCATGCCGTGGGCGCTCAAATTCCTGCTCGGCTTCGAAGGAAATATCGGCGGAGTCACCCAGGAAGCGCTCCCGGCGATTGGCAATTACCTCAATTTCGTCACCCGCTTCCTGTTCGGCTTTGGAGTCGCGTTCCTGTCTCCGGTACTGCTGATGATCCTCGAGCGCGCGAACATCGTCAGCCTGGCCCAGCTGACCAGCTCGCGGCGCTACGCGATTGTCGCATGCGCTGGGGTGGCGGCGGTTCTGACCCCGCCCGACGCGGTCTCGATGCTGCTGCTATTGGTGCCGCTCTATTCGCTCTACGAATTCGCCATATTGGCGATCCGCCTGACCCATTGGCGCGCGGCTCGAGCAGCGCCGAAGAGCAAAGATTCAGAGGTCTGAAAAAATGAGGGGCCCGGAAGCGCTACCGGGGGGGAGGGTAGCGGTTCCGGGCCCATATTGTCGGATAGCGAGAGCGGGGGGGCATAAATTCGCTATCCGAATAGTAAAACGTCGCAACGTCGAACCCGGTTCCAAGCAATCGGAAGTTTTTTTGCCAGGACCGAAACGACCGCGAAAATCCGCGGTTATTTTGGCGGAAAAATCGGCAGCTCGACGCTGTAGCGTCCTAATTTCCGCTCCAGGGTCGAGCGCAATTGCTTGGCCAGACCAGCGACGATTCGCTCGAACTGGACCTTTTCCTTTTCGCCGTCCTCGGCCGGATTGAGGGCCTGGTTGCCAAGCGACAATCGAGCAGTCAGTTCGCTGGTCCTTCGAAGCGAGATTTCAACCGACTCGCCCGGGCAATGAAGCATCGCATATTCGACGATTTCAGTTACCAGGAAGGCGATCGCGACCGCCACATCCTGGGTGGTGTGAACGGTATCGACGTCGAGCTCGATGACCAGTGCGCGGGCATTGTCAGGCGCGCTTGAGCGCAGTTCGGCGGCAAGCTCGGACAATAATGGGCGAAGGGCGATGCCGCGATTCTCTTCCATCTCCGCGAAGTGGTTGCGGTGGACCACCGACAGCGCCCCGACCCGGCGGCCGATCGCCAGATAGGCGGAGCGCGCTTCGACGGATTCGGCATTGCGGCCGTGGATGTTGAGCAGCGAGGCAACGACCTGGAGGTTGTTCTTCACGCGGTGGTGGACTTCACGAACCAGCCGCCGCTGACCTTCAAGCGCATTGGTCATTTCGCGGTCGCTATCGTCGATGCGCGAGATCGCCCGGCCGAAACTCTCGCGCAATTGCTGGATTTCGGCCGAAGGACCAAGCCGATCCGGAAGGTCGAGCTCGGTCTCGCCGGGCCGGAAATCGCTGATCGCCCGCTCCAGCCGGCGCAGCGGTCGAATGAGCAGTCGGGTGACAAGGAGCCAGGTGATCAATGCCGCCGCGATCCACATCAACAACGGCAGCAGAAGAAGCAGGCGCTCGGGAACCGCAAGGGTGGAATCGCGCGTGCCAACCCGGGCGATGACCTGGCGCGTACCAAGCGGCCATTCGCTATAGTAAAGCCTCCGCCCAATGGGAGCGGCCTGGATCGCCAGCGGCTCGCTGGTGCCCTGACCACTAATCGACAGCGAATCGAACGTCGTTCCGGCTTCACGAGCCGCCGCCTTGATCTCTTCGATCGGCACGACACCCGTCGCCATCCCGCCGATTACGCCCATGCGGATGGCGACGGCATGGGCGTCGGGAGCAATCGCAACCTTGACGTCACCGGGGGCGACCAGTGGCATTCGACCGGTGTCGATCGGTGTTCCGACCGAACAGATTTTCATTCCCTCGACGGTATCAAGCTCGAAATTCTGTGCCAATGCGGGTGCAATCGACAGCGATTGCCGCGCTTCCTCGCACGCCTGGGCGGTGCCGTTGACCATCGCTCCGTTGGCGGCGACGCGAAGCGCAAGCGCGTTGCGCGCGAGCAGACTTTCGATCGCCTTTGCGGTCAGCCTGCCCTGGTCATTGGCGCGATCGCGCTGTGCCGTTTTGGCTTCATTGATCCCGGCCGACCCGAGCGCCGTTAGGACAATGCCGATCGGCAGCATCACCAGCGACAGAATGATCAGCAGCTTGGCAGCGGTCGGCAGACCTTCAAAACGGCTGGCGACGCTCACGGCGCTGTTCGATCGCGAAACTCAGTCGAGCTTGCCGAGAAGATCCGTGAACTCGTCGGGAACCGATTCGCGCAGCGTGTCGTCATAGACCGTGCGCAACGCACGACCGAGATCGCTGCTGCGTCCTTTTTTATTCCTGTCCATGGGCGGCGGTGGTGGCGGCGGAGTGGCGGCGCCCTCTTTGTCGGACTTGCTTTGCTTTTTGGCACTCAACCTCTCGTCCCCCAGTCCCGAAAAGAACGCGCGTCATACTCAAACTTCCTTGGCGCGCAACGGCCGTTCACATGGCTAAACAACATCCGTGAGGCGCGTGTTATGACTTCGCAGTCCGACCCCGTGGGCCGGAGCTGGTCCAGCGAGGAAACCAAAGGGGCACAGCTTTGTTCCACTGACAATCGATTAAGTTGGCGACGGTTGAATCCAGGCAACAGTTTGGCGCTTGGGGTTGCAAGGGACTAAGCCGCCCGTCAAAGACAGCTCAAATCGTCATCCACGGAGTCCTTTCCCTTATGTCGCTTGGCCAGGAACTAGCCCCGCATCTGCCTTTCTTGCGTCGCTACGCGCGCGCTTTGACCGGCAGCCAGACCCATGGCGATGCATTCGTTCGTGCAACGCTCGAGGCGATTGTCGCCCAGCCCGACGAATTCCCGCGCGACGTCGATGCCCGCCTTGGCCTCTACAAGACGTTTCATGCCATCTGGTCGACAGCCAATATCGAAGAAGGCGAGGAGCCTGGCAGTGGCGCGATCGGTGCCGAAAACATCGCCCATGCGCGCCTGTCGCGAATCACGCCATTGTCGCGCCAAGCTTTGCTTCTGACCTCGCTCGAGGGCTTTTCGTCCGACGACACTGCCTATCTTATCAGCGCGAGTCCGCAGGATGTGGAATCGCTGGTTGCCGAAGCGCTTGAGGAAATCGAACGCCAGACCCATGCCGACGTGCTGATCATTGAAGACGAACCGATCATCGCCATGGATATCGAAACCATCGTCCGCGATCTCGGCCATAATGTTACCGGCGTTGCGGTGACTCGCGACGAAGCGGTCGCGCAAGCCCGCCAGAGCCCGCCGGGACTGGTCCTCGCCGATATCCAGCTGGCTGACGATTCTAGCGGGATCGACGCGGTTAAGGACATCCTCGCGGAATTTTCAGTGCCGGTGATCTTCATCACCGCCTTCCCCGAGCGTTTGTTGACCGGCACCCGGCCCGAGCCGACGTTCCTGATCACCAAGCCGTTCCAGCGCTCGACCGTCAAAGCGGCTATTGCCCAGGCCCTGTTTTTTGACGCTGCGACGGTTCCGGCCGGCTAATCGAGGCGGAACAGGTCATCTTCAGCCGCGTTGGCCGACCGAACAACACGTTTCGCAGCGAAAATGACATGACCGAACAGAATCAGAACGAAAAGCAGATTCACGAGACCACGACCGAGGCTCGGGCGGGGTCGACCCCGGGGGTCGCGCGCTATGTTCTGGGCATCGGTACAGCGCTGGTGGTGATTTTATTTATCATCATCATCTTGGTAACCAGGGCCTAAGCCACTAGGTTTCAATCCTATTGCCGTTCATGCGCGATCAAAGCGTGACGCGTAATGGCGTGTGTCAAGTGTCAGGGGTGGATCTTCAATTTGGCTGACGAGCTGGAAAACGACGACGAAGCCGAGATTGAACCGGTTGAACACGTCCCGCTGTCCGATCCTGAATTCAAGGAACAGCTGGCGGCGGTAATTCCGCATCTGCGCGCCTTTGGCCGGTCGTTATCGGGAAGCCGCGACCTGGCCGACGATCTGGTTCAGGAAACGCTGCTCAAGGCGTGGGCCGCGCGATTGCGGTTCCAGGCCGGGACCAACATGCGCGCCTGGACCTTTATTATCCTTAGAAACCTGTTCCTCAGCCAGATGCGCCGCGCCCGCTTTAAGGGTGAATGGGACGAGATCACCGCCGCGAAAATCCTTTCCGCGCCCGCCAGCCAAGACCGCCATATCGAATTATCGGATATGCAGCGCGCGCTCATGCATTTGCCGCAGCCGCAGCGCGAGGCGCTGATCCTCGTTGGTGCGGGCGGATTTGCCTATGAAGAAGCGGCGGCGATTTGCGATTGCGCCGTCGGCACGATCAAAAGCCGCGTGGCGCGCGGCCGGGTGGCGCTCGAACAATTGCTCTCGGGCGGGGATTTGCCGTCACGGCGACTGCACAAGACCGACCCGAACAAATCGGCGCTTCAAACGATCATGGGGCAAGTCGAAGAATTAAGCCGCGATCACCAGCCTAGGTAGTCTGTACAGCCGGTTTAGTTGAGGCGGCGCAGCAAGGATTCGAAATCGCGGTCGGTCGGCTCATCGGCAGCGGCCTGGAAGGCACGCCGGAGCGCGGCCGCAATTCCGGCATTGGCAAGCGGGAAATCGACTCGGATGATCTCGCGATCAAGCGACGGAATTTCGCCCGGTTCAGAAGAATGTTCGTCGTACATCATGATTCCTAACGCATCGACCGGCCCGGAAGTTGCTTGAAAAATTCGCCGCTCCCCAACATGAGCCGCTGATGCGCGAGCCACAGCAAATTTCGCCGACAGCGCGACGGGCACAAAGTGTCGAACGCGCTACGAAGCATAGCCCGTTCCTCGCTCAGGCATTGAAGAAATTCGACCAGATTGGAGCCATTTTCGTCGCCAAGGGGGCGGAAGCGGCGATTGCCGCTGCGCTCGCGGACGGCGGCGAACCGGTTGCAGTCGCCTTGCGCCGACAGCGACACGCGCTCGCGCTTGCGGTGGCGCTCGGCGACCTTAGCGAAGAGTTGCCGCTTGAGCGGGTGACGGCGGTCCTCAGCGACTTTGCCGACCAGGCGATCGATCGCGCATTGGCGCTGGCGATCGACGAGCGGCTGCCCGGCGCGACCACCGACGGTTTCGCGGTCATCGCCTTGGGCAAATTGGGCAGCCGCGAGCTCAATTATTCGTCCGACGTCGATCTACAATTATTGTTCGACCCGGCGGTCCTTGCGCGGCGCGACCGCGACGATCCGGGCGAAGCCGCGGTTCGGGTTGGCCGGCGGCTGGTCGAACTGCTCCAGCAACGGACCGAGGACGGCTATGTCGCGCGGGTCGATTTGCGCCTTCGCCCGTCACCCGAAGTGACGCCGATCGTCCTCCCCGTCGACGCGGCGATTTCCTATTACGAAAGCCAGGCGCTGTCGTGGGAGCGGGCGGCGTTCATCCGCGCCCGCGCCGCCGCCGGGGATCGGGCGCTGGGCAATCGGTTCCTCGGCGAAATCCGGCCGTTCATCTGGCGCCGGGCGCTCGATTTCGGAGCGATCGAGGAAATCCGCTCGATCAGCCTGAGGATCCGCGACCATTTCGCTCAAGGCCAGCAATTTGGCCCCGGTTTCGACCTGAAGCGCGGGCGCGGCGGAATCCGCGAGGCCGAATTCTTCACCCAGGTCCAGCAATTGATCCATGGCGGCCGCGAACCCGAACTGCGTGCTCCGGCAACTCTCGATGCGCTCGATGCACTGGCGAAGGGCGGACGGCTCGAGCCCGCAGTCGCCGATGCGATCGGCGCCGGCTACCGGGTCCTGCGCACCGCCGAGCACCGCATCCAGATGGTCGAGGACAAGCAGGAACATCGCCTGCCGGTCAATCGAGCGGAGATCGATAATCTCGCGGCGCTGTCGGGCTTTGGCGACGGCGCCGCCTTCCTCGGCTGGATTGCGCCGCACCAGGAAGCGGTCGGCGAAGCCTTTGACGGGCTGGTCACTGAAGCCGGCGAAATCCTGTCGAACGATCCCGATATCCTTGCCCGCGAAGTCGCTGCAATGCGCTTTGCCGATGTCGGTCAGGCCGTCCGGCTGATCGGCGACTGGCGATCGGGCAGGGCGCGGTCGCTGCGCTCGCCAGCGGCCCGAACCGCGTTCGAAGCGATGCTTCCGACGCTTCTGCGCGCGATCGCCGATAGCCCCGACCAGGGCCATGCGCTCAATCGCTTCGCCGACATCGTCGACAAGATGTCGAGCGGCGTGAACCTGTTCCGATTGCTCGAGGCGCAGCCGCGGCTGGCGAGCACGCTGGCACTGATCCTGGCCCATGCCCCGGCGCTGGCCGAGCAAGTCGGCCGCCGCCCGGGCCTGCTCGACGGTTTGATCGACCAGTCGAGCTTCGCCGAGCCGCCCGACGCCCAAGCGACCGCGGCCAATCTGGGGGCGGCGGCGAAGAGCCTGGCCTATGGCGAAGCGCTCGAGCGGATCCGGTTGATGGTCGGCGAACGGCGCTTCGCTTTGGGCGTTCAGCTGATCGCCGGCTACCGCGATCCGATCACCATTGCCGAAGGCTATAGCGACCTTGCCGAAGGGACCATCGTCGCATTGTCCGCTTTGACCGCGCGCGAATTCAAGGCATCCCACGGTCGCGTCGCGGGCGGCGAGCTGATCGTTCTGGCGCTCGGGCGATTGGGCGGTCGGGCGCTGACCAATGCCTCCGACCTCGACCTCATCTATCTCTACGACGCGCCCGACGGCGCCGCCTCGACCGGTGCCAAGTCGCTGCCCGCGGCGGATTATTACAATCGCCTGGCGAGCCGGGTTTCGGCGGCGCTTGCAGTCCCGACCGCAAGCGGCCCGCTCTACGATGTCGATACCCGCCTTCGCCCGCAAGGCGCCCAAGGCATGCTCGCGGTCGCGGTGAGTGCCTTTGAAACCTACCAGCGCGAAGAAGCATGGACGTGGGAGCATATGGCGCTGTGCCGGGCACGGCCGCTGACCGGATCGCCAGCGGCGCGCAAAAAGATGCGCGATCTGGTTTGCGCGATCCTCACGGCCCCGTCGGATCCGAAGCAGGTGCGCTCGGCGGCGGCGAAGATGCGGGCCGACATGGCGGCGCACAAACCGCCTGCCGGCACGTTTGACATAAAGCTTGGCAGCGGCGGACTGGTCGACCTCGAATTCGCGGTCCACACGCTTCAATTGACCAGGCACAAGGGCCTCGATCCGCGGCTCGAGGTGGCCATTGCCGAACTGGCCGAAGCGGGGTTGATCGATGCCGAGGCCGATCCCGATTTGCGGCTGTTGAGCGCGGTCCTGGTCGTGCTCCGGCTGGTCGCTCCGGGACCGATGGAACCGGCCGAACTTTCGCGCGGGCTGGTGGCGAGCCTGTGCGGCTTCGACGACTGGCAATCGCTGGTTGCGGCGATCGATATGGCGCGGCACAGGATTGCTCAGCGGTGGCAAGATGTGAAAGGACAAGGCGATGATCGGTGAAGGCGGCAAGGCTCCGACGCTAAGCGCTAAGGCAAGCGACGGAAGCACCGTCGATATCGGCGCTCCAGAATCGAAACTGGTGCTCTTTTTCTACCCCAAGGACGATACCTCGGGCTGCACCCGCGAGGCACAGGACTTCACAGCCATGGCGGAGGATTTCAAGGCCGCAGGCGTGACGGTCGTCGGAGTGTCACGCGATCCGATGAATAAGCATGACAAGTTCATCGACAAATATGCCCTCAAGGTGCCGCTGATCGCCGATGAGGACGGGGCGATTTCGGACGCCTTCGGGACTTGGGTTCAAAAGAGCATGTACGGCCGCGAATATATGGGGATGGAGCGCTCAACCTTCCTGATCGGCGCCGACGGGCATGTACTCAAGGAGTGGCGAAAGGTGAAGGTGCCGGGGCATGCGGCGGAAGTGCTTGCGGCGGCGAAAATCTGATCGTCATTGCGAGGCGCTCAGCGCCGCGGCAATCCAGCGCTTTCCAAGAAGACTGGATTGCTTCGCTCCGCTCGCAATGACGGTCATCCCGCGAGGTCGCGGAGCATCGATTCCCAGTGCCGCACATTGTCCCACAGCGACTGGACGGGGATGCGCTCGTCCTTGCCGTGGGCGCGTTCGTCGTCGGGGAAGACGCCCCATTGACCGTCGACACCATAGACCGGGATTCCGCGGGCTCTGAATTCGAGCCCGTCAGTGGCGCCGGTCGACATTTGCGGGATGATCGGCTGGTTCGGGAAGCGCGCGTGGACCGCTTTGGTGTAGGCCGCGACCACGTCGGGCCGGAGCGGTGACGCTGGCGTTGGGCGGCCGGTATCGGCGAACGGTGCGACTTCGACTTTGGGGCCGACCATGGCTTTGAGTTCGGCTTCCACAGCTTTGGGTTCGACCCCCGGCATGATCCGGCAATTGACGGTCGCTTCGGCCAGCTGCGGAAGCGCATTATCGGCGTGTCCACCCTTAAGCATGGTCGCGACGCAGCGGGTGCGGGTCAGTCCGACCTCGAGCGGATCGCCCTCGATTGCGTCGGCCGCGGCGCCGTTATTGGGGTCGGCCAGCCAGGCGCGCATTGCCCGGCCAAGCTGGTTGTCGCCTTCCTGCTTGGCCCGCGCGGTGAAGTAAGCGGTCGTGGTTTCGGTCAGCATCGGTGTGAAGCGGTGGTTCTGGAGCTTCTTCAGCGCGTCGGCAAGGTCGTAAATGGCGTTGTCGGGGCGCGGCCGGCTGCTGTGGCCACCGGGGTTACGGGCGCGGAAATAATAGCTTTGAAAGGTCTTTTCCGAGGTTTGCAGCCCGGCCCCAAGCGGCGCTCCGTCGCGGGTAAAGCCGAACCCGCCGGCATCGGCGTTGAGCGCGAACTCTGCCTCGGTCCATTTGCGCCATTCGGTCGCTCCAAGCTCGGCGCCCTTGCCCTGGGTTTCCTCATCGCCGGTGAACAGGATGACGAGGTCGCGGTCGGGCTTGAAACCTTCGGCGCGCAATTTCATCAATGCGACGAAAGCCGGAATTCCGCCGCCCTTGTCGTCGCCGGTCCCACGTCCATAGAAATAACCGTCCTTTTCAATGAGCTTGAACGGGTCGGTGGTCCAGTCGGCGGGCAGCGCCTCGACAACATCCATGTGGGCAAGGATGAGCAGCGGTTTGGCCTTGGGCGGTCCGGCCGCGGGCCAGCGCGCGATCAGCGCAGCGGTGTCATTGCCCGGGACCGATTCATAAGGAAGCACGTGGAGGTCCGCCTCAGCCCAGCCCGCCGCCTTCAGTTTGGCCGCCAGATAATTCTGGAGTTTGGGTAACTCGCCTCGGCCCTTTACGGTCGGCGTTTCCATCGCGAACTTGTAGATTTCGCGCGCCACCGCTTCCCACTTGGCATCGAGCGGCTTGGCCCCGGTCAGCGTTGCCGGCGGCGGCGAAGTAACCGGCGGGACGGTCTGGGCGATGGCGCCGGTGGCGGCAACACTGAGCAGGCTGGCGAGAACAAGGCGCATGGGTTCGACTCCGGGGCTGAAGCGGGGGAGGCTAGAAGGTCAGCGCTTGGGGTCAATCGCTACCTGCCGGCGCGGAGTCAGCGCGACAATCACCAGGATTGCGACTGCCAGCAACAGCGTCGCCAGTGGCCGCGACAGTGCCAGCCCGCCCTTGGCCAGCGGCTTGTCGAGGAAATCGCCGACCGTTGCCCCGAGCGGCCGGGTGAGAATGAACGCTGCCCAGAACAAGGCAGTGCGGCTGATGCTGGTGGTGAAGTACAGCATTGCAACCAGCGCAATCAGCCCGCCGAACAGGCGCGCACCGCCGAGATAGCCGAGGCCGAGCGTTGCCGGGTCCGCCGCCCAATCGCCGAGCGCGGTGCCGAGGGTCTGCGAAAAGGTAATGGTGATCCAGTAAAACAGTTCGGCGCGGCCGCTGACCACGTGGCTCGAGCTGATCTTGCCTTCGACCGACTTCCATGTCGCAAGCGAGGCGAGCACGAGCCCGAACAGCAGCGCCGACCCGCCGGTGTAGCCAATCCCCATCGATCGCGTCGCGAAATCGGCAAGCGTCGTTCCGGCCGTGGTCGAGGCGATGATCGTCAGCCAGTATAGCGTCGGATGATAGCCGCGCGCCCGCATTTGCACCGCGACCAGGACCGCGAGAACGAGCCCGAACAAAGCGGTGCCGACGAGATAGCCGTTGAGGCCATTCTGTCCCGCCTGAGCGGTGGTTTCGCCAAGCCAGCTCATGCTGACCGCGTCGCCGCCGGTCTCGCCCAGGGTGGTCGCGAAAATCTTCGCGATCCAGAACCACAAGGTCACTTCGGGCACCTTGCTGAGAGCGTCGGCAGTCATATGCTTCGTGTCGGTCGCGCTCATCGATAGAACTCCAGCGTTCGGTTCGAACTCAATGACCGCGACAAACGCGCTGCGCCACAGCTTTCTGCCAAACGCGCCCATTCGCGATTTCGCCCCAAAGCGCTAGGGACCCTTGATGAACGCCGCCCGGACTTTCGACGCGATCATTATCGGCGCCGGCGCGGCGGGCCTGTTGTGCGCAGCGCTCGCCGGGCAACGCGGACGCAAGGTGCTGCTGATCGACCACAGCCCCGAACCCGGGCGCAAAATCCTCATTTCGGGCGGTGGGCGCTGCAATTTCACCAATATCGGCGCCAGCGCGGACAATTTCCTGTCGGCCAACCCGCACTTCGCCAAGTCGGCGCTGGGCCGCTTCACGCCCGCCGACTTCATCGCTCTGGTCGATCGCCACGGCATCGCCTGGCACGAAAAGACTCTCGGCCAATTGTTTTGCGACGGATCGTCGCGCCAGATCGTCGCCATGTTGCTCGACGAATGCGCGGCGGGCGGGGTCGAGACGGCGTTCGGATATCCCGCCACCATCGAGCATCGCGACGGCCAATTCGAGGTCGGCAGCGGAGCGTCCACATCCCGCGCTCCAGCCTTGGTCCTGGCCACCGGCGGGCTGTCGATACCAAAGCTTGGCGCGACGAGCTTCGCTTATGACGTGGCGCGGCGTTTCGGGCTCAAGATCGTCGAGCCGCGTCCAGCGCTGGTGCCGCTGACCTTGGCCGGCAAGCAGGCATTGTTCGCGACCTTGTCCGGGGTCTCGGCCGAAATTGTCGCAAGCGCGGGCAGGGGAGCGGCTACCGGCGTCTTCCGCGAAGCCGGCCTGTTCACCCATCGCGGCCTGTCGGGCCCGGCGATTCTCCAAGTGTCATCCTATTGGCGCCACGGCGAGGCGGTCGCGGTCGATTTCCTGCCCGATCTTGGCGGAGGATGGATGCGGCAGGCCAAGAGCGATGAACCGCGAACCACGCTCTGCCGCTTGCTTTCGCGCCACCTGCCCGATCGGCTGGCGGAGACGCTCGCGGATCAGTTGGGAGTGTCCGGCGAACTCGCCAATGTGCCCGACCGTTCGCTCGACGCCGCCGAGGGCCGCCTGCGCGACTGGCGCTTCATGCCCAACGGCAGCGAGGGCTTCGCCAAGGCCGAGGTGACCATCGGCGGCATCAGCACCGCCGAGCTGTCATCCAAGACGATGGCGGCGCGGCGTGTTCCCGGCCTCTATGCGATCGGCGAGGCGGTCGATGTCACCGGCTGGCTCGGCGGCTATAATTTCCAATGGGCCTGGGCCAGCGCCAACGCCGCGGCGCAGGCGATTTAGGTTTCCCCCCCCTGTTGCCGCGGCGCGCTTGACGCTTGGTTCAAGGAGCGGCGGTCTTGGGTTTCGTGATCGTGGTGCTGGCGCCCGGCGGCACCAGATCGATGACAATCACTCGGACGGGGTCACGGCCAATTGCCTGTCCTTCATGCCACTGTCCAACGGCTTCGGCCTGAACTTGCCCGGCCTTGAAATCCCTTGATTGACCCGTTTCATGATTGACGACTCGAAGCGTTCCGCGCTCGACATAAAAGAACCTCGACCAGGGGTGCTTGTGGATTGGCAGAGCTCCACCCGCCGGAATGTCGACCGCGATGGACACCATCTCCGCTTCTCCCTGCGGCAGTTTCAGCGGCTGATCCGAGATTGTTCGCCGGGTGCGTATTATGGGGGTGACAATCGCACCATTCGCACTTGGCGAACTGGCGGCGCTCCCGTTCAGATCGGCTTGTTCGGCGGCTTTCTCGTTCGTGGCATTGCACGCGCTCAAAGCGAATGCCGCAATCGTGATCGTCAGACGCATTTTGAGTCTCCCTGGATGGTCTCGCAACACAGCTCGTTTGCCATTGTTTCTTGCCTGGAGGGATCAGGTAGCGCTGCGCGCGACGCTAGCGTCGCAGGTTCGCTTTTCCGGATCAGAGTCTCACCCGGCCCCGACCTCCGCTATGCCATGTCCCTCCGCCAAATAATCCGTGCTGCGCATTTCCTCGAGGCGGCTGATGGTGCGGTCGAATTCGAAGCGGCCGTCGCCCGTGGGATAGAGTCCGGCGGGTTCGGCATCCGCGGCGGCGAGCAATTTGACTCGGTGATCGTAAAGCGCGTCGATCAACGTGACGAAGCGATTGGCCTCGTTGCGCATGTCGGGTCCCATGACCGGAATGCCAACGATGATGACGGTGTGAAAGCGCCGCGCGATCGCCAAGTAATCCGGCGCGCCGCGGGCTTCGCCGCACAGGCGCTTGAACGAGAAGACGGCGACGCCCTTGAGGCTCTTGGGCACGTGGAGCGTCCGGCCGCCACCGACATCGAGTTCCTCGGACGGCACTTTGGCGCGATCTTCGACCGGATAATCGGTCAGCTGGAAGAACGCCTGGGCGAGTGCGGCGCTGGCCGCGGGGCCGTTGGGGACGTGCCAGGCGTCGACCCCGTGGAGCCGCTGAAGCCGGTAATCGGTCGCTCCGTCGACCGGCACAACCAGCATCTGGCGCTTGATCAACTGGATGAACGGAACAAACAATTCGCGGTTGAGGCCGTCCTTGTAGAGGTCGATGGGCGGGCGGTTGGAGGTGGTGACAATCTTGACGCCTTCGCCAAGCAGCCGCGTGAACAGCCGCGACAGGATCATCGCGTCGGCGGGATTGTTGACCTGCATCTCGTCGAAACAGAGCAAGCGCGCTTCCGCCGCTATGGCCTCGGCGACGGGTTCGATCGGGTCGCCCTCCTCGGCCTCGCGCGCGACCCGCAGGCGCTCGTGGGTCTCGATCATGAATTCGTTGAAATGGACCCGGCGCTTGGGGGTGATCGCGAGTTGATCGAAGGCGAGATCCATCAGCATCGTCTTGCCGCGCCCGACCCCGCCCCACAGATAGACGCCGTGCGGACCGTCGTCGGGCTTTCCGGTGAGCCGGGCGATCCAGCCCGGATTGGCGCCATCCAGCCGGTCGAGTGCCTTAGCCGCCGCTTCCTGCACCGGGTCGAGCCGCAATTCACCCGCGCTGACCAGCCCGGCATAGGCCCGGGCGACCGCTCCGCTCATCGCTCCGACGGATTGCCGCGCGACACCCGTTTGAGCGTGCCGGTGAAGCTGTAAAACGGCAGGCCGCCTTGCTTGACCACGCCCTGCAGGAAGGCGTGGCCGCGGGTCTGCTTGATCAATTCGACGTGGCTGTCGAGCGGCTCGCCCGGCTGGCCGCGGGCGATGAAATGGGTGGTCAGGTCAAGCGTCACATAATGCGCTCGCTCCATCCCCGCGCACAGTCCGCCGGCGAAGATCGACATGTCGATGAAGCTCATCACCGCGCCGCCGTGGAGCGATCCGCCCATGTTCATGTGGGATTCGTTAGGGAACATGCGAACGATGGCGCGTCCGGATCCATCGGGCTTGAACAGCAATTTGCCGGTCGCCGCAGCGAACGATCCGCGCGGGAAATCGCCCCAGCTGAACCAGCCGGGATGGTCGGGATCGGGTTTGGCGCCGGCCGGAACGTCGGATGGTGAGGAAGTGGCGGAAAAATCCTCGGGAACATCGCTCAAGCCGCGCGCTCCGCGACCAATTGCTTGGTCTTGGCGATGGCTTCGGCGGGGTTGAGGCCCTTGGGGCAGACATTGGCGCAGTTCATGATCGTGTGGCAGCGGTACAGGCGGAACGGGTCTTCGAGCTCGTTGAGGCGCTCGCCCGTCGCTTCGTCGCGGCTGTCGACGATCCAGCGATAGGCGGCGAGCAGGATCGCGGGTCCAAGGAAGCGGTCGCTGTTCCACCAATAGCTCGGGCAGCTGGTCGAGCAGCAGAAGCATAATATGCATTCGTACAGGCCATCGAGCTTGGCGCGATCGGCGGGGCTTTGCAACCGCTCCATCGATGGCACCGGCGAGGCGGTTTTCAGCCACGGCTGGATCGAGGCATATTGGGCATAAGCGTGGGTCAGGTCGGGGACCAGATCCTTGACCACCGCCATCGCCGGCAGCGGGGTAATCCGGATGTCGCCCTTCAGATCCTCGATCGCGGTGGTGCAGGCGAGGCCGTTGGTGCCGTTGATGTTCATCGCGCACGACCCGCAAATGCCTTCGCGGCACGACCGGCGGAAGGTCAACGTCGGGTCGATGTCATTCTTGATGCGAATGATCGCGTCCAGCACCATCGGGCCGGTCTTGGCGAGATCGATGGTGTAATGGTCGTAGCGCGGGTTGGCGCCGCTCTCGGGATCATAGCGGTAGATCTTGAAGCGCTTGAGCGACTTGCCCGGTTCAGCCTGCCACTTCCGGCCGCTGGTGATCTTGCTGTTCTTCGGGAGGGTGAACTCGGCCAAGACTTATGCTCCTTTGCTGGCCTGCCGCTAGCATGGAGAGGAGCGCAAAGAAAAGGGCCGCCCGCATGCGGACGACCCTCAATTCCCAACCGAATGGACCGGTTTATCGGACGATCGCGTTGACGACCTGCTGGACGAGCCTGGTCCGCGGATCGACCTGATAGAGATAGCCATCGCCGTAATAATAGCGCGAATTGCGGCTCAGATCATACTGGCTGCGCAGATCGAGGGGGATCTGATTGTACGACCATTGATTGCCGTAATTTGTCGGGTAACGCTGGCCATTGCTGTACAGCTTTTTGAACTGTCCGGGGGGCAAGCAGCCATTGTTCTTGCGGGCGAGACCCGGCGGGCAGCCGCCCTGGCCATAGCCATATAGCGTACCCTTGCCGTGGGATTTATTGGCTTTGCCGTGAACCTTGCCTTGGCTATGAGCGGAAACGTGAACCAGGCCAGAGTTACTGCCCTTGCCATTGCCCGATCCATGACCGTTGCCGGGCTTTGCCAAAGCCGGTGCGGAGGCGAGGAGCGCCATTGCGCCCGCGATGAGAAGTGTTTGTTTCATAATGCTTTTCCTATACCCTTGGAGGTGAACCGGAGGTGACCGTTGTCAGCGAACGACCGCGTGCCCGCGGGATCACTCCTTTTCGAACGTGAGGCTGTAACGATCCGCGGAAGCGCAAGTTTCAACTGCCCGGTTGCCCAGTTGGGGCGGCGCGGCTAAGCGGGCGCCGCGCTTCCGCGGGCGGCGACTCCCCATCTGCCGCCGACCAAGACAGAAAGGTTCGAACAGCCCAATGGCTCGCAAGAAGATCGCGCTGATCGGCGCCGGAATGATCGGCGGCACCCTCGCTCACCTCGCCGCAATGCGCGAAATGGGCGACATCGTCCTGTTCGACATTGCCGAGGGCACGCCGCAGGGCAAGGCGCTCGACATTTCGCAGGCGGCGCCGGTCGACGGTTTCGACGTCACGCTCAAGGGCTCGAACGATTATGCCGACATCGCGAACGCCGACGTGTGCATCGTCACTGCGGGTATCGCGCGCAAGCCGGGCATGAGCCGCGACGATCTGCTCGGCATCAATCTGAAGGTGATGAAGGCGGTCGGCGCTGGCATCAAGCAGCACGCGCCCAAGGCGTTCGTCATCTGCATCACCAATCCCCTCGATGCGATGGTCTGGGCATTGCGCGAATTCTCCGGTCTGCCGCACAAGATGGTGGTCGGAATGGCCGGCGTGCTCGATTCAGCGCGCTTCCGCCATTTCCTCGCCGACGAATTCAAGGTCAGCGTCGAGGACGTCACCGCCTTCGTCCTCGGCGGCCACGGCGACACGATGGTTCCGATCGTCGATTATTCCACGGTCGCGGGCATCCCCATCCCCGACCTCATCAAAATGGGCTGGTCGACGCAAGAAAAGATCGACGCGATCGTCAAGCGCACCCGCGGCGGCGGCGGCGAGATCGTCGCACTGCTCGGCAACGGCAGCGCTTTCTACGCCCCCGCCACCAGCGCGATCGCGATGGCCGAGAGCTTCCTCAAGGACAAGAAACGCGTCCTTCCCTGCGCCGCCAACCTCACCGGCCAATATGGCGTCGATAATCTCTACGTCGGAGTGCCATGCGTGATCGGCGCCGGCGGGGTCGAGCGCGTCGTCGAAATCACCCTCGACGAGGAAGCGCAAAAAAATTTCGCCGTCAGCGTCGACGCGGTCAAGGAACTGCTGGTCGCGTGCAAGGCGATCGACGGCAGCCTCGCATGAGCATCCTTGTCGACAAGAATACCAAGGTCATCACCCAGGGGATGACCGGCGATACCGGCACCTTCCACACCGAACAGGCGCTTGCGTACGGCACCAAGATGGTTGGCGGGGTGACTCCGGGGAAGGGCGGGACGACCCACATCGGACTGCCGGTGTTCGATACCGTCAAGGAAGCGCTCGAAGCAACCGGCGCCGACGCATCCGTGATCTACGTGCCGCCGCCGTTCGCCGCGGATTCGATCCTTGAAGCGGTCGATGCGCAAGTGCCGCTGATCGTTTGCATCACCGAAGGCATTCCGGTGCTCGACATGGTCAAGGTCAAACGCGCGCTGATCGGATCGAAGTCGCGGCTGATCGGTCCCAATTGCCCGGGCGTTCTGACCCCCGGCGAAT
This sequence comes from Sphingomonas sp., assembly GCA_013816595.1. GTDB lineage: Bacteria > Pseudomonadota > Alphaproteobacteria > Sphingomonadales > Sphingomonadaceae > Sphingomicrobium. The sequence goes on along the minus strand of JACDEB010000014.1, from coordinate 510 downwards.
GCAAGATCGGGATCATGCCCGGCAATATCTTCAAGAAGGGCAGCGTCGGCATTGTCTCGCGGTCGGGTACCTTGACCTATGAAGCGGTGTTCCAGACCAGCAATGAAGGCCTTGGCCAGACCACAGCGGTCGGCATCGGCGGCGATCCGGTCAAGGGCACCGAATTCATCGACATGCTCGAGATGTTCCTCGCCGACGAGGCCACCAAGTCGATCGTCATGATCGGCGAAATCGGCGGCAGCGCGGAAGAAGATGCCGCCCAATTCCTCGCCGACGAAGCGAAGCGCGGGCGTAACAAACCGACCGTCGGTTTCATCGCCGGTCGAACTGCTCCGCCGGGCCGGCGGATGGGCCATGCCGGCGCCATCGTTTCCGGCGGCAAAGGCGACGCGGCAAGCAAGATCGCGGCGATGGAAGCCGCTGGGATTACCGTCAGCCCGAGCCCGTCGGAACTCGGCAAGACATTGAAGGAATTGTTGAAACACTGAAGTGCTCCTGCGAAAGCAGGAG
>JACDEB010000085.1 GCA_013816595.1 Sphingomonas sp. | reverse complement strand
GCAATACGCACGTCCTCGGGAATGCGGGCCTTGCTGGTCTTGGTTGAGCGTTTAGCCACTTGCGTCGATCATGTAGCGCGAGCCGTCAGACCGATAGCGGGCCGTGGCGTTCAGCTTCTCAAGCGTGGAGTTCAGTTCGTCGGTATCATCCTGACTCATCGGTTGGCCGCGACGATCCATGACCGGTCCTTTCGCGGGTTGAGAATATGACGGCATTATCGGCACTAGGGCTATCGGCTTCTTGGGATCGCTGGTAGTTACCCAGTGAAGTCCTGCCTCAACGGCCTTTGGTGACAGGCGGGCATTTGCCCACTCGCAACATTCTTTCGGATCAGTCGGTGAACGTTCAAGATGTGGAACGACAGCAAGGCGATTAGTGGTCATATGAACCCTCCAAAAGTTTCACGAATGATTTAGGTTGAAGCAGGAAGTCGAAGTCGGCTTTCCAGCCTCGGTCGTTCTCGCCGCGACAGAATGCGCTGCGCTCAAGCGCCGCCATCGCCTGGAGCCATTCGTCCAAGGTGCTGTCACGAAGCCTGGCTCTGAGTTGGCGCTCCCGCAGTCCTGTCATTTTGCGGATTGCGGGGAAGCCTTGAGGGACCATTCGATCCTGCCAAGCATCTATCACCTCACGTTTCGTGAGTGGCTGGGCAGTCGGTTCTACCGACACATCCTCGTTAGAGGATGCAATGTGTTCGTTAGAACACTGTGACTGTGAAGGTGCATCGTTTTGCTGGCCGTTTGCCAATGGCAAATTGATGGCATTTGCTATCGCTTTGCCATTCTTGGGGCTGCCGTTTTGCCACCGTTTAGCTGCCCCGACCTTGCCGGCCTTGCTGCGTTCTTCCGTGACGCTGGCAGCCCTTTCGCGCTCCTTCTCGACGCGCTTCTGAACAAAGAAGCCGTTGGCTACATCAAAGAAACCGATCAGTGCGGGCTTGGCTTTCTTCCATGCGGACAATGACATACGGGCAAGCGCCGCGAGCACTGCGTCGTCATTCGGTGGCGGGCCGTTCTTCCAGCAGTCTAGCAAAATTAGCAGGTATGCGCCGTGTTGCTCTGTGGTGAGCCGTCCAGTGGCGGATAGATAGTCGCCAACGTAGAAGGGCATCCATGTGTCTGCTTTGCTCACCGCCCATGCTCCCGCTGCGCTGCCGCGAGTTCCCGCCGCATAATGCCGAGCAGTTCCAGTTCCGCCAGGCGATGGTCGCGGACATATACCGCGTGAAGTGACCGGCGCAGTTCGTCGCTCTCGGCGTCGGTTAGCTCGCGCTTTGCCTCAAGCTGCTCAAGCCGCTGCTCGGCACGGGTCATGTGGTTGAACGCGGCCATCACCGCCAGCCCCATTCCGCGAGCGCCGCTGCCGTGTCATCGACCGACCGCACCACGGCATAAGGTAGGCACCACACGCCGGTTGCCAGATCGGCAAAAGCATCTTGCGCGAGGCTGATCGTTCCTTTGCGCGCCTTGACCTCGATAAAGCCGACACGGCGAACGCGGCGGTCTATAACGATGAGGTCCGCAAAGCCCGGCATCACCCCGGCCTTCTTGAGCGCGTTGGACTGCATTGCGCGGGCCTTGCCGTCACCAGCCAGATGCGTTCCGTTCGGGACGTGGACCGCGTCGATGCCGAGCGCAGCCAGATAGTTGATAATCAACCGCTGTATCTCGCGCTCGCTCATCTTGGCCTGCCCAGCCACATTCTGATTGACATTGCGGCCCAGTCCCGAGGGACTTGATACTTCGCCGCCAGCTTTGCCGCGTCCGCCTTTGCCAGCGCGTCGTCCGGGGTGGACATCATCGCGGTCAGAAACGCCTGGAATCCGGTTGGCATCTGTCATGCCGCCTCGCTTGCGATAATGGCGCGGCCCCATTGATCGGCCATTGCTTCGGCGATTCCGGTGAATGTGCGGCTGCGCTCCTTCCAGCGATTAGGGCCGGGTGGCATCCGATGGACGCGCGCCTCGCGGCCCTCAACAATGTTAGTCGGGGCGAGCTTGGGCAGTCCTTTGAGCCACAGGCACGTTGCCTTGGTTTCGCCGTGGCCGAACTGCCAGGGTTGAATGATCTGATCGGGCTTGCGAATGCGCGAGCTGATGATGCTCACCGGGTTTTCCAGCGCGATCATTGGGATGGGCGCGTCGAGTAGCATCCGAACAAACGCCAGCGCCTCGTCCTGGACGCCACTGGCTTGTTTCGCTGCGAAGTGCCGAGCGCCGCTGACCGAAAGATGAGTGCAAGGCGGGTGGGCGATCATAAGATCGATCCTGGGCCAACTAGAGCTAATTACATCGAGAACGTTACCTCGAATGTGGTAGGGGCTGTCGTCGTCGCTTGGCAGTAAGTCGCACGAACGCGCATCATGGCCTCGAGCGCGGAATGCGCGACGAACGACGCCCGAAAATTCGCAGGCCACAAGCACCCTCACGCCCCCATCATCCGCTCAAGCACGGGTGACGGCTCCATGTTGCACTGTTCGCGCATCTGGATGGCAACATTGCCAATGCGGGCGCGGGCCTTCCTCGCCTTCTTTGAGGTTCGTTTACACCAGCGCACCTTTGGCTCCGGTGGGGCTAACGCGGGATTATCCACGGCCGTGACTGCCACGCTTCCCGCCAACTTCGACGATGGCATCCTCAATGTCGCCATGTCGCTCTGCGACGGCACGAGGGACGCGCGGCTTTTTCATCAGCTCTCGAAGGACTTTGAGATATGTCTGCTTCATCACTTCCTCCGATCATTGCGGTTGAGTTCGTCGCGCAGGTAGAAGCGCGCCCATTCGACGGGAATTTCGTGCTGACGCGCGGCGCTCTCGATATTGGCGGCCTCGAGTTGCACGCGAGTCTTGCGGATGCAGGCGGCGATGAAGCTTCCGGCGCTCATCACGCTGCCTCTGCCCGTTTGACCGGCGTATTCAGATCAAGTGCACGCTGACGCGCTCTCAACGCACGCTCGGCGGCGGTCAGGCCGTGATTTTCGTGAAAGCCGTGTTTGATGGCCGCCGCTGCACGGGCGGTTACCGCTTCTTCAATCGTGTCGAAGTAACCGATGTTCTCGCGCTGACCGTCGAGGTCGATGTAGGCGAACCAACGCCGTGCCGATCGCCGGTAAACGCCGGTGACGCCTGTAGAGTTATCTGATCGCAGTCGGCGGTTCCGGCTATTTTCGGCGTGGTTGACATTGCGAAGGTTGGTGAGCCGATTGTCGGTTCCTACCCCGCTTATGTGGTCGATTTCTTCCGGCCATTCGCCGTGAACAATCAGCCATGCAAGCCGATGGGCTTTGTAAAGAAAGCGTCCGAGATTTATGTGGACATATCTTTGGTCGGCCCTGAACTTCGCACAAGGCTTGCCAGCAAAGCGGGCGTTCCAACTGTTATGTCCTCTAGCGCAAGCGAAGTGGTGTCTCGGCCTACGCTTCCAGCGGAAGCCACCCGTCTCGGGATCATAATCCAAGCAAGCGCGGGCGTAGTCTGCGTCAACTATCACTCCTCCGCCTCCTTCTCAATCGCGGCCAGTTCGCCACGAATGCGGCGGCACCGATCAGCGATGGTGGGCTCCTCGACGGGCGCGCAAAGGTAGAGGGCGCGGACAGGCTCGATTGCTTCCTCGCCGAAAGCATAGGCGATGCTAAACAGCGTCACCGCGTTGAGGTTCGTTTCCTCATTCTCGGCGTTGCGGATTGTGTCCTTGTCGCACCCGACCAGCTCGGCGAACCGCTCGTCATTGATGCCGTGGCGAGCCTTCACCTCGCGCACGATCTGAGCGACCGCCGCCCGATAGGTGCGGCTCGACGGACGACCAAATAGGGACCGGGGAAGGGTTTCTTGGCCCAAAGGGAATACGTTCGGAGAGGTGGCCACTAGAAGCCGTCGCCATGATGGACGCTCTTACCCCGAAGCACCGCGACCGCGTGCGGGTCGTCTCCCAGCGCGTCAAAATGCTTGCGGATCATCTCACGGTCGCGCTCGTCGGCAATGCTACCGGCACGGAAGAATGCGAGCACGATGATGCTGAGGGTGAGCAGGACGATGATGATGAGGGCGATTGTCACGCCGCCTCCGCCTATCCTGCTGGTTGGCTCGCTAGCGGGAGAGAAATTGTGGAGGAACGGATCGCGCAGCTTGAGGCGAAGGAGTGGGCGCAAGCGATTGTCATTCGGGGACTGGTTGCCCAGCTTTTTTACTTCGACCCTGACGGTCTCACCCGCCTTCGCGAGAGCGCCTGCAATACCCTTGAGTCGGCTTACGGTGTTGAGTTTAGCCATGACGGGGCGCACCTTTTGCTCCAGACGGCGATTCATTATGTGGAGCAGGCGCTGGCCCCTCTTGAGCCAAGCGGTCGCGGGTGAATGCCCCAAGGATGCGGTCGTAGTCAGGGCCGCCAAGTTTCTTGTGCGAGGCGACCAACGCCGCCCGCATCTCCCTGAGATTAGTGAGAGCCTCCTCTTCGGCGGGGGTAAACTTCCGGCTCATGCTGCGCGGGCCAGCGCAACGACGTGCGATACTGATGGGAGCAAATGCGAGTTAGTCAGCCGATTGCCGTCCGCATGACAGCGTTCGACGGTTTCTCGTTCAAGCCGTGTTGCGTCTTCGGGCTGGCACTCCGTCAGCGGGAATATCTCAATATCTTTCGCTTCGCGTATCCAGGCCGAAATCCTTGGCGGATACATCCGAACGGCATTCTGGACGTGCTTTTTCAGCCGATTCTCAAGCGGCCTATTGGAGCGCCCAACGTATCTGATCTCTCTGTCGCCAGTGCGCCGAAGGCCGTAGATTGTGGTCATGCTGCGCGCGCCTTATCGACCAGCGCCACGTCGGGATTGAGCGTCGAAGCGCAGATCACGCCGTCAGTGACTCGTTCAATTTCTAGGGCCGCAGCGACAGAGCATCGCTCGCCGCGCTCGATTTCGCTGAGATAGCCCTTGCTCTTGAGACCAAATGCAGCCGCCGCTTCGTCGAGCGTCCAACCGCGCGCCTTGCGCCAGTGTGCGAGGGGGGTGAATGTGTCTGCCATTTCCCGTCGTTCGCACATGACGAACACTAGTGCAAGCGATTTCGTTCGCACATTCGGGAACGACTATGCCGACGGCTTTTCGCACAACCGGAACATGGCGAGACGCGGAATCCCGAAAGGCCCGGTCAACTGGTTTCTGCGCGAGTGGATGGATCACCTTGGCGTGAGGCAAAAGGATATGGTGGTCCGCGCGGGCTGGTCGAAAGCGACGGCGAGTCAGTTATATACAGGCGTGCAGGACTATTCGCCGAAGATCGTTAACGAGGCCGCCACCGCCCTAAATATCGCGCAGCATGAACTACTAATGCGGCCCGAACAGGCTATGGCGCTGCGTCGATTCCGCCAGGATGCGCTCCGCATTGTAGAGGGTGGCCGCGGCCTCGACGGGGAGGAAAACGCCGAGGCCATCTAGGCCGTTCGCACTTCCCGAAAATAGTGGCTTGACCATCTGTTCGTCATGTGCGAACAGGCTTCATCAACCGGATGGAGCCTGACAATGCCTGCCACCAAGCCCGCCGCGAAAAAGCCTGCCTTGCAAAAAGTGGACGTGCTCAACGGCTTTACCGGCGAGGTGCAATTCACCGCGCAGGTCGATTGCTCGCCGGATGCGCTGCCGAGTCTGAAGCTCGGGTTGGCGGTGAAGTGGGGCTATTCAAGCGGTGCCAACCTGCGCGGTGCCTACCTGCGCGATGCCGAC
>JACDEB010000013.1:16237-35844 GCA_013816595.1 Sphingomonas sp. | reverse complement strand
GCTAATGTCCTGTGTGGATGGCTCCCGCATTGCAAGTGTCGATTTGATGTTTGGCGTTGGTCGGGTGCAGTCTTGTGTCCGGCCTGTTGGTGCGGTCACCGACCGCTGGCCCTGATGGTATCCGCGAGCTGGGTTCCATTCTGTTTTGCTGGCTTGATGCCACGGACATTAGGCGGATTGAGCCAGCTCCCGGTCTGACCGGTTTGCCATCACATCACATCGTCCTCACAACCTCGTGAAGCTGTTGTTCCTCCTCCTCAGCTGATCATGCGGCCAAGTTGATGGTGGTTTGGCCGTCGATAGGTCTCGCCGCGCGCCATGATGGCCCAGACGATCCGCGCTGTGCGATTGGCCATGGCGACAGTTGCCAGCCGCACCGGCTTCCTTGCGAGCAGGTCATTGATGCGGGGATTCACGCAAGCCGGATTGACCCGTGCCCGCCTGACCAGCGATGTCATGCCGACCACCAGCAGGCGGCGCAGATATTTGTCGCCCATCTTCGAGATCCGGCCCATCCGCTCCTTGCCGCCGCTCGAGTTCTGAAGCGGCGTGAGCCCCAGCCAGGCGGCGAACTCCCGGCCCGAGCGGAACTGCTGCGGGCCGGTAACCGAGGCAGCAAGTGCCGTTGCCGAGATCACGCCAATGCCGGGGATTGTCGCCAGCCGCTGCGAGACATCGCTCGACCGGTGCCAGGCAAGGATCTCCTTCTCGATCGCGATCAGTTCCACTTGAAGCGCCTCGATCTGGCGAGCCAAGGCTGCAACGACACGTTGAGCCAGCGCCGGTACCGCCGCTGCCTCTCCCTCCGCAAGTTTCGAAGACAGTGCCAAGGCATGATGCAGCCCGCGCGGTGTCTCGACCCCGAACTCGGCGAGCAAGCCGCGGACCATGTTGACCAGCTGCGTGCGCTGCTTGACCAGCAGGTTGCGCGACCGGTGCAGCGACAGCGCCGCTTGTTGCTCGGGTGACTTGACCGCCACGAACCGCATCGTTGGCCGTGTCACCGCCTCGCAGATCGCTTCGGCATCGTTGGCATCGGTCTTGCCGCGCTTCACATACGGCTTCACGTAAGCCGGCGGCATCAGCTTCACTTCGTGGCCAAGGCCGGCAAGCTCACGCGCCCAGTGATGCGACGTGCCGCACGCCTCCATGCCCACGACGCAAGGCGAAAGCTTCCTGAAGAACGGCAGAACCTGCGATCGGCGCAGGGTCTTCCTCACCACAGCCCCGCCGTCTCCATCAACTGCATGCACCTGCAAAACGCTCTTGGCCAAGTCCAGGCCGATCGTGCTAATCTCCATCTCGGGTGGCTCCTTCTCGTGGATGCTCTGATAGCAACCACACTTTGGCACCTAGATGCCGGGAGCGGGAGCCATCCACCCCATCTGTTTTCCAACCATGAGATTAACACCAAATGCGGGATCTCCACCCAAAGCGGACATTCGAGCGCAAGACGGGCGCAGTCGTAAAAGGGATGCAGCTCAACGCATAGGCCGCTACGCTTCCCCAATCGGATTGGGACATCAGAAGCCTGCAATCCCAACGAAGTGAGGCCGCGTCGCGATGACCCATTATGCGTTCGGCAACCAAATTCCTACTTTAGGCGAGCAGGCCTGGGTCGCGCCGTCGGCTGAGTTGGTCGGCGATGTCCGTCTTGGCGCTCGCACGAATATCTGGTTCGGGGCAATCATCCGCGCCGACAACACCCCGATCCTGATCGGCGAGGATAGCAATATCCAGGACGGCGCCATCGGCCATAGCGATGTCGACGCGCCGCTCATCGTCGGCGCCCGAGTGACCGTTGGCCACCAGGCGATCCTCCACGGCTGCACGATCGAGGACGACGTCCTGATCGGCCTCGGCGCGAAGGTGCTGAACGGCGCAGTGATCGCGTCAGACTGTCTCGTCGGTGCCGGCGCTTTGGTCACCGAAGGCAAGAGGTTCGAGCCCGGCTGGCTGATCATCGGCAGCCCGGCCAAAGCGGTGCGACCGCTGACCGACGCGGAAAAAGCGGGCATCCGCCATTCGGCGCACCATTATGTCGAGCGCGCGGCCGAGTTCGCGGCGCGGCTTGAGGCCCTCTAGCTCAATACACCCGCGCCTTCGGCTTGATGTATTCGACGTCGTCGGTGAGTGTAAATTCGTGGACCGGTCGGTAATCGATCTTGACCCCGCTTTTCGGCCAATTGCCGCCCCAGCCATCGAACCAGGCGATGGTGTGCTTCATCCAGTTCGCGTCGTCGCGCTTGGGGTAATCCTCGTGCATGTGCGCGCCGCGACTTTCCTTGCGGTTCTCGGCGCTGTGCATGGTGACCACCGCCTGGCTCATTAGATTGTCGAGCTCGAGTGTTTCGATGAGGTCGCTGTTCCAGATCAGGCTTCGGTCGCTGATCTTGATGTCCTTCATCCGCGCATAAACCGCGTCGATCTTGCCAACGCCTTCGCTGAGCGTCCGGTCGGTCCGGAAGACGGCGCAATCGGCCTGCATTACGCGCTGCATGTCGAGGCGGATTTCGGCGGTCGAGGTGGTGCCCTCGGCATGGCGGAAATGATCGAGCCGGCCGAGCGCATAAACAGCCGAATCCTTGGCCAGCGGCTCCTGCAGCGCATTGGCCTTGAGGATTTCGCCAAGGCGAATGCCGGTCGCTCGACCGAACACGACGAGGTCGATGAGGCTGTTCGAACCCAGGCGATTGGCGCCGTGAACGCTGACGCAGGCGGCTTCTCCAACCGCGAACAGGCCGGGCACGATCGTGTCGGGCATGCCGTCCTTCAACGTCACCACCTCGCCATGATAATTGGTCGGGATTCCGCCCATCGTATAATGAACCGTTGGCGCCACCGGCAGCGGCTGGCGGGTCAAATCGACGCCGGCGAAAATCTTGCCCGTCTCGGTGATCCCTGGAAGCCGCTCGGCCAGGATCTTGGGGTCGATATGGTCGAGGTGGAGGAAGATGTGATCCTTTTCCTCGCCGACCCCGCGGCCCTCTCGAATTTCCATCGCCATCGAGCGTGAGACGACGTCGCGGCTGGCGAGATCCTTGGCGTGGGGCGCGTAGCGTTCCATGAACCGCTCGCCGGCGCTGTTGGTGAGATAGCCGCCCTCCCCGCGCGCGCCCTCGGTGATGAGCACCCCCGCGCCGTAAATGCCGGTTGGGTGGAACTGGACGAATTCCATGTCCTGGAGCGGCAGGCCGGCGCGAAGCACCATCGCATTGCCGTCGCCGGTGCAGGTGTGGGCGCTGGTCGCGGTATAATAGATTTTGCCGAAGCCGCCGGTCGCAAGAACCACCGCCTGGGCGCGGAAACGATGGATCGACCCGTCGTCTAGACACATCGCGATGACGCCCCGGCAGACGCCTTCTTCCATGATCAGGTCGATCGCGAAATATTCGATGAAGAAGTCGGATTCGTACTTAAGGCTCTGCTGATAGAGCGTGTGGAGCATGGCGTGGCCGGTGCGGTCGGCGGCGGCGCAGGTGCGCTGTGCCGGTGGCCCCTCGCCCATGTCCTGGGTCATTCCGCCGAACGCGCGCTGGTAGATGTGGCCGTCGGCGGTGCGCGAAAACGGCATTCCGGCATGTTCCAGCTCAATCACCGCCCGAGGCGCTTCGCGGCACAGATATTCGATCGCGTCCTGGTCGCCGAGCCAGTCGCTGCCCTTGACCGTGTCGTACATGTGCCAGGTCCAATGGTCCGGACCCATGTTGCCAAGGCTGGCGGCGATTCCGCCCTGCGCCGCGACGGTGTGGCTGCGGGTCGGGAAGACCTTGGTCACGCAGGCGGTCTTGAGCCCCTTTTCGGCGGCGCCCATCGTCGCGCGAAGGCCGGCCCCTCCGGCCCCGACCACGACGACGTCGAAACTATGGTCGACAATCTTATATGCGGTCACCCATTCACTCCGAAGATGATCTTGGCCAGCGCCCACAAGGCCAAAGCCCCACCGCCAACCGCGGCGAACAGCAGCAACAGGTTGAGCGCGAAGCGATTGCCTTCGTCATGAACATAATCGTCGACCACCACCTTGAGGCCATCGAGAGCATGGCGAAAGGCGGTGATCACGAACAGGATCATCGGCACTCCGCCGCTTGGCGCGCGCAGCCATTCGGTCAGCGTCCGGACATCGAGCGCAGGCAGAAACAGCAGCGAAGCGAGCAACCACACGCCGAGCAGGAGCAAGGCGATGCTGGTCGCCCGTTCGGTCAGCCAATGTTCCCCGCCGTGATGGGCCGAACCAATTCCGCGGACTTTGCCCAGCGGCGACGCACTTTCCCCGAGGCTCATCCGCGTCCTCCCAGAATCAGAAACCAGGTCGCAGCGGTCAGAGCCAACGCCCCAATCACCGTCAGGACCGCGAACGTCTTGTTGACGCCAAGCTCGAACCCGGCGCCGCTGTCCATCACCAGATGGCGGATGCCCGACAGCAAATGCTGGAAAAAGGCCCAGGTCAGGCCGATCAGAACGACCAGGCCGAGCGGATGAGCCGCAGCTTGCTGAACGCTTGCATAAGCTTCCGGGCCACGGGCCAGCGCGACCAGCCACCAAGTGAGGACCCCAAGCCCGACCGTTGCGAGGCCGCTTCCGGCGACCCGGTGGAGGATCGAGACCAGCATATGCGGTCCCCAGCGCCAGACGCCCAAATGCGGCGAAAGCGGTCGTTGATGCGGTCCTGCCATTGCTGTTCCCGTTTTGCGAAATGACTGTCGCGGGCACATGCCGTGCCCCTGCCAGCCGCTTAGGGCGGCGGCCGGTGAGAGGCAAGATTCCCGCGCCGTCCTAACCGGGCTTAACCATTATGCGTGCAAGAGCAGCTCATGACCGGTCCCACATTCGGGACCAAGAGGCGGAGAGTGATTGATGACTGGCCAGACTGCACACATGCAGCCACTGAGCGACGAGCAGGTTCAGAACCGGCTCACCGCTTACAATGCCGATGGTTCGCTCGACCGCAATCTGGCGACGGTCAAACAGCATGCCGCGGACATTATCGCGGAGGAAGCGGTCGCGACCTTTGGCGAAAAATCGGCCGAACTCGTTCTCTTGCGCTACGATAGCAAAGTCGATGCCGAGTGGGTTGAGCAGGTCGCAGAATTCGGCCGCCGGCTCTACGCCGACGAGGTTCCGGTTCCGAAGTTTCTCGAGACCCGCCATCAATTCACCGCCAATGTGATTAGCCGGATGTTCGAACGCTTTTCTGGCGACCAGGAGACGCTCGAAGCCTGCGTCCAGGCGCTGCAGCGCATCACCAATGTCTATACCGACATCATGCTGGCCCAAATCGCGGTACTCGAATCGCACGATGCCGCCGACCGGCGCGGACGCGACACCGACCAGTTCGAGCGCCGGGTCAGCGACCTCGTGCTCGCCACGACCCAGGATTCCAGGGGCTGACCGAGCGCACCCAAGCGACCGCCGCTTCGGCCCGCGGAATGCTCGGCAAGACCAGCGAAGTGGCCGCCGCCGCCGAGCAATCGGCAGTCGCAATGCGCGAAGCCGCCCAGACCGCCGCCGGGCTTATCCGGGCGATCGAGGACGCCCGGGCCGAAGTCGAGGTCGCGGCCGATGTCGCGACCCGCGCCGGCGACCAGGCCAGCGAAGCGGTCAAGGTCAGCCAGGCCTTGTCGTCTCACGTCGAAGCGATCGAATCGATCCTCAGCCTGATTCGCGACATCGCTGGTCAAACCAATTTGCTCGCGCTCAATGCGACCATCGAAGCGGCCCGCGCGGGCGATGCCGGCCGCGGCTTCGCGGTTGTCGCCCAGGAAGTGAAGAGCCTCGCCAGCCAGACTGCCCGAGCGACCGACGACATCACCGCCAAGATCACCGCGATCCAGCAGGCCACCCGGCAGACGGTCGACGCCAATGGCTCGATCCAAGGCACGGTCGAGGAAGTCCAGCATTCGGCGGACCGCATCCGCCAAGCGATGGAATTGCAGGCGCAGACCGTGACCATGATTACCGCCGCGGTCGACGAAACCGCGCTTGCCGCGGATTCGATGAGCTCGACCATCGCCGCCATCCGCAGCGACACCGAAAATGTCGCCAAGGACATCGACCTGGTCGAAAAAGGCTTCGGCAGTTTCTCCGAGCAGATCGCCAAGTTCCAGTCGACCGCCACGGATTTCGTCAGCGGCATCGCCGCCTGACCATTCTTTCCCGCGCGACATATTCGGGTTAGGCGGGTCCGATGAACATCCTGATTACCGGCGTCAGCCGCGGCATCGGCGCCGCCGCTTATTCGCTGCTCAAGTCGAGCGGCCACAACGTCCTTGGCCATTCGACCAAGGGCAATGAATCGCTGATTGCGGGCGACCTTTCGGACCCGTCCTCGGCGCGCGATATCTGGACCACCGCGCTCGGTAAATTGGGCGGACGAATCGACGTCCTCGTCAATAATGCCGGGATTTTCGAGGCCATCGCCGATACCGCCACCGACGATGATTGGCATCGCGCATGGGGCCGCACCCTCCAGGTCAATTTGCAAGCGGCGGCGGACCTCTCCCGACTGGCCATCGAAGCGTGGCGAAGCGCTTCAAGCGGCGGCCGGATCGTCAATGTTGCAAGCCGCGCCGGCCACCGCGGCGACAGTCCCGAACACTGGCATTATGCGGCCTCGAAAGCGGGCATGATCGCGATGACCAAGACCATCGCCCGCGGCTACGCGCCCGAATCAATCTACGCTTTTGCGGTTTGCCCCGGCTTTACCGCCAGCGAAATGGGCGAGGAATATCTTGCCAGCCGCGGCGGCCCCGGCCTGGTCGCGGATATCCCGCTTGGCCGGCCGGCGACGACCGACGAAATCGCCGAGATCATCCGCTGGCTCGCCTGCGATGCGCCAGCCTGCGCCACCGGCGCGATCATCGACGCCAATGGCGCCAGCTATGTTCGTTGAGGTCCTTGCGGCAATATTGGCGGCGGCGCAGATTCTGCCGATCACGATCCCATTTGGAAAGCCGCGCCAGACCGAGCAAGCGCGCGCGCCGATCACCGTCTGGGGTCCGCGCTGGGCTCGCGCGTGCGAGGGCAAGGACATGGAGTGGGATGCGCCCGCTCCCCCGGTCAGGGTTCACGGCAATACTTATATGGTCGGCACTTGCGGGATCAGCGCGCTGCTTATCTCGGGTGAGGAAGGCCACATCCTGGTCGATGGCGGGACCGAGCGCAGCGCCGATGCGGTTGCGGCGAACATCGCGCGCCTTGGCTTCGACATTCGCCAGGTCCGCTACATACTCACTAGCCACGAACATCACGACCACCTCGGCGCGCTTGCCAAACTGCGGCAGCTGAGCGGAGCGCAGATCGTCACTTCGGCCGCCGCGGCTCACGTAATCGCCACGGGAAAGCCCAATGAGGACGACCCCCAGTTCGCTACCTTCACGAGCTTTCCGACGGCGCCGGTCGGCCGGATCGTCGGCAATGGCGACCAGGTTCGCCTGCGCGACCTGATGGTCGAGGCGATTGCAACTCCGGGTCACACCAGCGGAGCGATGAGCTGGCGCTGGATGAGCTGCGAGGGCGGAGTGTGCCGGATGATCGTCTATGCCGACAGCCTGACCCCAGTCAGCAGCGACAAGTACCGCTTCAGCGACCATCCCGAGCTCGTCGCACGGTTCCGCGAATCGATCGCGCGCAGTGCCGCAAGCCCGTGCGACATCCTGCTCACGCCGCACCCGATGGCGAGCAAGATGCGCGAACGTTTCGCGCAAGGGAAAATGCTGCTCGATATGGACGGCTGCACCGCTTTTGCCGCGCAGAAAAGCGAGGCGCTGGACGCGCGACTGGCGAAGGAGGCAGCCGCCAAATGAGCTGGCGGGTGACGATATCCGCGACCCGCGAGCAGGCGGAGGTCGCCGGAGCGCTCGACGAGCCGTTCCCGCTGAGCAGCGACCAGCCAGTACTAGTCGCCGACGAACCGGATCCGGCGAAACCCGACGAGTGGCTGATCCATGCCTATTTCGAGCGCCGCCCCGACGATTCGGACCTCGATCGCCTGGCCATGCTTGGCCGCGGTACGCCGCAGATCGAGCAATTGGGCGAAGACGATTGGGTGACGATGAGCCAGGCTGGGCTCGAGCCCGTTGAGGCGGGGCGGTTCCACGTCCACACACCGACCCATCCGCCGGTGGCGGACGCAATCAATTTCGAAATCGATGCGGGACTCGCGTTCGGCACTGGCCAGCATGCCACGACCATGGGTTGCCTCGCCGCCCTCGACCGGCTCGAACAGGGCGGCGCGCGCTTCGCCAATATCGCCGACATCGGCACCGGCACCGGCTTGCTCGCCTTCGCCGCATTGGCCCTGTGGCCAGACGCCAAAGCGATCGCGACCGACATCGACCCGGTGAGCATCGACGTCACCGTCGACAATGCCGCGATCAACCGGGTTCCGGTCGGCCACGGCCCCGGCGAGCTGCTATTAAGCGTCGCCGACGGCATGGACCATCCGCTGCTCGAAGCGCGCGCGCCGTTCGACCTGATCATCGCCAACATCCTCGCCGCGCCGCTGATCCTGCTCGCGCCGGCCTTCACCAAGGCCGCCGCGGCCGGCGCGACGCTGGTCTTGGCGGGTTTGCTCGACAGCCAAGCCGAAGCCGTGATCGCATCCTATGAAGCGTTTGGCTGCAGCCTGGTCGACGGCGGCGACGGCGAGTGGCGAGTGCTGGTGTTCAAACGCTGATCAGCGACCGCGCTCGCCCTTGGCCGGAGGAGGGACCGCTGTTGGTGCCGCACCAGTTTCGCCAACGCCGAGCTGCTGGAGCATGAAGGCGTTATATTCGGCGCTTGAGCGATAGCGCTCGAAGCGGCCTGACTTGCCGCCGTGCCCGGCTTCCATGTTGACGCGCATTACCAGCGGATTGGAATCGGTCTTGAGCGCCCGCATCTTGGCGACATATTTTGCCGGTTCGTAATATTGCACCTGGCTATCCCACAGGCCCGTGCCGACGAACATCGCCGGATAGGCTTTTGCGGCGAGCTGATCATAAGGCGAGTAGGACAGCATATAGTCGTAATATTGCTTGTCGGTCGGGTTGCCCCATTCGTCATATTCATTGGTCGTCAGGGGGATCGACGAATCGAGCATGGTCGTGACCACGTCGACGAACGGCACCTGGGCGATGATCACGCGATAATCCTGCGGCGCCATGTTCGCGATTCCGCCCATCAACAGGCCGCCGGCGCTCCCGCCCTGGGCAGCGACCCGGTTGGGCGCTGCATAGCCTTGCGCGACAAGGTAGCGGGTGACGTCGATGAAATCGGTGAAGCTGTTCTTCTTGTTGAGCAAATGGCCCTGATCGTACCAGGCGCGGCCCATTTCCTGGCCGCCGCGGATATGCGCGATGGCATAGACCATGCCGCGATCGAGCAGGCTCGGCATGGTCGGCAACCACGCCGGATCGGTCGAAATGCCATAGCTGCCATAAGCATATTGAAGCATCGCCGCGGTGCCGTCGCGTTTGAACCCCTTTTTGTAGATCAGGCTCACCGGAATCCGCGTGCCGTCGCGCGCCGGCGCCCATAACCGTTCGGTAACATACAGCGCCGGATCGTATCCGGGCGCCGGAGTCCGCTTGAGCACCGTCCGCGCCCCGGTCGCGGAATCGACCTCATACGTAATCGTCGGCGTGGTCAGCGACCCATAGGTGTAGCGCAACGCGTTGGTATTGGTCTCGGGATTGGCCCCTAGCGCCATGGTGTAGGCAGGCTCGTCGGACTGAACATCACGGCTTTGGCCGTCATTGCCGAGCAGCCGGATATGCTTGTTGCCGCCCCCGCGCTGTTCGACTGCGATAAAGTTGTCGAACGGCTGGAAATTCTCGATGAACACATTGGGATCGTGCGGAACGAGGTCACGCCAGCCGGCGCGGCCCTTCGCCGAATCAGCATCGGCGAGCGTCATGAGTTTATAATTCTTCGCTCCGTCGGCGTTGGTGCGGACGATCCAGCGGTTTCCGACATGGTCGGCCGAATAGCGGAATTCACGCGCGCGCGGGGCGATTACCGCCCACGTGCCGGGGGCTGCGGCACTGGTGCAGCGCTGTTCGTCGCTGACCGTGCTCTGCAACTGAATGCACAAATATTTGTCGTCGCTGGTGCGTCCGACGCCCATGTAGAAGCTGTCGTCTTTTTCTTCGTAGACGAGCGTGTCGGCGCTCGCCGGCGTTCCCAGGACGTGCGCCTTCACGCGCTTGCTCAGCAGCGTCACCGGGTCTTTTTCGATGTAATAAATCGTCCGGCCGTCGTCCGACCACATCAGATTAGGTTCGACGTTGGGGACGCTGTCGGCAAGCAATTTGCCGGTCGCAAGGTCCTTGATCTTCAGTTCGTACTGGCGGCGCCCCACGGTATCGAGTGCATAAGCAAGCTGGCGATTGTCCTGGCTGACCTGCCATTCGCTGACGCTGAAGAAGCCATGACCTTTGGCCATCGCCGTCTCATCGAGCATGATCTGTTCGGGCGCGCGAAGTGATCCTGCCTTACGCGCGACCACCGGATAGTCGGCGCCCTTGGCAAAGCGCGTATAGTAATAGTAGCCGCGATCACGCACCGGCACCGAACTATCATCTTGCTTGATCCGCCCGGTCGCCTCCGCGAACAGGTGCTGCTGCAGCGGCTTGGTCGGCGCTAACGTGGCGTCCGCATAAGCGTTTTCGGCATTGAGATAGGCCAGCATGTCGGCGTTTTTGCGCGTGTCGTCGCGAAGCCAATAATAAACGTCACTGCGATCGGCGGGTCCTTTGACCGAATACGGTTTTGGCTGGGCCACGGGTGGCGCCGGCTGCGCTGTGGATGCCGATGCAAGCAATGCTGACAGGGCCAGGGCCATTAACCGATATTTCGTCATGTTACGCACTCCCACTATTTCCCTGGCTGCTAGCGTCACCCGGCAGCGCTGACAATCGCGTGCCATTCGGCCTCGGTCGCGACCCGCACTCCGAGTTCCGCTGCCGTCTTGAGCTTCGACCCCGCGCCTGGCCCCGCGACCACCAGATCGGTTTTCGCGCTGACCGAGCCCGCCGCCCGGGCGCCCAGCCGCTCGGCCTGGGCCTTGGCTTCGTCGCGGCTCATCGTTTCCAGCGTGCCGGTAAAGACGATGGTCTTGCCGCTCCATTCGGTCGTCCGCGCGCTCGAGACAAAGGCGGCGGGCTTGGCCAGGCCGAGCAACTGGGCCAGTTCATCGCGGTTGTGGGGTTCGTGGAAAAAATCGACCAGTGATTCCGCGACCACTGGCCCAACCCCTTCGACGTTGGACAATTCGGATTGAGCATTGTCGCCGGTCGCAGCGGTTTGAAGCGCCGTGATCGTCCCGAACGCCTTCATCAAGTCCTTCGCGGTGACCGCGCCAACGTGGCGGATGCCGAGCCCGAACAGGAACCGCGCGGGATCGAAATTCGCGCGCGCGTCGATCGCGTCGAGCAGGCCATCGACCGATTTTTCCTGCCACCCATCGCGACCGATCAATTCCATCCGCCGGTGGCGCAATCGAAAGATATCAGACGGGCCGTTGAGCCAGCCCAACGCAATGAATTCGGCGATCGATTTTTCGCCCAGTCCGTCGATATCCATCGCCCCGCGCGAGACGAAATGTTTGAGCCGTTCGAGTCTTTGCGCCGGGCAGATCAAACCGCCGGTGCAGCGGACATCGACCTCGCCATCCTCTGCCACCGCCTCGGATTTGCATTCCGGGCAATATTTGGGAAATTCATAGGGCGAGCGCGGCTCGTCGCGCGATAGATTCTCGACCACTTGCGGGATGACGTCGCCGGCGCGCTGGATCCGCACCCGGTCGCCGAGGCGCAATCCCAGCCGCGCGATTTCGTCGCGGTTGTGGAGCGTTACATTTTGGACGATGACCCCGCCGACTCCGACCG
This sequence comes from Sphingomonas sp., assembly GCA_013816595.1. Lineage (GTDB taxonomy): Bacteria > Pseudomonadota > Alphaproteobacteria > Sphingomonadales > Sphingomonadaceae > Sphingomicrobium. The sequence goes on along the minus strand of JACDEB010000013.1, from coordinate 23,974 downwards.
GCTTCAATCGCCCGACGGGGGTCAATTTGCCAGTCCGGCCAACCTGGATGTCGATCGCCATCAGCGTCGTTTCCGCCTGTTCGGCGGGGAATTTATGAGCGAGGCCCCAGCGCGGTGCGCGCGCGACCTGCCCCAGCCGTTCTTGCCAGTCGAGCCGGTCGACCTTGTAAACCACCCCGTCGATGTCGAACGGGAGGTCGGCGCGCTCCTGCTCGATCCGTACACAATGTTGCAGAGCCGCCGCGATTCCATCGACCCGCGCCAGTTGGCTGCTAACCGGAATTCCGAAACTGGCGATCCGCTGCATTGCTTCAAACTGGGTATCGCCGAGCGGCGCCGAAACCTCGCCCCAGCCATGGGCGAGGAACCGGAGCGGGCGCTCGGCCGTGATCAGCGCATTCTTTTGCCGCAGCGATCCCGCGGCGGCGTTGCGCGGATTGGCGAAGATCTTGCCGGCGGTCGCCTCCTGCCGCTCATTGAGCGCGGCGAAATCGGCCTTGGCCATATAGACCTCGCCGCGTACTTCGAGCACCGCTGGAGCGCCCGCGATCCGCTGCGGGATGTCGGCGATGGTTCGGACATTGGCGGTTACATCTTCGCCCACCATTCCGTCACCGCGGGTTGCTGCGAGCGCCAGCTCGCCGCCCTCGTAACGCAAGGAACAGCTCAGCCCGTCGATCTTCGGCTCGGCGGTCAGCGCGACATCGGCATCGGCGGGGAGCGACAGGAAGCGCCGCAACCGGGCGACGAACTCCTCGGCTTCCTCGGGCGCGAACGCATTGTCGAGGCTGAGCATCGGCCGCGCATGCGCAACTTTGGCGAGGCCGCTTGCGACCGGCGCCGCGCCCAGCCGAAGCGACGGCGAATTGGCGCGGACGAGGTGCGGAAACTGCTCCTCGAGGGCGCGATTCTCGAGCACCAGCGAATCATAGTCGGAGTCGGAAATCTCTGGCTCGTCGCGGTCGTGATAGAGCTTGTCGTGCCGCGCGATCTCCTTCGCCAGCCGCATCATCCGGTTGGCCGCTTCAGCCTCGCTGATCGCCGTTCCCTTAGCCATTGGTCGGGAACAGATCGTCGAGGAAGCCGTCGAGCGCGCGCCAGCTGCGGCGGTTGGCGTCGGAGCTGAATTTGGTCGCCGGATTGCCGAACGCGTCGGCGCCCGGGTTGGTGAAGGCGTGGACGGTGTTGCCGAAAGCGTGGATCTGCCAGTCGGCGCCGGCGCTGGTCAATTCCTGGCCAAGCGCGACAACCTTGGCCGGCGGCGCCAGCGGATCGTCCCAGCCGTGAAAGGCGATGACTTTGGCCTTGATCGGCCGTGGCGGAAGGCCGGTCGGGTCGAACAACCCGTGGAACGAGGCCACTCCGGCGATATCGACCCCGGTCCGGGCAAGGTCGAGCGCGCACAATCCGCCGAAGCAGAAGCCGATGGCGACGATTCCGGTGCCGGTATCGGGCAGTCCGCGAACGGTTTCGATTACCGCCAGCAAGCGGTTGCCAAGCGCCGCGCGATTGGCGCGCAGTCGCTTCATTTGCTGCGCTCCAATTTCGCGCCCGCTACCGCGAAATTCCTTGCCATAGAGATCGGCGACAAAGGCATTATACCCCTTCCCGGCAAGCGTTTGGGCGAACCCCAGTTCGAGGTCGCTGACCCCCGCCACGGTCGGCAACAGGATGATCGTCGCCCGTGCTTTGTCCGCTGTGACCAGTTCGCTGAGCAGGGTTTCGCCGTGAAATTGATGTTCGATCGATCGCGATTTGACCATCACGCTACCTCCAGCAATTTCGCCGCCTGGGCGCGGGCTTCGTCGGTCACTTCGGCGCCCGATAGCATCCGCGCAATTTCCTCGCGCCGCTCGGCGGCGGACAATTTCCTGACTGTGGTCCGGGTGCCGCCCGCGCCGTGATTCTTCTCGATCCGATAATGGTGCGCGGCGCGGGCTGCGACTTGCGGACTATGGGTTACGACCAGCACTTGCGATTGCCCGGCAAGGCGGGCCAGCCGGTCGCCGATCGCGCTCGCCACCGCTCCGCCGACGCCGCGGTCGACCTCGTCGAAGATCATCGTCGCGGCGCTTCCGGCCTCGGCCAAAGCGACCTTGAGCGCGAGGATGAAGCGCGACAATTCGCCGCCCGAGGCGATCCTCGTCAGCGGTCCGAACGGCGCTCCGGGGTTGGTCGAAACCTCGAACTCGACGCGGTCGATCCCGCTCGCGCCCGGCTCGGCCGCGGCAAAGGCGGTGCGAAAGCGCGCAGCATCGAGCTTCAACGGCGCAAGCTCGGCCGCAACCCGCTCGTCCAGCTGCACCGCAGCGTTCCGGCGTTTCAGCGACAGCGCGCTGGCGGCCTCGGCAAAATCGCCGCGCGCCGCGACCAAAGCGCGATCAATTGCCGCAACCTGCTCGCTCCCGGCCTCGATCGCGTGCAATTGGCCGCGCATCTGCTCGCCCAATGCAGCCAGCGCGTCCGGCTCGACCCGGTGTTTGCGGGCCAGCGCCCGAATGTCGAACAACCGTGCTTCGGCCTGATCGAGCGCTTCGGGATCAAAGGTCAAGGCGTCGGCGGCCCGGGCAATTCGCTCGTCGGCTTCATTGGCTTCGATCAGCGCCCGGTCGAGCGCCGCCAACGCCTCGGCGAGCAAAGGGTGGTCTGCGGCGCCGCGCTCGATCCGCCGCGCTGCCTGGCGCAGCTGCGCCACCGCGCCGTCCGCACCGCCGAGCAGTTCGTCGAGCCCGGCGAGCGATTCGCCGGCCTTCACGCCCGACTGCATCGCCAGCCGGCGATCGGTCAGCGCGCTTTCCTCGCCTGGCTCGGGCGCGAGCGCCTCGATCTCGGCGCGGGAATGAGCGAGATAGTCGCGGTCGCGATCGGCGGCATCGGCGCTCACCCGCGCCTCGGCAAGGTCGCGCTCGATCCGCACCACCTCGGCCCAGCATTGTTCGACCCGCGCCGTGTCGATCTTGCCAAAGCTATCGAGCAGGGCGCGGTGGCCCTTGGGGTTGAGCAGCCCGCGATCGTCGTGCTGGCCGTGGATTTCGACCGCCAGCGCACTGAATTCGCGAAGCACCGCCGCCGGCACCGCTGACCCGCCGAGGAAGGCGCGGCTGCCGCCATCGCTTTTGAGCGAGCGGCGAACAACCAGCGGTTCACCCGGATCGGGTTCGATCCCTTGGCCGGCGAGGAGGGCGAGCGCTGGGTGACCAGGCGGAAGGTGGATTTCGGCGGTGACCGATGCCGCTTCGGCACCGGCGCGGACGAGGCCGCTGTCGGCGCGCGCTCCAAGCGCTAATCCGAGCGCGTCGAGAAGAATCGATTTGCCTGCCCCGGTCTCCCCGGTCAGGACGCCAAGGCCCCCTTCGAACTCGAGCGCAAGCTGCTCGACGAGAACGACATCGCGGACCTCGAGATGCTTTAGCACGCCGGCTCGGTGGGCCCGCCCGGCGGCCGCCGACCGACGACATTGCTCACTGCGGCTTGGGCTCCGGTTCGGGCTTTGGCTTGGGCTGCGGACGCACTGGAAAGCTAGTGGCGCTGCCCTGCGGTTCGCGCTGCGACTGAACCGGCTGCACCGCGGTTACGGCGCTCGAACTATTACCCACCCGGCGGCGGTTCTGGGCTTCCTTGCTGAGAAGGTAGAGCGAATAATTATACCATTTATCCTCGGCATAATTGTTGCCGAGAACGGCCGCCGCCTCGCGCGCTTCTTCGACCAGGCCGAGCGCGAGGTCGCTTTCGACCAGCCGCGCCAGCGCTTCGGGCGTGTGGCTGGTGGTTTGATAGCCATCGATCACAGCACGGAAACGATAAGTCGAGGCGAGCCAGTTGCCCGACCGCTGGTAGAAGCGGCCGACTTCCATTTCCTTGCCGGCGAGATGGTCGTTGATGAGGTCGAGCTTCAGCCGCGCGTCGGCGGCGTAACGGGTGTCGGGGTACCGGCGGATGAGTTCGCTGAACGCCTGTTTGGCCGAATCGGAGGTCGATTGCTCGCGAGTGACGTCCTCGATCTGCTGATAATAGCTCATCGAGATCAGATATTGCGCATAAGGCGCTTCGCTATTGCCGGGATGAATGGTTGCGAATCGTCGTGCCGACGAAATGGCGTCATTATATTTCTGAGCGAGATAGTAATTGAACGCGCTCATCAATTGCGCCCGCCGCGCCCACACCGAATAGGGATGCTGCCGCTCGACCTCGTCGAACAATTTCGCGGCGCGCTCGTAATCGCCCTGGTCCATCGTCCGCTTGGCAGCGGCGTAAAGCGTGTTGACGTCGCGGGCGACGTAGGCCGTCTCGCCTTTCTTGCCGAACGTCGAGCAAGCCGACAACGAAAGGACGGTCGCGGCACCGGCCGCGAGGAGGAACAGGGGACGATCAAGCTTCAACATGAAAACCTCATTAGCGTGAGCACCGGTCGGGGCCAAGCGTTGCGCCGGTAAAGCTTGGCGGGGGCTGAACAGGTCAGGCCGTTTGGCCTTCGGGAACGTCCTTGTCGTCGGATTTGAGAAAGCTGTCGGGCTGGACCCCAAGCCATACCAGCACTGGCGCCGAGATATAGATCGACGAATAGGTACCGATGAGGACGCCGAGGAAGATCGCGATCGACAGGCCGAAGATTACTTGGGGACCGATCAGCATCAGGATCCCGAGTGCGATCAGCACCGTCAGCGAGGTCACCACCGTCCGCGCGAGCGTTTCGTTCAATGACAGGTTGATCAGCGGCAGGATCGCCATCTTGCGATATTTGCGCAGATTTTCGCGGATCCGGTCATAGATCACGACCGTGTCGTTGAGCGAGTAGCCAACGATCGTCAGGAACGCCGCGACGACATTGAGATCGACCTGAAGCTGCGTGACGGCGAAAAAGCCCAACGTCATCGCGACATCGTGTGCCAAAGTGAGCAATGCGCCGAGCCCGAATTGCCATTCGAAGCGAAGCCAGATGTAAATCGCGATGCCGATCATGGCGAGGCCGATGGCCATTGCGCTGCCGCTGGCCAGTTCCTCGCTGACCTTACCCGAAACACTTTCGCCGCTGGCGACCCGAGCACCCGGATAAGCGGCGGGGAGCTGCGCGCGCAGCTTCGTCACGACGAGGTTCGCCGCGGATTCGGGTCCGTCGGGCTTGGCCAAACGGACCTGATAGACCTTGTCGTTGCCAAGCGCCTGAATGCTCGCCTCGCCGACCCCCATGCGGTCGACCCGAGCGCGCAGATCCTCGATATGCACCGGCTGGGCGAACTCCACCCGAACCAGTTGCCCGCCGACGAAATCGATCCCGAGGTTAAGGCCGCGGTAGGCGGTGAAGACTAGCGAGGCGATCGTCGCGATGGTCGACACGACCACGGCGACATTGCGCCAGCGCATGAAGTCGATGTTGGTGTGGTCGGGGACCAGCTTGAGCAGTTTCATCGCATTGGCGCCTTAAATGTGCAGCGCACGCGGGCGTGCGCGGCGGAGCCACAGGACGACCAGCATGCGGGTGAAGTAGACGGCGGTGAAGACTGACGTGACGACCCCGATGATCAGCACGACGGCAAAGCCGCGCACCGGCCCCGAGCCGAAATAGGCCATGATCCCGGCCGAGATGACGTGGGTGACATTGGCGTCGTAAATCGCCCGCATCGCCTCGCGGTAACCGGTTTCGACCGCGTCCAGGATTCGCCGGCCGCGGCGCAATTCCTCGCGGATCCGCTCGTTGATCAGCACGTTGGCGTCGACCGCGGCGCCGATGGTGAGGATGAAGCCGGCGATCCCGGGCAGGGTCAGCGTGGCGTTGAACATCGCCATGATGCCAAGGATGAGGAAGGCGTTCACGATCAGCGCGATGGTCGCATAGACCCCGAAACGGCCGTAGGTAACGAGCATGAACAGGATCACCGCCAAGGTGGCGACGATGCTGGCGATGACGCCCTTGCGGATCGAATCGGCGCCAAGCTCGGCGCTGACGGTGCGCTCCTCGATCACGTTGAGCTTCACCGGCAATTTGCCCGACGCCAGGCTGACCGCGAGGTCGTTGGCGCTCTTGACCGTGAAGCTGCCGGAAATTTGCGCCTTCCCGCCAAGGATCGGCTCGTTGATATTGGGCGCCGACAGGACCTTGTCGTCGAGAATGATGGCGAACGGCTTGCCGGTATTTTCCTGGGTCGCGCGGGCGAACCGGCGCGCACCGGCGCTGTTGAACGTGATGTTGATATCGGGGCGGTTGTCCTGGTCGAAGCCCTGCCTGGCGTCGACCAATTGCTCGCCCGAGACCATGACACGGCGTTTGACCGCGATGAAGCCGCCGCCTTCGGCCATTGGCAACACTTGGCTGCCTGGTGGTGCGCGCGCCTGCCGGACCTGTTCAGGATCGGCATTTTGATCGACCAGCTTGAATTCGAGCCGGGCGGTCTGTCCGATCAATTTCTTCAAGGCTTCGGGATTCTCGACGCCGGGCACTTCGACGAGAATGCGGTTGCCGCCTTCGGTGATGACGGTGATTTCCTTGGTCCCGCCGGGATCGATGCGGCGGCGCACGACATCGCGGGCGACGCCCATCGCATTCTTTAGCGCCTGGGCCGATCCGCTCGCGGTTGGAGTGGACACGACCCGGCTCGAATCCATCACCGCGACATCCCAGTCGCGACTTCCGGTCATTGCCACCGGCTGGGTCAATGTCCGCATCCGTTCAACCGCGTCGTCGACCTGGGCCGGGTTGCGGACCATGAACGTCAGCCGCGCGCCGGCGGTCGACATGTCGCCGATGTCGATGCGGGGCGTACGGCGAAGCTCGGTCGCGACCGAATCCTCCATCGCTTGAAGCCGCTGTTTTTGCGCATCCGCGGAATCGGCCTCGAGCAGCAAATGACTGCCCCCGGCGAGATCGAGGCCGAGATTGATCTTGTAATGGGGAAGCCGGGCCGGCCAGCGGTCATTGAGGCTGGTCCCGGCAATCAGGCTGGGGATCGAAAAGAAAATCCCAAGCACGACGACGAGTGAGACGAGCCAGACTTTCCAGCGCGGGAATTCAAGCACTTTGGTTCAGGCCCTTCAGTCGTTGGCCGGCTTGGACGTTCGGTCCAGCACCGCGCTGAGGGTCGATTTGACCACTCGGACCTTGACCCCGTTCGCAATCTCGACCTCGGCTTCGTCGTCGCTGACCTTGGTCACCCGGCCGCGAATCCCGCCGCCGGTGATCACGTCATCGCCTTTCTTGACCGCTCCGATCGCCGCCTGATGGTCCTTCACCCGGCGTTGCTGCGGGCGAATGACGAGCATCCAGAAAATGGCAAAGATCAGGAGCCACGGGGCAAGCCCAAGAAAGATCTGGGCCATTCCGCCGGATCCGGCGGGAGCGACCTGAACGGCGGTCAACAACAGGTTGTCGGTCATGTTTTGGAAGGTCTCTTTTGTCACTAGGGACAGTCGCGCGGCGCCTATCACGCCCCAACGGGCGAGCGCAAGGACGGCCCTGCCTTGCCTTCACTTTCCGCGCCCCCTAGAGGAACGCCGCCGGTCGGGGCGTAGCGCAGCCTGGTAGCGCATCACACTGGGGGTGTGGGGGTCGCAGGTTCGAATCCTGTCGCCCCGACCAGCAAGATACCGTGCGGGGCGTGGTATCGGCGCTGGTCGGCGACGGATGTCGAGCCGAGCACCGCGACCTATTCCTTCGCCCATCGAGCTGTCATGGTGGAGCGGATGCCACCCCGCGCCCGCCGCCGCCGTTCGAGGCCAATTCCGTTTCTCCGCCGGATCATCCTG
>JACDEB010000013.1:0-16227 GCA_013816595.1 Sphingomonas sp. | reverse complement strand
CTCGTCGGCAGCCTGATCCCGGTCAACCGCGCCTGGACCGAGCCCGAAGCGGGCACCACCATCTACCTCGCCGACAACGGCGTTCACGCCGACCTCATCCTGCCGGTTACGGCGCAGGGCCTCGACTGGTCGCCTTATTTCCCAGCCGGGGATTTCGCCGCGCCACCGGCCAATGCGCGCTGGATCGCGTTCGGTGCGGGCGAGCAGCACGTCTATCTCGATACGCCGCGGTGGCGCGATATCCGACTGTCGACCGTCGGACGAGCATTGTTCGGCGGAACCCGCGTCGTCCACGTCGAATATGTCGCAAGCCCACACTACGCCGCTCGCGAAATTCGCCTTCGCCCGGAAGAATATCGCCGCTTGTGGGCGGCGATCCGAGCCGAGCTGAGGCTTGATCCCAAAGGCCGGCCACAGCGCATCGACCACCCGGGCTACGGCCCGTTCGACGCTTTCTATCGCGGCATCGGCAAGGCCAGCGCGCTGCGCACCTGCAACAGCTGGACCGCCGGCGAGCTTCGGCTTGCAGGCGTCAAGACCAGCCTGTGGCCACCGTTCGTTCACGGCCTGGTGTGGCGATACCGCAAGAACGAAGCGGCGGCCCCTATTCGACCCGTTCGTAGCGCTGGTCAGGAATGAACCATAGCAGCGCGATCAGGATGTAGATCGCCACTGCAACCATCGGCGAAATGAACAGTGCGGCCGGGATCGAGACCATATAGAGCAGCAAGCTGGCGTGGCCCTTGATGTCGGTACCGACGGCTTCCTTGACTTTAGACCCCTCTCCGTCGGCGCGGATCAATGCATATTCGAGCCAGGAGTAGCCGAGCGCCGCCATGGTCAGGGTCACTCCATAAGCAGCGATGGGGACGCGCTGAAACCCTTGTTCGCCCACCCAGCGGATTACGAACGGCACCATGCTCAGCCAGAACAACAGGAAATTATTCGCCCACAACACGTGCCCGTCGACCTTTCGGGCGCGCTGCACCATGTGGTGGTGATTGACCCAGAAGATCGCGACATTGACGAACGACAGAGCGTAAGCGCCGAAGATCGGCAACATTGGTTCGATCGCGCTTAGGCTAGGACCCCTGGGAACCGGCAAGGCCAGCACCATGATGGTGATAATGATTGCGATCACGCCGTTGGTAAAAGCGGTCATCCGTTCGGGTTTCATCTTGTGTCCCTCACTGATTCGGACGGGGCCGTTCTAGCTGATGCAGCGGAAGCCGGCGTAGAATTGCTTGTGCGAGGCGAGAATGCGGGCGATCGCCGCCGGGTCGGGCGTGGTGTCCCATTGATCGAGCTCGAAAGTGCCGCCGAGCACGATCCCGTCGGACCGCGGGAACATGTAGCCCGCGCTGCCCATATAGGCATATTGGATTTCCGGCTGCGCCATTGCGGTTGAGCGCGGTCAGCGCGCGCTGGAGGAAACAGGTCGCGACCGCGGGGCCCATATTGACCCCGGTGTCGAACAATTCCGCAGCGACCAGGCGCGACCCTGGCGAGCGCGTCATAGTGCGGACGAAGCCAGTAGAAGCGGGTATAAATCGCCGCCGCTTCCTCGCGCGGGAGCGTCCGCATCGCTCCATAATAGCCGTTGGCGCGGGCGACCTCCTGGGTGATTCCATAGCAGGTCGGACCGCCGCGATCGGCCGGATGATTGACGTATCCACCCTCGCGTTCGATCAATTGGTCGGCGAGGTTATCGATCGCGATCTTTTCGGGCATCCTACAGCTCCACTATCTGCCGAGTCGCACCAAAATAACCAATTTGGTTTGTTGTAGGAACTTTTTTTCGGCCTATGTGGTTCGTTAATCCGGGGTAGGCGAAGTGGTCGCAAGGCTTTAGGCTGGGATCATGCGGACCATTTCCCATGTCATTACAGGGCTCGCCGCAGCGTCTGCCTCGCCCGCAATGGCGGCGCCGTCGCCGGCCGAGCAGCGGATGATAGCGAACGTCGATGCGGAGCAAACGCGGACTGTCGATATGCTCGCCAAATGGGTCGACACCAATAGCGGGACCCTCAACCTCCCCGGAGTCGAGCGCGTCGGGCAGATGCTTCGCGCCGAGCTGGAGCCATTGGGGTTCGAGGTTAGGTGGTCACCTATGATCGCAGCTCACCGCGCCGGGCACATCATCGCCCGCCATCGCGGCAGCAAAAACGGCAAGCGCCTGCTCCTTATCGCCCATCTCGACACCGTGTTCGAGGCGGATTCGCCGTTCCAGCATTGGGTCCGCGACGGCGATCAAGGGCATGGCCCGGGTGCCGGCGACGACAAGGGCGGGATGGCGGTGATCATTGCTGCATTGCGCGCGATGACGGCCGCCGGAACGCTCAAAAGTGCAAATATCAATGTCGTTCTGACGGGCGACGAGGAGGATGCCGGCGATCCGCTGGCCATCTCCCGCCGCGACCTCATCTATGAGGGGCGCAAGGCCGATGTCGCGCTCGATTTCGAAGGTCTGGCGCAGCTGGATGGAAAGGACATGGGCTCGATCGCCCGGCGCAGCGTCGGCAGCTGGACCGTCACCGTCACCGGCAAAAGCGGTCATTCGAGCGGGGTCGGCGGCAATTCCGGCTTTGGCGCCAATTTCGAATTGGCGCGAATCATCGACCGCTTCCGCCGCGAACTGCCCGAGCCGAGCCTGACCTTCAACGTCGGGCTGATGGGCGGCGGTGAGCGGTTGAAAGTCGATCCCGGCAGGATCCGGCTCGACACCAATGGCAAGACCAATATCATCGCCGCGACCGCCTTTGCGCGGGGCGACATGCGCGCGCTGAGCCAGGAGCAGATCGTTCGGGTCCAGGCCAAGATGCGGGCGATTGTCGCCGAGCCGCTGGCCGGAGCGGCCGCGACCATCAGCTTCGATCCCGATTCCTATCCGCCAATGTCGCCGACCGCTGGCAGCCGGGCGATTCTGGCCCAGCTCAACGCGGTCAACCGCGACCTTGGCCTGGCCGAAATGGGCGAGCTCGACCCGAAAAAGCGCGGCGCCGGCGACATCAGCTTCGTCGCCCAGGACGTCGATGGGCTGATCGGGCTTGGCCCCGCCAGTTCGGGCGATCACACGCCCGGCGAAACGGTCGATATTCCGTCAATCGCCAAACAGGCCAAGCGCGCCGCAATTCTGATGTCGCGGATCGCCGCGCAGCGCCGCGACCGGCCAGCACGACCATAGCGGGGCCGCGTCCAAGCGGTCAGCCTGAAGTTCTGATAGATGCGACGAACGTAGAGGCGGAAGCGGAAGTCATTTCGCTGCCGTCTTGACTTAGCGCGATCACAAGTGCCTGTTCCCACTGCCGCGGTCGCAAATTCGATCCGGCAGGAGGGGACCCATGCAACAGACAGCACGCACCACAGCGCCGACCCATTTGTGGATCGTCGGCATCTTGTCGCTCATTTGGAATTGTTTCGGCGGCTATAATTACACCATGACCCGCACCCGCAATTTGGACTATCTCGGGAGCATGGGGGTCGATCCCAATGTCGTGCTCAATTACATCGATGCGATGCCGATGTACGCCCAGGTCGGCTGGGGATTGGGCGTATGGGGAGCGCTTCTGGGGTCGATCCTGCTGCTGATGCGCAGCCGCTTCGCGGTCCATGCCTTCGCGGTGTCGTTGATCGGTGCGGTGGTCAGCTTGGGCTCGCAATATCTCGGCCCGACGCCGCCGGCTGAAATGTCCACCGGAGCGAGCAAATATATGCCGCTGGTGATCATCGCGCTCGCCGCCGTCCAGCTGTGGTACGCCAATAATGCTCGCAAGACCGGGGTTTTGGTCTAGATCAAGCGGCGTCCCGAGCGGCGTAGATTGCCGGGCGAGTTTTCCCGTGGGTCATGCAGCCGCGCAAGTCGGGCACGTCCGCGATCCACAGACGATCTTCATCCGACCAGAACTGCGGCCATTCCCCGCCAACAACATTTCTAACGTCGCGCCCCGCCGAAACGCGTCCGCTGCGAATTGCCGAAACGGCCTTTGCGGGTTCCCGGTTTGCCTTCGGTGGAATGGCCGAGCGGGCGCGGGGCGGCGCGCTCACCGTGGGGGATTCCGAGATCGTCTTCCTCGAGCCGGCGGATTTCGTCGCGGAGGCGCCCGGCTTCTTCGAACTCGAGGTCGGCGGCGGCGTTGCGCATGCGCTGCTCGAGATCCTTAAGATAGGCTTTGAGGTTGTGGCCGACGAGATGCGGGCGTTCTTCGTCGCCGGTTTCGACAATCAGTCCATCGCGCTGGCTGGCGTCACCCAGAATGTCGTTGATGTGGCTCTTGATCGAAGCCGGGGTGATATTGTGCTCGAGGTTATAGGCTTCCTGCTTTTCGCGCCTGCGGCCGGTTTCGTTAAGTGCGCGCTCGATCGATCCGGTGATGGTGTCGGCGTAGAGGATGACCCGCCCGTCGATGTTGCGCGCGGCCCGGCCGATGGTCTGGATCAACGAGGTTTCGGAGCGCAAGAAGCCTTCCTTGTCGGCGTCGAGGATCGCGACCAGCCCGCATTCGGGGATATCGAGCCCTTCGCGCAACAGGTTGATCCCGACCAGCACATCATAAACACCGAGGCGGAGTTCGCGGATCAGCTCGATCCGCTCCAGAGTCTCGACGTCGCTGTGCATGTAGCGGACCCGCAGGCCGGCTTCGTGGAGATATTCGGTCAGATCCTCGGCCATGCGCTTGGTCAGCGTGGTGACCAAGGTGCGATAGCCCAAAGCCGCGGTCTTCTTCGCTTCATTGACGAGGTCATCGACCTGGTCCTCGACCGGCTTGATCTCGACCGGCGGATCGATGAGGCCGGTCGGGCGGATGATCTGTTCCGCGAACACTCCGCCGGTCTCGGTCATTTCCCAAGGTCCGGGGGTGGCCGAAACGAACGTCGTCTGCGGGCGCATCGCATCCCATTCGTTGAAGCGCAGCGGGCGGTTGTCGATGCAGCTGGGAAGGCGAAAGCCGAACTCAGCGAGCGTGATCTTGCGCCGGTGATCGCCCTTGGCCATCGCTCCGATCTGCGGCACCGTCTGGTGACTTTCGTCAACGAACAGCAAAGCGTTGTCGGGGAGATATTCGAACAAGGTCGGCGGCGGTTCGCCGGGCAAGCGGCCGGTGAGAAAGCGGCTGTAATTCTCGATCCCCGCGCAGCTGCCCGTTGCGGCGATCATCTCGAGGTCGAAATTGGTCCGCTGTTCGATCCTTTGCGCCTCCAGCAAGCGCCCTTCCGCGACCAGCTCCTTCAACCGTTCGGCAAGTTCATGGCGAATTGCCCCCATCGCCTGTTTCAGCGTCGGGCCGGGGGTCACATAATGCGAATTGGCGTAGATTTTGATGCTGTCAATGGCGGCGATGGTCTTGCCGGTCAGCGGATCGAATTCGGCGATCGATTCAATTTCGTCACCGAAGAAACTGATCCGCCACGCCATGTCCTCATAATGCGACGGGAAGATTTCCAGATTATCGCCGCGGACCCGGAAATTGCCACGCGCGAACCCCTGGTCGTTGCGCTTGTATTGCAGCGCGACAAGCTTGCGGATGACTTCGCGCTGATCCTCGACCCCGCCTTTCTTGAGCGCAAAGGTCATCGCCGAATATGTTTCGACCGAACCGATGCCGTAAAGGCACGAGACCGAAGCGACGATGATGACGTCGTCGCGCTCGAGCAGCGAGCGAGTCGCCGAATGGCGCATTCGGTCGATCGCCTCGTTCACCGAGCTTTCCTTCTCGATGTAGGTGTCGGTACGCGGAACATAGGCTTCGGGCTGGTAATAATCGTAGTAGCTGACGAAATATTCGACGGCATTGTCGGGGAACAGCCGCTTGAACTCACCGTATAATTGCGCCGCGAGGATCTTGTTCGGGGCCATCACCAGCGCCGGCCGCTGAAGGGTTTCGATGACCTTGGCCATGGTGAAGGTCTTGCCCGAGCCGGTGACCCCGAGGAGCACCTGGCTGACTTCTCCATTGTCGCGGATGCCCTCGACCAGTTCGGCGATCGCGCTCGGCTGATCCCCGGCGGGTTCATAATCCGACACCAAAGTGAACGGCTTGCCGCCCTCCGCCTTGTCGGGGCGGGGCGGGCGATGCGGGACGAACGTCTCGCCGGTGTCGGGTTCCGCAAGTGAGGTTCGGATTTGAATCGCCATCGCTTTCCCATATGGATGTGTCGAAGGGGAAATCCAATGAAGTCAGTTTTACTCGGGGCTGCCGCGACCTTGGCCCTGGTGATCGCCGCGCCGGCCGCCGCCGAGCCCGATTACGCCGCCGCGGTCCGCTCCGATTATTCCAAATCGCTGGCCCCACTGTTCGATTATTTCCACCGCAATCCCGAACTGTCGTTCAAGGAGGTCAACACGGCCGCTCGAATGGCCAAGGAATTGCGTGCCATCCCCGGCATGGTGGTGACCGAAAAAGTCGGCGGCACCGGAGTCGTCGGAGTGATGAAGAACGGCCCCGGACCGGTCGTCCTGGTCCGCGCCGATATGGACGGCCTTCCGGTGCACGAGGATTCGGGCCTGACCAACGCCAGCATCGTCCGCCAGGTCGATATCGATGGCGTCGACAAGCCGGTCATGCACGCCTGCGGCCACGACACCCACATCACCTCGCTGGTCGGGACCGCGCGGCAGCTGGCGGCAATGAAGAACCGCTGGAAGGGCACAATCGTATTCATCGTCCAGCCAGCCGAGGAACGCATCGGCGGCGCCAAGGCGATGGTCAAGGACGGACTCTATACCCGCTTCCCCAAGCCGCAATATGCACTCGCTTACCATGTCGCGGCCGACCTCGTCGCCGGGCAGGTGAGCGCCGCCGAAGGGTTGCAATACAGCTCCGCCGACAGCGTCGAGATCGACGTTCCGGGCGTCGGCGCGCACGGTGCCGCACCGCACACCGGCAAGGACCCGGTCTACATGGCGTCGCAGATCGTTATCGCCTTGCAAGGGCTGGTGAGCCGCGAGCGCGGGCCGCTGACGCCCGCAGTCATCACCGTCGGCTCGTTCCACGCGGGCCTCAAGAGCAACATCATCTCCGACATGGCCAAGCTTCAGATCACGGTTCGCGCCAATGATGAAACCGAACGCAAGCGCTTGCTCGACGGCATCACGCGGGTTGCGCGCGGGGTCGGCGTTATGAACGGAATGGCGCCGGACAAGATGCCGGTGGTTCGCCACACCGAAGGCACCGGCGTGACCTATAACGATCCGGCCCTGGCGCGGCGGCTCAATGCGGTGCTTGCCAACGCCGTCGGCGCGGACAGGCAGGTGCCGATGGTTCAGACCGACATGGGGGCCGAGGACTTCGCCGAATTCGTCACTCCGGACAGCGGCGTGAAGGGCTATTACTTCATGGTCGGGGGAACCCCGCAGGCGGCGTTCGACGCCGAAAAGGCGGGCGGTCCGCCGGTTCCGTCCCACCACAGCAATTTGTTCAAGATCACGCCCGAGCCGGCGATCACCACCGGCACAATCGCCATGACCGCTGCGGTGCTCGACCTGCTCCAGCTCGCTTCCGGAGCCGGAGGACAATAAGGCTTTGGCGGCTCGCGCTGCTGAGCGCTACCGCCTGGCAAGGGATTAAGGGGGACGACATGACCAGAATCTTATTGATCGCGGCGTGCATCCTGCCGCTTGCAGCGTGCAATGCTTCACCCAGCATCGACGCGAAAAACGCCAGCGTCGATGAAGTTGCGGCCAAGGTCCGGGCGGCGAGCGGCGGCGGAAACTTCGTCCGCCCAGGCGAATGGCAATCGAACGTCACCATCGAATCGTTCGAGATTCCCGGAATGCCGCCCGAAGCGGTCAAGCGGATGAAATCCCTGGCCGCGCAGAACAAGCAGAATGATTTCAAGACCTGCCTCACGGCCGAGGACGTCAAGCAGCCCAAGGGCAAGTTCTTCACCGGCAACGAACAATGCCGTTACGACCATTTCACCATGGGCGGGGGCAAGATCGACGCCGCCATGCGCTGCCCCAGCGGTCAGGGCATGACCCAGGTAATGACCATGCAGGGCACCTATTCGCCCGAAGAATATCAGATGCGCATGACGATGAAGGGCGAAGGCATGTCGGGCCCGGTCGCGGGCATGAAGATGCAGATGCGGGTTCAGTCGAAGCGCATCGGGGAATGCTCCGCCGCCGTCGCGGCCGAAGACGTGGCCAAGAATCGCGGCAACTGAACTTAGCGGCCGCGCGGGGCGTTGCGCGGCCAATGACTGCGAAAATCAAACCCCTGGTCCTGATCAATCGCGGCGGCGGAAGCGCCGGCGACGATCCGGTCAGCCGTGTCCGGACGGCGCTGGAGGCAGCGAGCTTCGATGCCGACATCAAGGCCGTGGACGGTGGCAAAGCCGCGACCCTTGCCGCGGCGGCTGTCAAACGAGGCGTGAAGCTGATCGTCGCGGCCGGCGGCGACGGCACGATGAGCGCGGTTGCCGGCGCATTGTCGGGCACCAAGACCGCCATGGGACTGCTGCCGATGGGCACGCTCAATCATCTTGCGCGCGATCTCGAAATTCCGTTCGACCTGACTAAAGCCGCGCAGGTGCTTGCAACCGGCACGGCGCGCAAGATCGACCTTGCCGAACTCAATGGCCGGACGTTCGTCAATAATAGCGCGATCGGCCTGTATCCCTTGATGGTGATCGACCGCGAGGCGCAGCAGGACCGCCTTGGCCGGAGCAAGAAACTGGCGATGCTGGTCGCGTCGGTGCGGACCTTAGTCCGCTTCCGCCATCAGCGGCTGTCGCTGACCGTCAATGACGAGGAGAAACGGATCGACACGCCTTTACTGTTCGTCGGCAACAATGATTATCGCACCGACGTCGGCGGCGCTGGCCAGCGTGAATCGATCGACGACGGATTCCTGTGCGTGCTGGTAATGCGCCATAACAATCGCCGCGGGCTGGTTGCCGCCGCCATAAGGGCATTGTTCAACCGCAGCCGCGCCAATGACATGATCCATCTCGCCAAGGTCGAGCGGCTGCGGGTCGACACCAGCCGCAAGACGCTTGCGGTGTCGCTCGACGGCGAAGTCATGCACCAGTCGACCCCGCTCGATTACCGGATCCGCAAGCAGGCGTTGAGCGTGATCGCGCCCCGGCCCAAGCGCGCTTGAGCGTCCGCTGATTGCGGCGCATGATGGCCCGATGCAGCGATTGGATAGACATCATGAGTGACCTTGCCCGGGCCCATTGGATCATGGCCTGCGGGATCGCGATCATCCTTCTGGGAATCGGTTCGGCGCTGCTTCCCGCGGCCGACGGAATGCGCGGGCCAGCGATCATCGGCGTGCTGCTCATCGGCGCTGGTCTCATCGAGATATTCGCCGGGACGCTGCGCAAGCAAGTCCACAAATTCGCCATTGCCGCTGGCGGCGTAACCGCGCTTGCCGGCCTGTGGTTCATCATCAACCCGGGGGGCCATTTCTTCCAGAGCGTTACTCCGATCATCTTCTGGCTGATCGCGCGCAGCCTGATCCTGGCCTGGACCAGCCGCCACACCGGTGGATCGGTCAGGACCTGGACCGGTCTGTCGGCGGGGATGGACCTGTTGCTCGCGGTGCTTCTGCTCGCCGGATTGTCGATCGCGACACTGGTGGTCAGCGTGTTTGGCCCGACCCAGCCGCTCGTCGCCAGTTTCTCCTGGGTTCTCGCCGCCAGTTTCGTGGTCACCGGCAATCTGTTGCTGGAAGTTGCCAGCTGCGAGCGCAATTCCGCCTGAATGGCCGACCCCGAAATCATCATTCCAATCACTACCGTCGCCGACACCGTCAGGCTGGCGGTCGCGCCGGTATTCCTGCTCAGCGGAATCGGCGCCTTCCTCAATGTCTGCGCATCGCGGCTGTCGCGGATCGTCGACCGATCGCGCGACGTCGAGCCGCGTCTGCTGTCGAGCCGCGGACGCGAGCATGACCGTTGGTTGGCCGAGATGAACGTCCTCGACCGGCGGATGAACCTAGTCAGCTGGGCGATCACAATGTCGGTGATTTCCGCGGTCCTGACCTGCCTGGTCGTCGCTTTGCTGTTCGCAGCGAGCCTAGTCGAACCTCGGGTCGGGATCGCGATCGCGGTCCTGTTCATCGCCGCGACGATTGCGATCGCGGTCAGTTTCGGCATCTTTCTGGTCGAAACCCGGCTTGGCGCACGCTCGGTTCGGATCCGCAGCGAATTGCTCCAGCACACCGCCGACGACGACGACTGACGCTCGACACGACCGGCCTCAAGCGCCTATCGGGCGGGCGACGGTGACCGTCGGCTTCAGGAGCGAATGACCCCATGACCCTCGCCAGTGACGCGCTCGACCGGGTGCTCGTGCTTGAAATGGTGCGAGTTACCGAAGCGGCCGCGATCGCCGCCTCGAAACTGATCGGGCGCGGCGACAAGGATGGTGCTGACGCCGCCGCGGTCGAGGCGATGCGCGCCGCGCTCAACCAGCTGCCGATGGACGGCATTGTCGTCATCGGCGAAGGCGAACGCGACGAAGCCCCGATGCTCTATATCGGCGAAAAAGTCGGTTCGGCGCAGGGCAGCGGGCCGCAGATCGACATCGCGCTCGATCCGCTCGAAGGCACCGACCTCACCGCCAGCGGCGGCCCCAATGCGCTCGCCGTCCTCGCCATCGCCGAGCGCGGCGGGCTGCTCAATGCGCCCGATACATACATGCAGAAGCTGGCGGTTGGGCCGGGCTATGCCGAAGGCGTGATCGACATCAATAAATCACCGGCCGACAATGTTCACTCCATCGCTCATGCCAAGGGCGTCAATCCGGGCGACATCATCGCGTGCGTGCTCGACCGGCCCCGCCACGCCGAGATCATCGCCGAATTGCGCTCGCTCGGTTGCGGCATCATGCTCATTCCCGACGGCGATGTCGCAGGCGCCATGGCGACCGCCGATCCCGGCACTGGAATCGACGTTTACATGGGCACCGGCGGAGCGCCCGAAGGCGTTCTGGCGGCAGCCGCATTGCGCTGTGTCGGCGGCCAGATCCAGGGCAAGTTGGTGTTCCGCAACGACGATGAAGTCGCCCGAGCGCGGCGCTGGGGCATCGACGACCTCGACCGCATATATGCCATCCACGACATGGCCAAGGGTGATTGCATCTTCGCCGCCACCGGAGTCACCGACGGGTCGCTGCTGAAGGGCGTCCACCGCACCAAATCGTGCATCACGACCGAGACATTGGTGATGCGCGCGAGTTCGGGCACCGTGCGCCGGGTCGCGACCGAACATTATCGATTGGGCAGCAAACGCAGCCTTTAGGCCGCAAGCCCTAGACCCGCGACCCAAGGCCACTAGATTGGCATGGTGAACATCGCCCTAAACGTCGAACGATCGGTCAGCGGCCAGCCGTGGCGCTGGCGTCTTGGTCCCGAAACCGACGGCGGGATGGATGCGTTGGTCGATCAACTGCTGCTCGCCCGCGGAGTGCCGCGCGACGATTTGCAGCGCCATCGCGATCCGCGAATCCGCGATTTCCTGCCCGACCCGTCGGTGTTCCGCGACATGGAGGTCGGCGCAAAGCGCATCGCCGACGCGCTACTGGCCAATGAAAAAATCGCCATCTTCGGCGATTATGACGTCGATGGAGCGACCAGCGCGGCCTTGCTCGTCCTGTTGCTGCGCGACCTTAGTGCCGATCCCGTGGCCTATATCCCCGACCGGCTGATGGAAGGCTATGGCCCGTCGGGCAAGGCATTGGTCGAACTGAAGGAGCAAGGCGCTGCAGTCGCGATTTGCGTCGATTGCGGGGCGCAGGCGTTCGACGCGCTCGACGAAGCCAAGGCCGCCGGGCTCGACGTCATCGTCGTCGATCACCATCAATGCGCGACCACGCTCCCGGTAGCGGTCGCGATGATCAATCCCAACCGCCTCGATGAAAGCGCCGACGGCGCTGCGCATGGCCATTTGGCCGCAGTCGGAATGGCGTTTCTGCTCGGCGTTGCGGTGATCCGCGAATTGCGCGGGCGGGAGTTTTTCGAGGATCGCGAGGAACCCCGAATCCTCGACCTGCTCGATCTCGTCGCGCTCGGTACGGTGGCCGACGTTGCCCGATTGAAGACCCTCAACCGGGCGTTTGTGACCCAAGGACTCAAGGTCATGGCGGGCAAGCGCAACATTGGCCTGGTCGCCTTGGCCGAGGCATCGCGGTTGGTCCGAGCGCCGGTTTGCCGCGACCTTGGCTTCGCGCTTGGCCCGCGGATCAACGCCGGCGGCCGGGTCGGCAAATCCGACCTTGGCGTTCGCCTTCTGACCGCCACCGACCCCGAGGACGCGCGCACCATCGCCGCCGAACTCGACCGCCTCAACGAGGAACGGCGCGGCATCGAAATGCTGGTCACCGAGCAAGCCACGGCGCAAGCGGAAGGCCAGGCCGAGGCGCCGCTGATCATCGTCATGGGCGCTGGCTGGCACCCCGGCGTGATCGGCATCGTCGCCGGCCGACTGAAGGAGAAGTTCGGTCGCCCGGCGATCGTCATCGCCGAGGAAACGGATGGCACCGGCAAGGGCTCCGGCCGGTCGATCAGCGGGGTCGATCTAGGCGCAGCGATCCTTGCCGCCAAGGACAGCGGACTGCTCGTCGCCGGCGGCGGCCACGCCATGGCGGCCGGGATGACCGTCGCCCCCGGCGGGATCGAGCCTTTGCGCGATTTCCTCCACGATCGGCTGGCCGCGACAATCAGCGAAGCGCGCGGCGGCCGGGCGATGCTGATCGATGCCTCGCTCGCGCCCGGCGGGGTTGCGGCAAGCCTGTGCGACGCGCTCGACAGCGCCGGGCCCTATGGCGCCGGTTGGCCCCAGCCACGGGTTGCGGCGGGACCGGCGCGGCTGATCAAGGTCGGCATCGTCGGCGACGGACATGTCCGCGGAATCGCCTGCGGCGACGACGGCAAAAGCTTCAAGTTCATCGCTTTTCGAAGCGCCGAAAGCGCGCTTGGCCAGGCGCTTCTGGGATCGCCCGCCGACCTTCGCTGGTGGCTTGCCGGGACGATCAAGCGCGATGACTATAATGGCGGCAATGCAGCAGAAATGCACCTTGAGGATGCCGCGCTTGCTTGACCCCGCCCGACCCCTCGCCTAACGGCACAACCGCCCAGCACGGCCCCTTCGTCTAGCGGTTAGGACGCGGCCCTTTCACGGCTGAAACACGGGTTCGATCCCCGTAGGGGTCACCAGCGTCAAACCTGCCGGGGGCAGGTTTGGAATCCTGGTGACAAGCGGCTCAATGCCACCACCAACCAATCGCGATGCTGACCGCCAGAGCGACCATGCTCGCGCCAAGTGCGAGCGCGGCAGTGACGCCCTCGCGCCGCGCATAAGCAAGCGTGATCCCGAGCTTGACCGCCATGTTGGCCAAAACCGTCCCGGCTAGAGCGAGCGCCGCGAGGTGGGCGCTGATCGACGCCGCGCTCAGACCGCCCAAGGTAATGATCGCGGTATCGACGTCCATCGTCCCGGTGATCAGCAGCAATCCGGCGATGCCCTGTTCGCCGAACCGCCCTTCGGCCCAGCGCGCTGCGACCGCGGCGATGGCGACGAAGGCAAGAAAGCCGAGCGCGGGAATGATCGCGATCGGATTGCCTGGAGGTGCCGGACCGTCGTGGCGCGGTGCCCGGCGATAGAGAATCCAGCCGGCCATCGCGCCGACCACGAACGGACCCGCCATCAGCGCCGCGAACGCTGGCAGGGCCCGGGTCGAGAGGATGCCGACCAGCAGAGTGATGCGCAAATACATGACCGCGGTGGCAAGCGCGATCCCGGCCGGCTCCGCGCCGCCGGCCTGTCCCGTGCCAAGCCGCTGGGCGAGCGACTGAGTCACCGCAGTCGAGCTATAGGCGCCGCCGATCAGCGCGGTTGCGATGGTCCCGTGACGCTGACCGAAAATGCGGTTCGCGACATATCCAAGAAATGAGAAGCCGGTCACAAGGACCACCACGAGCCACAATTTCTGCGGGTTCCACGCGTTCAGCGGACCCATTTGGCGGTTGGGCAGGAACGGCAGCACAGCGGCGGCGATGATCAGGTAACGGGCGAGCGCCTTGACGTCTTCCGCCTTCAATTTGTCGACCAAGCCGTGCAATTCCGATTTCAGCGCAAGGATTGCGACCGTGACTGCGGCGGCGGCGATCGCCAGCCCAGCGCTTCCGCTGCCAGCAAGAAAGCCGATCGCAATCGTCACCACCGCAGCGACCGCGCTGGTCGAATCGCGCTGCTGTTTCAATTCGCGCGCATAAGCCGTGACCATGATCGCCACCACGCCGATGGCAATCGCGCCGCTGACCACCCCATGGCCGAGCGCTCCAAGCAGGCCGGCGATTCCGCTGGCGAGTCCGAGCAAGGTGAAGGTGCGGACGCCGGCGACTCTGGTCCCGGCCTTCTGGTCCTTGAGCTTCCACCCGCGCTCGATCCCGATCAGAAGACCGGCGGCGAGCGCCGTCCCAACGCCAAGCGCCTGGGCGGCCCAGTCAGGCGAGGCGATCGGCATGCCAGCGAATGTGATCGGCCATGAAGGTCGAGATGAAGTAATAACTGTGGTCGTAGCCGGAGCGGCGATTGAGCGTCAGCGCGATGCCCGCATCGGCGCACGCGGCTTCGAGCAATTCGGGCTTCAGTTCGGTGTCGAGAAATGGGTCGGCGGTGCCCACATCGACCAGCAGTTCGGGCAGCCGGGCGCCATCCTCGATCAAGGCCACGGCATCATGCTTGCGCCACGCAGCGGGGTTGGGGCCGAGATACGCGCCGAGCGCTTTTTGCCCCCATGGTACCTGGCCTGGAGCGACGATCGGGGCGAACGCGCTGACCGACTTGAACCGATCGGGATGACGCAGTGCGACGGTCAAAGCGCCGTGCCCGCCCATCGAATGGCCGGTGATCCCCTGGCGGTCCATGGCGACCGGGAAATGGGCCGCGACCAGCGCCGGCAGCTCATCGGTGACGTAAGACCACATGCGGAAATGCGGTGACCACGGCTCCTCGGTCGCGTCGACGTAGAAGCCCGCGCCCTGGCCCATGTCCCAGCCATCGGCGTCGGCGACGTCCTCGCCGCGCGGGGAAGTATCGGGCGCGACGAAGATGATCCCATGTTCGGCGCAGGCGGCGCGAAATTCGCCCTTGTCGGTGACGTTGGCGTGGGTGCAGGTGAGGCCCGACAGATACCACAAGACCGGCATCGGCCCGCGCTCCCCGCCCGGCACGAAGACGGAAAAGACCATGTCGGTGCCGGTTGCCGCGCTGGAATGTTTATAGACCCCCTGCGTGCCGCCGTGGCTGCGCGCTTCGCTGACGGTTTCGATCGTCACGCTTCGTGCGGCAAGGCGTGCAAAGCGCATAATTTATTGCCATCGGGATCCCGCAAATAGGCGAGGTACAGGGTCATGGTGTCGCCTTTGCGCACGCCGGGCGGATCTTCTATCGCGGTGCCGCCATTGGCTTGCCCGGCCTGATGCCACGCATCGGCTTGTTCCGGGGTCATCGCGAATCCGAAGGTGGTGCCATTGCCGTGGGTCGCGGGCTGGCCGTCGATCGGCGGCGTGACCAGAAACATGGCGCCGTCCTTCGCATAGGCCAGGCGGCCCTTGGCATCGAGTTTTCCGGGCTTGGCGCCCATCGCCGCAAAGGTCGCATCGTAAAATTTGCGCGACCGCTCGATATCGTTCGATCCGACCATCATGTGACTGTACATTGTTCGCCTCCTCCTCAAATTCCCACGGCGATTGTCGCCGTTTTGTGATCGCCCGTATTGGGCGTGTCCTTCGGGTCAATCAGTAACAATTTTACCTCCCCGTTGCGTGCGCAGGGGCGATGCTCGGTGCCTTTTGGAACGACAATCAGCTCACCCGGACCAAGGGTTTCGACGCGGTCACGAAATTCCATCTCCAGTTCGCCGTCGAGGACCAGGAACAATTCATCCGAATCTTCATGCATGTGCCAGATAAATTCGCCTTCGACCCGAGCCAGCCGGGCTTCATGGTCATTGTACCGAGCAACGATCCGCGGCGCCCATTGGTCAGCGAAACTGCCGAGTTTGGACTCGAGGTTGACCTTCGCGCCCATCAATAAACCACGACGCTGCGGATGCTTTCGCCCTTGTGCATCAGATCGAAGCCGCGGTTGATGTCGTCGAGCTCGAGCACATGAGTGATCATCGAGTCGATTTCGATTTTGCCGCTCATGTACCAATCGACGATTTTGGGAACATCGGTGCGGCCCTTGGCGCCGCCGAACGCGGTCCCGCGCCAGTTG
>JACDEB010000084.1 GCA_013816595.1 Sphingomonas sp. | reverse complement strand
GGCCCGGGCACCGCCCTGCGCCAATGCCAGGATCAGCGTTCGGTCCGGGAACCACTCGTCGATCCCGAAAGCATTGATCGCGCGGACGGCTTCGATGCCAAGATCGCCCGCACCGCCCTGATAGGCCAGCGAGCTGTCGACGAAGCGGTCCGACAGCACCCATTTGCCGGCCAGAATCGCCGGTCGGATGACTTTGTCGACATGGTCGGTTCGAGCAGCAGCGAACAGCAAAGCTTCCGCGTCGGCGCTCCAGCGGTCGTCGTCGCCGGTCAACAACAGGTTGCGGATGGCCTCGGCGCCGGGACTCCCGCCGGGCTCGCGCGTTTCAACCACCTCAATGCCGCGCCGGCGAAGCTCCTCGGCGAGCGCTCGGACCTGGGTCGACTTGCCGGCCCCCTCCCCGCCTTCGAGGCTGATGAATTTTCCGCGCTCCATGGCGGGCGGTTAGGCCATTCCAAGCATTTGCTTGAGCCCGATCCAGGCGCGGCCGAAGAAACCGGCTTTGGCGACATCCTCGCCGGCGATCAGCGGCATGATCTGTTCGCCCGAATCGCTGGTGGTGACGACCAGATCGGCGACATGATCGCCCTTGCGGATCGGCGCCGCGAGCGGGCCCCGATAGCGGATTTTCGTGGCGACGATCTTCGACAGCACACCCGCTGGCATGGTCACCGAATAGGCCCGCGGAGTGACCAGCGGCACGTCGCTGTCCGACCCCAGCTGAACCTTTGCGCTGCCGATCGCCTGGCCTGCTTTGTACAACGGCTTGGTCTGCCAGGCATTGAAGCCCCATTGCATCAGCCGTACCGATTCCTCGATCCGCTGGTTGAAGCTGTCGAGCCCGGCAATGACCATCACCAGCCGGCGGCCATTCTGTTCGGCTGATCCGGTGAAACCATAGCCGGCTTCGTCGGTATGGCCGGTCTTGAGCCCGTCTGCGCCCGGAACCCGGCCGAGCAAGGGGTTGCGATTGGCCTGGGTGATGTCCTTGCCCGAGCCCAAGGTCTTGCCCCAGGTGAACTGCGTCTGGCCGTAGAATTTCTTGTAGAGGTCCGGGTAATTTTCGAACTCGGCCCGGGCCAGCGCGGCAAGATCGCGCGCGGTGACATAGGTCCGCCCCTCGTCCGGCCAGCCGTTGGAATTGCCGAAATGGCTGTTGGTCAGGCCGAGCCGTTTACCGTTGTCGTTCATGACATTGGCGAAGGCTTCCTCGGTCCCGGCGATACATTCGGCGAGCACCACCGACGCGTCATTGCCCGACAAAGTGACGATGCCGTGGAGGAGGTTTTCGACGCTGACCTGTTCATTGGGCGACAGGAACATAGTCGAGCCGGCCGCGGGGCCGTGCCATTTCTGCCAGGTTTCGGGCCGAACGACGCACATCCGGTCGAGCTTGAGGTCGCCCTGCTTGATCAATTCGAAGGCGACGTTGGTGGTCATCATCTTGGCCATGGACGCGGGCGGCATGCGCTGATCGGCGTTCTTGTCGAGCAGCACCGCACCGGACGAGAGATCGATCAGGAAGGCGTTTCGGGCCGGGGTTTCGAATGGCGGAGCGGTCGCCGAAGCGGTGGCTGCGATCAGTGCTGAGGTGGCAAGTGCGAACAAGCGGACTGGAGTCATGACGGGAAGCGGTTCCTGATGTCGGATATGGCGGATGGGTCTTCCTATCGCCGAGTGATGGCGTCCGCCAGAACCCCGACCGACATGGCGTAAAAATTCGAGCAATTGTAATCGAGGATGGCGCGATAATTGGCGGTCAGCAGATAACCGTTCGAATATGGTCCGTCGGGCTCGAGCAGGAATGCGAGCTCGCTGTCGGGCAAGGAGCGGCCGACGGGGCTCACCCCGAGCGAGCGCCATTCGCGCATCGTCAGCCAGCGGCTGTGACGGCGAAACACCTGCGGACAGCGCGGCGCATTGACCCGCGACACGATCGCCGTGCGATTGATCGTTGCCGGCACCCGAACCGCGACTCCCCACGGCACATTCTGTTTCCACCCGGCATCGCGCAGATACATTGCGATCGAGGCCAGTCCGTCGAGCTCGTTGCTCCAGATATCGGCAAAACCATCGCCATCGCCGTCGGCGCGCAGGCGCAGCGCGACCGAGGGCATGAACTGCGGATAGCCGGTGGCCCCTGCCCAGCTGCCCTTCATCCGCCACCGCGGAACGCCCTGGTCGATGAGCTTCAGCGCGGCGATGAATTCGCTTTCGAAGAAGTCGCGGCGGCGCCCGTAATAGCCGAGGCTGGCGAGCGCTTCGAGCAAATCGTAGGTGCCGGTCACCTGGCCATAGCTGGTTTCGTGACCCCAGATCGCCATCAGCACGCCGCTGTCGACCCCGGTCCGTTGCTCAAGGCGGCGCAGCGAAGTGTAATGATCCGAATAGTTGCGTTGCCCGCGGCTGATCATCGATGGCGTGACATGACGGCGGAGGTAGGGCGAGATCATCGAAATGGTCCCGCTGCTGCTCGCCGCGCCAGGTTCGGTCGCTTCCATCCGGATCGCTGTCTGGTTGACCGACAGCCCCGGGACGTAGGCGGCGACGGTCTGCGGCCGGACGCCTTTCTGCCGGGCGAGGATCGCGAGGCGCAGCTTGTAGGTCGTCCACGGGTCGCTCGCCGATTGCGCGAACGCCGCCGATGGGCTGGTCATGCTCGGCCCGCCAAGGCCGACCAATGCCGCAAGCATCCCAACCCACAGCCAGTTCGCCAAAATCTTCACGCTCACTCCTTGCCTTCTCCGCGAGGCTATGACGGAAAGCGCATCAAGCGCCAGCAAGTTCACCGCATACCTTGCACGTTCCGCCCTGCCGAGCGATAGGCGCTGCCTGGCACCAATGCGGAGAGGTGGCCGAGTGGTTTAAGGCAGCGGTCTTGAAAACCGCCGTAGGTGAAAGCTTACCGTGGGTTCGAATCCCACCCTCTCCGCCACCCTTGCTCGCGAACAGCATGAGGCGCTGACCGTTCGTCGGTTGGCCCAATTTCATCCGCCATTCGTCGCGGCGCTTGTCGGCTTGTCGAATGTGACTGGCGAGGCCGCGAATTCTGACCCACTGTCTTAGTCGCTTAACACGGGGACATTCGATGCGCTTTGCCAATTTTCTGGCCGGTTCCGCGATTATCGCTTTGGCTTGCCCGCAATTGGCGCTGGCCCAGCAGGCGCCCGGCGACTCCCCCGCACCGGCCGCCACCGCAACCAGCCGTTCGACCAGTTATGACGCCAAATATTTCGCCCAATATGCGCCGCGCACCGCACTCGATATCGTCCAGCGCATTCCCGGATTCTCGCTCGATCTGGGCAATACCGGATTGCGCGGGTTCAGCGGAGCGGCCGGAAATGTGGTAATCGACGGCCAGCGGCCGAGCAGCAAGTCCGACACACTCGATGCCGTGCTCAGCAGAATTCCGGCCAGCCGGGTGGCGCGGGTCGATGTCGGCGCGGGCGACCTGTACGGCGCCGAATATGCCAGCACCGGACAAGTGGCGAACCTGATCCTGTCCGCCGGATCGGGCGGTATCAGCGGCAATGCGACCCTGATTGCAACCCGCCACTTCACCGGCTTGATCGTGCCCAATGCGGCGGTCTCGCTGCAATATACGCGTGGGCCATCGACCTTCGGCCTGTCGGTCGACAGCGCCCGCTATGACCAGCTCGAACATGGCTATGACCGGCGCACCGATCCCAGCGGAGCCGAGGTCGAGTTCCGCCAGAAGTTCAATTTCATCCGCCCGCGCGATCCTTATATTTCCGCGACCTGGGCGCTCGAGCAGGCCGACGACCGCTCGCTCCACCTCAACGCGCGGTTCCAGCCGAGCACCTTTGGCCTGCGCCAGGTCAATCACGTGACGCCCGCGGATGGCGACGAACGCGACGACACGCTGCATGAGGATTACAAAACCAACATCTTCGAGGTCGGCGGCGACATCACCCGCCCGCTTGGCGGCGGCGCGATCAAGCTCGTCGGGCTGTTCAACCGGCGGGACCGGACGACGTTCGACGATTATCTGTTTCGCGGGCTCGGCGGAGCGCCGGTTCTGGGTGGCTTCGAACAATCGACCAAGTCCACGCTTGGCGAAAGCATCGTCAAATTGAGCTGGACCAAATCGAATGTTCTTGGCTTCAGCGTCGAAACCGGCGGGGAAATTGCCCATAACAAGCTCGACTATGCGCTCGACTTGTTCGAGCTCGAAGAAGGCGGAGCGAAGACGCGGATCAACCTGCCGCTCGAAAATGCGACGGTCAGCGAGCTTCGCGGCGAATTTTACGTCAACGCCGGACGCCAGATCACCAAGGCGCTGCGCGTCGATGCCGCGCTCAATTATGAAATCTCCCGGCTCAAGGTGCGCGGCGACGCGACCGCCGACCGCTCGCTCAAATTCCTCAAGCCAAGCGTGACGCTCGACTGGCAGCCGAGCAAGGAATGGCACAGCCAGTTCATTCTCCGCCGAACCGTCGCCCAGCTCGACTTTTACGACTTCGTCAGCGTCGCCGAATTATCCAACGGACAGATCAACGGCGGCAATGCCAACCTCGTACCCCAGCGGACGTGGGAAGCGCGGTTCAACGTCGAACATCCGCTGCTCGGGTCGGGCAAGGCGCGGCTCGAGCTGGGCTATGATCTGATCGACCTGCTTCAGGACCATATCCTGATTTATGACGCGCAGGGACAAGGGTTCGATTCGCCGGGCAACCTTGGCACCGGGCGGCGCTATTTTGCCGACCTCACCCTCGATGCGCCGCTCGACACATTGTGGAAGGGCCTGCGCGCCAAGGTCCACGGTCAGGTCCAGCGGACTCGCGTCAAGGATCCGGTGTCGGGACAGGTCCGCAATTTCAGCAATTATTACCCCGACTGGACCTGGGATATCGACCTTCGCCGCGATGCCGGAAAATTCGCTTATGGCTTCGTTCTGTCCGACCGCGACCGCTTCTTCAATTTCCGGACTGACGAGATCGACAGCTATCCCAACCTTGGTCCCTATGCGACCGCGTTCGTTGAATATCGCCCGTCCGCGCGCAGCAGCCTCAATTTCTCGGTCGAAAATCTGATCGACACCGCCGGCGTGATCGACCGCGCATTCTACTTCCCCGATCGCACCAATCCCAATCCCGGCCTCTACGAATATCGCCTGCGCAACAGCCACGCGCGGCTCAGCGTGACCTACAAATTGAGCTTCGGCGGCGGCGGGGTGGCGAAATAAGCGCTTAGCGGCTAGTGAGCGCGCGACCATAATTTGCCAAGGAAATGACGCCGTGAGCGAGCCCAAAATCCTGCCCTTCGACTGGCAGGACCCGTTCGATCTCAATCACCAGCTGAGCGACGAGGAACGGCTCGTCCGCGACACCGCCGAGGCATTCGCCCAGGACAAGCTCCTGCCACGGGTCACCAGCGCCTATCTCGACGAGCGCTTCGACCGCGAGATCATGACCGAAATGGGCGCGCTCGGGCTACTGGGCGCGACGATTTCGCCAGAGCTTGGCGGCGCCGGCCTCGGCTATGTCAGCTACGGCCTGATCGCCCGCGCGGTCGAGCGGGTCGATAGCGGCTATCGCTCGGCGATGTCGGTCCAGTCGAGCCTCGTCATGCACCCGATCAACGCCTATGGCAGCGACGAACAGCGCTCGAAATATTTGCCCAAGCTCGCCACCGGCGAGTGGGTCGGCTGCTTCGGCCTGACCGAACCCGACGCCGGCTCCGACCCCGGCGGAATGCGCACCCGGGCCCAGAAAATCGACGGCGGCTACCGGCTCTCCGGGTCGAAGATGTGGATCACC
>JACDEB010000012.1 GCA_013816595.1 Sphingomonas sp. | reverse complement strand
CCTGTCGGAGGCCCCGAGCCACGGCCTGCCGGCGCTGATCTACGACCTTCGCTGTGCTGGTTCGGAGGCCTATATCCGCCTCGCCCGCGAAGTCATCGGGCGGCTTCCATCGCTGGCCCAAGCGGCATGAGCGCCGAACGTCCGGCAAAGGGCCTCGGCCGCGGGCTTTCGGCGTTGATCGGGGACGCCGACAAGGGCCGTCCATCCGGCGACGAATCGGCCGGAGCGGAAGAGGGTATCAGGGAAGTTGAAATCGGCAGAATTCGGCCAAATCCTGCGCAACCGCGAACCAATTTCGACGAATCGGCGCTGCAGCAGCTCGCTCAATCGATTACCGATCGCGGCGTGCTCCAGCCGATCCTTCTGCGCCCAACCGACATCGGCTATCAGATTATCGCCGGCGAGCGGCGGTGGCGGGCGGCGCAACGCGCAGGCCTTCATCGCATTCCGGCGATCATTCGCAATGTCGATGACGATTCGACCGCCGAACTCGCTTTGATCGAAAATATCCAGCGCGAGGACCTCAACGCGATCGAGGAGGCCGAGGGCTATCGCCAGCTGATCGAACGCCACGGCCATACCCAGGATGGCGTTGCCCGGATCGTCCAGAAATCGCGCAGCCACATTACCAATTTGCTGCGGTTGCTCAATCTGCCCGAGTTCGTGCGCTTGTCGCTATTTCAAGGCAATATCACTATGGGCCATGCACGGGCCATTGCCGCAGCGCCTGACCCCGAGGCGCTGACGCGCGAGATTATCGCCAAGGGATTGTCGGTCCGGCAGGCCGAGGCGCGCGCAAAATCAGCCAAACGCGGTCCAAGCGAGCTGATTCTGACCGAACGCCCGATCGATGCCGACCTCGCCGCGCTCGAACGCCAATTGACCGACCTACTGGGGGTCAAGGTCCAGGTCGGTCACAAGGGCAATAATGGGACGGTGACCCTGAGCTATTCGAGTCTCGATCAGCTCGACATGATTTGCCAGCGCCTTAGCGGCGAGCCGATCTAGCAACCCGTGGCAGGATCAGCGCCGGCGCGCCGCCCGAGCGACCGCCAACAGCTCCTCGCCCAACGCCGCTTGCTCGGGCGCATCGTCAAACAACAACGCCCGCTCAGCCTTTCCTGAACGCTCGGCAAGGTGA
Organism: Sphingomonas sp.; assembly: GCA_013816595.1. Lineage (GTDB taxonomy): Bacteria > Pseudomonadota > Alphaproteobacteria > Sphingomonadales > Sphingomonadaceae > Sphingomicrobium. The sequence continues at coordinate 34,880 of JACDEB010000012.1, read as the reverse complement.
GCGATATCGGCCGCGCTCCACCGCTGGAGCATCGCTCCAAATGGCCCTTTATCCTTCCAGAACAACGCCTTGCCCAGTGACGCCATGACGGCATCGGGGCGCTCGCCCTGCTCAACCTTGGCCCGCGCTGGCGCTATCATCAGCAGCCGCCTCTGGAGCGCCCGGAGGATCGGGATCGCCTGGGCCGACGCGCCGATCCCGCCCAGCGCTTCGGCGACGGCCTCGACCTCGCCCGACATCGCCAGATCCGCCAAATGAAGCACATCGCTGTCGCCAAGATGGGCGCCGACCGCATCCACAGCCTCATGGTCGAGTGATTTGGGCCGGCTGGTCGAGGCGTCGAGATAAAGCGACATCTTCTCGAGTTCCTGAGCGACGACTGCCTGGTCGTTGCCGCACGCGGCGGCGATCCGCGACGCCACCGGGCGCTCGATATTGAGCCCGACCCGGCGCCCGATATCGATGACCATGCGCTCGGCCTCGACACCTTCGGGCGCATAGGATGCGAAACTCACCGCCAATGGCGAACCCTCTGCGAGCTTGATCAATTCCTTGGGCCGGCTCGAGGCGCTGGCGATTGCGACCACCGGGCTTTCGGTCGCCGGGCCCGCCAGCAGCGCCGCGATCCCGTCCTTGATCTCGTCGCCCGCTGGCTCGATCCAGATCAATCGGCGGCCACCGAACAAGGCCATTGCTCCGGCTTCGTCGGCCAGCGCCGCGGGATCGGTCTTGACCGCGCTGGAAATGACGATGAAGCGGTCGGCGCCGAGCGCCTGGAGAAGCCGGCTTGCCTGGGCCCGCGACTGGCCTTCGTCGGGTCCCCAGAACAAATAGAAGCGGATGTCCTCGGCCGGTTGGTCGAGCAGCTTTGCGATACTGCCCTTGGCCGCCTTCATTGCGGGTTGCGGACGCCGCCGCCAAAGCTGGCCAGCCGGGCAACGATCTGATCGGCGAGAATCCCGGCGAGGTTCTCAAGCGCGCTCTGTTCCGCGGCAACCGTCGCATATTCCGAACTGACGACGTCGATCCCGGCGTCCGACCCGCCGGTCGCGTCGAGCACCACCAGGCCAGTGGCCAGGCTAACCAGCCGGTAGCGGGCGCGCAGGGTTCGCCGCTCGCGGGTTGCCGCGCGGTCGCCGCGAATGCCGAACGATGTCAGACTATCGTCAAGGGTGACTTCGAGCCGGTACCGCGCCTCGCTCGAATCGCCAGCCTCGAGCCGCTCGACCAGTCGATTGCGCACCAGCCAGCCCGACTGACCTTCGATCGGCCCGACCTGCACGGTATGAAGCATTTGCGCCACCGCGCCGCCCGACCCGCCCGAATAGACCGGCCTCAGCCCGCACGCGCTCAGCAGCGCGCAAGCGATCAGGATCGGGAAGCGGCGCATCATAAGACAATATTGACCAGTCGGTCGCGGACCACAATCACCTTGCGCGGCGATGCTCCGGCAAGCTGGCGCTGGACCTTCTCCGACGCCAAAGCCAAAGCCTCCGCCGCGGCCTGGTCGAGCCCGGCCGGAGCCGTCACGGTGTCGCGCAGCTTGCCGTTGACCTGGACCGCAAGAGTCACCTGATCGTCGACCAGCAGCGCCGGGTCGTGGTCGGGCCAGGCGGCGTCGACGACCATTCCCTCCTCGCCCAGAAAGTCCCAGCATTCCTCCGCCAGATGCGGCGCCATTGGCGCGATCAAAAGGACCAGGGTGCGAACCGCAGCGTCGCGCGCCGGCGACTGCGGGGCTTTTTCGATCGCGGTCACCAGCTCGTACAATTGGGCGATCGCCTTGTTGAACTGAAGTCCGTCAATCGCGTCGCCGACCGCGGCGATGGTGCGGTGGAGTTTGCGCTCAAGCGTCCCGTCGCTGCTCCCGCCGCCGCTCCCTCCGCCAACCGAACTGACCAGCCGCCAGACCCGCTGAACGAACCGCGACGCGCCCTCGATGCCGCCCTGGGACCATTCGAGATCGCGTTCGGGCGGGCTGTCGGACAGCATGAACCAGCGCACCGCGTCGGCGCCATACTTGGCCAGGATCGGCTCGGGATCGATGGTGTTGCGGCGCGATTTGGACATCTTTTCGATCCGCCCCAGAGCGACCGGATGACCGCTTTCGATATGGACCCAATCGTCGCCGTCCTTGCGCACTTCGCCGGGGCTTAACCAGCTGCCGTCGCCGGCGCGATAGGTCTCATGGGTGACCATGCCCTGAGTGAAAAGGCCGGCGAACGGCTCGGCCAGCCCAAGCTGCCCCATATGCTGCAGCGCTCGGGTCCAGAATCGCGCATACAGCAAATGCAGGATCGCATGTTCGACCCCGCCGATATATTGCGCCACCGGCAACCATGTCTCGGCCTCGATGCGATCGAACGGGCGATCGCTTGGCTGGCTCGCGAAGCGGATGAAATACCAGCTTGAATTGACGAAGGTGTCGAGCGTGTCGGTCTCCCGCCGAGCCGCTGCACCGCATTTGGGGCATTCGATGGTCTTCCAGCTCGGGTGGCGATCGAGCGGGTTGCCGGGGGCCTCGAAGCTGACGTCTTCGGGCAGAATGACCGGCAATTGGTCGCGCGGCACCGGCACCGCTCCGCAGGCGTCGCAATGGATGATCGGGATCGGCGTGCCCCAGTAACGCTGGCGCGACACGCCCCAGTCGCGCAGCCGGAAAATGGTCGATCCTTGACCCCAGCGGGCGATTTGAGCGCGGCGGATGACTTCGGACGCCGCCTCGACGCTCGTCATTCCATCGAGGAATTGCGAGTTGACGATTATTCCCGGGCCAGTTTCGGCTTCGGTTTCAATCGGCTTGGCGGCCTCTTCCATGCTCGCCCCGACCACGCGCTTGATCGGCAGTTGATATTGATTCGCAAATTCATAATCGCGCTGATCGTGGCCAGGAACGCCGAATAACGCCCCTGTCCCGTAATCGCTGAGCACGAAATTGGCGATATAGACCGGCAGGGGCCAATCATGGTCGAGCGGATGCTTGGCCGAATATTTGGTCAAATATCCCGTCTTGCCCGCGGTCTCGATCTCCGCCGCGCTGGTTCCGCCCGCTTTGCACTGATCGATAAACGCCGCCGTGCCCGCATCCGCCACTGCCGCCGCCACTGCCAGCGGGTGCCCCGGCGCGATGGCGATGAAGCTTGCCCCGAAGATCGTATCGGGCCGGGTGGTGAACACCTCGATCTCGCTGATGCCGCCAGCCGCCTCGCTCAGCGGAAAGCGCAAATGCAGTCCCTCGCTCTTCCCGATCCAGTTTTGCTGCATCAGCCGGACCTTGTCCGGCCAGCGGTCGAGCGTCTGCAATCCGTCGAGAAGCTCGTCAGCGAACTGAGTGATCTTGAGGAACCACTGGTTGAGCTTGCGCCGTTCGACCGCGGCGCCCGATCGCCAGCCCTTGCCGTCGATGACCTGTTCATTGGCGAGCACGGTCATGTCGACCGGGTCCCAATTGACCTCGCTTTCCTTGCGATAGACCAGGCCGGCGTCGAACAAATCGAGGAACAGCGCCTGTTCGTGGCCGTAATAATCCGGCTCGCAGGTCGCCAGCTCGCGGCTCCAGTCGAGCGCGAAACCGATCCGCTTCAGCTGGTCGCGCATCGCCCCGATATTGGCCCGGGTCCACGAACCGGGGTGGATGTTGCGCTCCATCGCGGCATTTTCGGCCGGCATTCCGAACGCGTCCCAGCCCATCGGGTGGAGCACTTCATGCCCCTGCATCCGGCGGAACCGGGCAAGCACATCGCCCATGGTGTAATTGCGGACATGGCCCATGTGGATTCGCCCCGACGGATAGGGGAACATCTCAAGGACATAGGTTTTGGGCTTTTCGCTGGTGCTGTCGGCCTCGAAACAACGCTCGTCTTCCCACCGTTCCTGCCAGCGGCGGTCGGCTGTCTTCGGGTCGAATCGCCCGTCCATCGCGGGCGCCTTATCCCCGGACGGTGGTGCGGCGGAGATCGCGGGCCCGGGTCAGGATGATATCTTCCAGCTTTTGCACCGTCGCTGCGGAGACCGGTGCATCGACCCAGCCGCCGTTGCCGAGCACCTGGCGAGCGGCCGAAACCCGCAGGCCGTCGGCGCGCAAATCCTGGTCGAGGATCGAAACGGTCAGCTTGACCCGCTCGTTGGGGGCCTTGGGATTGGCGTACCAATCGGTGATGATGACCCCGGTATTGGCATCGGCCTGGATCAGCGGAGCGAACGAGACGGTGTCGACCGCCGCGCGCCACAAATAGCTGTTGACCCCGATCGTCGTCACGCGACTCGGTGCCAGCTGCCCCGGCAAGGCGCGATTTCTTGCGCAACCGCTGGTCGACAGGGCAAGGATCAGCAAGGCGGCGGCGGCTTTGTGGTGCAGGCGGGTCATGAATTTCCTCGGGACGATCGTTCGCGGTAAGTGAGGCGTTATAGGCGGTGGATTGGCGCTAGCAAGCGGCGCGCTCGACCATGATCGGCGAGGTCGGTTGCGTTCAACCTGTGGTGACTGAGCAACAGACGGCAATTGAATCGATTCCAGTCATGGAACCTTCAGCTTCGCCCAGCTATATCGGCTCACGTAAAGGGAGTTCGTCACGGTGCTCAAGCTCGCACGACGGAAGGAAGTCAGGGTTCTCGCGGCATTTGCCGTGGGCGCTGCTTTGCTGTCCCCGGCGTTCGCGGCTTCTGCCAAAAAGCAGCCACCGGCGGTGTCGGTCAGCTTCGATGCCATCTCCTCGTTCACCCCGGCCAATGCCGATCCCAAGCTCGCCGCCGCGCTCGCCGGTCGCGGGCTGTCGCTGAGCGACATGAAATTCACCCCGGCTCCGGCCAAGGGTCGTCCGTCGCAATTGCGGGTCGCGATTCGCGCCCGCGCCGCTGGCACTCCACTGGCCTCGAACGCCGTCGCCGCTCCGTCAGTCACCGCGCTGACCCCGACCAGCTATAATCTTGGTGTTGCCGTCGGCTGGCGCCGCTTCGCCGTTGCTGGCGACGTTGCCAAGTTGCGCAATGCCGATTCCGCCCTTGGTGGCCGCGAAAGCGCCGTGCTTGGTGTCAGTTATTCGTTGAAGCGCTTTACCGGCCGGGTCGCCATCAGCGCCGATCGTGCCGATGGCCGTGCCCTCCCGGCGCTGCGCAAGGCGGACAATTATTCGCTCGACGTCGGCGGCGCTTATTCGCTGTCGAAGGGCGTCGCTTTGACTGGCGGGGTGCGCTACCAGATCGAGCGTGATCGCCTGTCCGCGCTTCAGGATGAGCGCCGCGACAGTCAGGCAGTCTACGTCGGCACCGCCGTCAAATTCTGAGCCGCGATTTATCCGTCAATGCCGGACTCCGCTGACTGGCAAGGCGGATGAGCCATGCCTATAGCGTGGCCGCAATGACCTCCCCCGCCGCTCGACTCGACACCATCCGCGATGGCATTGCTGCCGCCGCAAAGGCCGCCCGGCGGGACCCGGCGGGCATCACCCTGGTCGCTGTCAGCAAGGGCCGAAGCGTTGCGGAAATCGAGCCGCTGATCGCTTCGGGACAACGCGATTTCGGTGAAAACCGGGTTGCCGAAGCGGCCGAGAAATGGGCCGGGCTAAAGTCTCGCCATTCCGACATCCGGCTCCATGAAATCGGTCAGCTGCAATCGAACAAGGCGACCGTCGCGGTGGCGCTGTTCGATGTCATTCACTCGCTCGACCGGTTGTCGCTGATCGACGCGCTGGCCGCTGCAGCGGATCGGGCAGGGCGCTGTCCCGGCCTCTTTCTCCAGGTCAATATCGGCGACGAGGATCAGAAAGGCGGCTGCGCGATTGCTGATGTCCCGGCGCTCGCCGCTGCAATTCGCGACCGCGGCCTGCCGCTCTCCGGGCTGATGGCCATTCCGCCGCTCGGGCTTGAGCCGGCGCCTTTCTTCGCGCTTCTCGCCAAGCTTGCCCAGCGGGAGGGCCTTGCTGGCCTGAGCATGGGCATGTCGGCCGATTACCGGGCGGCAGTGATGCTTGGCGCGACCGTCGTTCGAGTGGGCTCGGCGCTGTTCGAAGATTAGGCCAGATGCCCGCTCTTCGCTGACTTGGTCGCCAGATAATCGGCATTGTGGGGATTGGCCGCCATGTGGTGCGCGACCCGCTCGGCGACCGTGATTCCCGCTGCTTCCAGCCCTTCGACCTTGGCCGGATTGTTGGTCAGCAAGCGCACGTCGCCGATCCCCAATTGGCGCAAGATCGCGGCGGCGTGGGCATAATCGCGTTCGTCATCGGCAAAGCCGAGCCGCAAATTGGCGTCGACCGTGTCGAGCCCGCGATCCTGAAGCGCATAAGCGCGCAATTTATTGGCCAGGCCGATTCCGCGTCCTTCCTGCCGCAGGTACAGCAGAACACCGCCGCCTTCCTCGCCGATCAACCGCAGCGCTTCTTTCAGTTGCGGCCCGCAATCGCATTTCAGGCTTCCGAACACATCGCCGGTCAGGCACTCGCTGTGGAGCCGGACCAGCGGCGCTTTGCCGCCGAACGATCCGACCACCAACGCGACATGGTCTTGGCCGTCGTCCGATCCGCGAAAGACGACAATCTGCGTCTCCGGCAGGTCCTCGAGCGGCAGCCTGGCCCGCGCCGCAAGGCGCATCTCCGGCCCGGCCATCGCGGCCATAATTGCAGACAAGGATACCTCTGCCGCCACCCCTTGCGGATCGACCAGCCACACTGCCGGAAGCAGCCCCGCCGCCCGCGCCAGGCGGAGCGCGGCGCGGCCCTCCTCGATCCGATTATTGGCCAGCGGTTTTAGCGGACCCACTGGCCCACGCTCGAAATCCAGTCCCGGATCCGCAAGCGCTTGCGCGGCAGCCGGGTCGAGCCACTCCGACCGCTCGATCAGCACCGGCAAACTGGGATCGGCGGCAGCGCGCTGGTTGGCCAGCCCGAGCGCTGCGGCGCGCTGTCCGCTGATCAGCAACGGAGCGGCCGACTCGGGATCGAGCAGCTCAAGCATTTCGGGCGTCGCCGTCTCGACCGCAAGAACGGCGAGCGGGAACGACCCGTCGATCCGCACTGGCCGGCCGGCGCGGAGCGCGGCGATTGCGCGGCGGATCGCGCTGTCGCTCATATCGCGATCTCGCAGATCAACGGCACATGGTCGGACGGCCGCTCCCACGACCGGCAATCTTCCAGGATCCGGTGGCCCTTCAGTGCGTCCGCCAATTGCGGCGAGGCCCACATATGGTCGAGCCGGCGGCCGCGATCGTTCTTGCTGAAATCGGGCGATCGATAGCTCCACCAGGTGAAGCAGCGCTCGGGCGCGGGGATGAAGGTGCGGCCGATATCGATCCAGCCATGGGTTTTCTGAAGCCTGCTTAGCGCCTCGATTTCGACCGCAGTGTGACTGACGACATTGACCAGCGCCTTGTGGCTCCACACGTCGCATTCGAGCGGCGCGACATTGAAATCGCCGACGATGATGGTCGGCTCGGCGAGCCCTTCGGACCACCGGGTCATGCGCTCGAGGAAATCGAGTTTCTGGCCGAACTTCGGATTTTGCTGTCGATCGGGAATGTCACCGCCCGCAGGAATGTAGACATTTTCGATCCGGATTCCGCACTCTAGCCGGGCCCCGACGTGGCGTGCTTCGCCATTGTCCTGCCAGTCGTGCTTGCCCGGGTCGGCTAGCGGCACCCGGCTCAGGATCGCGACCCCGTGATGCATCCGCTGGCCGTTCAACTGCTGGTGAACATAGCCCTGGGCGCGGAACAGGTCGGCCGGGAAGGCCTCGTTGCAGGCCTTGGTTTCCTGAAGGCACAACAGGTCGGGCTGTTCGTCGGCGATCAGCCGCTCGACCAGCGCCGGCCGGGCGCGGACCGAGTTGATGTTCCACGATGCGATTTTCAGCGACTTGCTCACGGGCGCCCGCTTAGCCCGCCTTGGTCGAGAATCAAAAGGAGGGCCTTGGTGCAGCCCTCACTCGAAGGCCAAAAAAAAGGCCCTCGCTCCGGGGGCATGGAACGAGGGCCACCTGCGTTCGTCACGCAAGGGATCCTGCAAACCCGGGTAACAGGGGGAAACCCCGGTTGTAGATGCTGGACCAGCTACCGATCTAATCCTGCCAGCCTGTCGCCGTGATGAACGGTCGCATCGTGCAACTGATTTTTTTAGCGGCCCTTTTTCTTCGGTTCGGCATAGGTGAATGCGCTGTCCGGAACCGCGACATTATAGCGGACATTGGATAGCTTGACCGTGGTCCTTTTGTTCTGCGCGTCGATCGCGGTCCAGCCATAAAGCTGGAGCCCGCCCGGCGCCGAACCGTTGCGCAGGAAGGCCAGGGTCAGCGATCCATATTGGGCCGGGTCGCGGGCCCGCACGACCATCACATTGGGGTCGGTGCTGGGCATGATCTGGGCCTTGCCTTTAAGGTTGGGCGAACCCGACAACAGGACTCCGAGCGGCGTCTTGGACAGCGGCCAGCTCGATTTCTGCCCGACCTGATAATCGACGAAGGACAGCTTCGACCCGTCGGCGACGAGCAACAGATCGCCGCTCGAATATGCGAAGCGGACCTTGCCCGGGCGCTTGAGCTGGAGCGTTCCGCCGGCCGATCGGCCGCGCGGATCGGTCTGAGTGAAATTCGCCGACATCGTCTTGACCGCGGTCAGGTGCGAACCGAGCTGCGCCATATCCGCCGATTGGGCGGCAAGCGCCGGCGCTGCACTGATCACCGCAACCGGCAGCAGCGCGCGCGAAAGTTTGGTGGCGAAAATCATATATAAGCTCCTGGGAAACGATTGCGGCGGTTGATGGCCGAGCGCCATTGAATGCTCCGTGAACCCCAAGGTTGCGCGGGGTTCAGGTCTCCCGTCGGTCAAATCGGATGGCCGTCGGTGTCGATCAACAATTCGCGGCGGCCGACGTGGTCGGGTTGGCCGACCAGTCCGTCCTTCTCCATCCGCTCGATCAGCCGCGCCGCGCTGTTGTAGCCGACGCGCAACTGGCGCTGGAGATAGGAGGTCGACGCCTTCTGGCTTTCGGCGACGATCTGCACCGCCTTGCGGTACAGCTGGGTTTCGGCATCGTCTTCGCCAGTCGGCTGGCCATCGAACAAATAGCCGCCGTCCTCGGGCTCCTCGGTCACCGCCTGGATATAATCGGGAACGCCCTGCTTGCGCCAATGCTCGGCCACGCTGCGCACTTCCTCGTCGCTGACGAACGGGCCGTGGACGCGCATGATCTGCTTGCCGCCGGGCATGTACAGCATGTCGCCCTTGCCCAGCAGCTGCTCGGCGCCCTGCTCGCCAAGGATGGTTCGCGAATCGATCTTGCTCGTCACCTGGAAGCTGATCCGGGTGGGCAGATTGGCCTTGATCACGCCGGTGATGACATCGACCGACGGCCGCTGCGTCGCCATGATCAGATGGATTCCCGCCGCGCGCGCTTTTTGCGCCAGCCGCTGGACAAGGAACTCGACTTCCTTGCCCGCGGTCATCATCAGATCGGCGAGTTCATCGATGATCACCACGATCTGCGGCAGCACCTCGTAATCGAGCTCCTCGACCTCATAGAGCGGCTGGCCGGTCGAGGCGTCATAGCCGGTCTGGACTCGCCGCCCGAGCTTGGCGCCCTTGGCTTTCGATTCGCGCACCTTGGCGTTGAAACTGGGCAGCGCTCGAACCCCGAGATTGGCCATCATCCGATAACGCTCCTCCATCTGCTCGACGGTCCATTTGAGCGCCCGGATCGCCTTGCCCGGCTCGGTCACCACCGGCGCCAGCAGATGCGGAATGTCCTCGTACATGCTCAATTCGAGCATTTTGGGATCGATCATGATCAATTTGCAGCTGTCCGGCCCGTAGCGGTAGAGCAGCGACAGGATCATGCAATTGAGCCCGACCGACTTGCCCGACCCGGTCGTTCCCGCAACCAGCAAATGCGGCATTGGCGCAAGGTCGGCGATGACCGGATCGCCGGCGATATTCTTGCCCAGGATCAGCGGCAGCGCCATGTTCTGGTCCTCGAACGCCTGGCTCCCGACCAGTTCCGCCAGAGCGACCGATTCGCGTTTCGGATTGGGCAGCTCGATCCCGATCACGCTTCGCCCCGGAATCGTCGCGACCCGCGCCGACAGCGCCGACATGTTGCGCGCGATGTCGTCGGCCAGCTGGATCACCCGGCTGGCCTTGATCCCGCTGGCCGGCTCAAGCTCGTACATCGTCACGACCGGCCCCGGGCGAACTTCGACAATGTCGCCGCGGACGTGGAAATCCTCGAGCACGCTTTCGAGCAGCCGGGCGTTGCGCTCGAGCCCGGCGCGGTCGATCTGCTGCTTGCTCTTTTCCGGCGCCGCGGCGAGCAGGTCGAGTGTCGGCAGAACATAGGAATCGCCCAGTGCAAGGCTCGGCTGGTTGAGTCGGCGGCCCGGGCCTCTGGCCGACGGTGCGACCGCTCTCGCCGGTTCGGTGACCGCGACTTCGGGGCGCGACCGCGGCGGTGCCGCCGAGCCGCTGGAATCCTCGCGGATCTGGGTCGCTCTCGGCGCTGCTTTGCGCTCCCTCGGCGAACGGCTGAACAGGCCCTTCAGCCAGCCGCGTTCCTCGGGCCGCAAGCCGAACGCGAGCCAGCCGAGCAGCAGTCCGCCAAGCGCAAGCAGGACTAAGGTCGCGAATCGCGCCGGTCCCGCGACCGACGGATTGCGGATCAGTCCGAACAGCGAATCGAGGCCATAGGCACCGGCCAGCCCGACCGTCCCGCCCCAACCGGCGGGAAGGCCCGACACCGCCGAGCCGCTGGTCAGGCTGAGTGCGATGCCGACCAGGATCGCACCCAATGAGGCGACGAACAATCCGCGCCATACCCGGCCGGCCGGCTCCAACCAGATCATCCGCAGGCCAGCGATCAGGATCACCGGCAACAGCAATACCGACCCCATTCCGAACATCAGCAGCAACGCATCGCTGAAATAAGCGCCAACGCTGCCCAGCCAATTGGCCGGCGGGCCGCCCGCAGCGGTGCTGAACGACGGGTCGGTCGGGCTGTGCGACGCCAGAGCGACCGCTCCGCCAAGCGCAATCGCGGCCAGAATAATCCCCCAGCTGCGGGTCAGGAACCGGCGCACGGCAATGCCCAGCGCATCCCGCCAATCGGGGCCCAGGTCGCGCTTGGGCGTTCGTGCCGCTGCCGTTGCCATTTTATTTTCCACCAGCTTCCATTCGCCTAAAATGCCTTGCGGTCGACTCCCCGGTCAAGCGAAGTTCGTGGCGCCGCGTCAAAAGCCGGTTTAGGACCGCTCGATGGACCATTCGGACGTCATCATTTTCGGCGGCGGAATGATCGGCCTGGCGCTTGCCGGGGCGCTCGATTCGAGCGGGCTTCGAGCAATCGTGGTCGATCCCGCCGATCCCGCGCCGCGCTCGACCACTGCGTTCGACGGGCGCACCAGCGCGGTGTCGTCGAGCTCGATGCGCATGCTCGAAGCGATTGGAGTGAGCGGCCATCTGGCGGCTCCGGGCTGTCCGATCCGGCATATCGCGGTTGCCGACGGCCTCGCTCCCGGCGGGCTCCATTTCGACGCCGATGACGATGAAGCGCTCGGCTGGATGCACGAAAACCGCCACCTCCGCGCCGCGCTCCAGGCCCGTGCCGAGGCCGGCAAGACCATCGCGATGCACTGGAACGCCAAGGTCGAGGCGGTCGATCGCGGCGACTTCGGGGTCACCGTTACGCTCGCCGACGGGGCCGTCCTCAAGGCGCCGTTGCTGGTTGCCGCCGATGGCCGCAATTCGGCGACCCGCGATCAGGCCGGGATTCGCCTCGCACGGTGGCAATATGACCATCATGCAATTGTCTCGGTCCTCCGCCACCAACGCCCGCACGACCATGTCGCCTACGAGATCTTTTACCCCGGCGGCCCGTTCGCTGTGTTGCCGATGACCGACGATGACGGCGGTCATCGCTCGGCGATTGTATGGTCAGTGAAGGCTGACGATGCGCCCGGCTGGATGGCGCTCAGCGACTCCGACTTCGCGGCTGAAGCGGCGGTGGCGATGGGCGGCTTTCTGGGGCAGGTGTCGCTGCTCACCCCGCGCTCGTCTTACCCGCTCGGCTTCCACCATTCGGCGCGGATTACCGCCCACCGGCTGGCGCTTGCCGGCGACGCCGCGCACGCCATCCACCCGATTGCCGGCCAGGGCCTCAACCTCGGATTCCGCGATGCCGCGGCGCTTGCCCAGGTGCTGGTCGAAGGCGCCCGGCTCGGGCTCGACCTCGGCGACCGCCAATTGCTCGACCGCTACGAACGCTGGCGCGCGCTCGATGCGTTGTCGGTTGCGGTCGCGACCGACAGCCTGACCCGGATTTACGCCATCCCCGGCAAGGCGGCGTCGGCCGTCCGCCGCTTCGGCATGGGGCTGGTCGGGCGCATCGCGCCGCTCCGCAACCAGCTCAGGAATGAAGCGCGGGGCACGTCCGGCGACCTGCCGCTGCTGCTGCGCGGCTTGCCCATCTAACTCCTTGCCCCTCACGGGGGGAGCTATTGAAGCGTCGGCTCGATCTCAATTCCGCCGCCCACCGCGGCGCGGTGAAATTGCATCAGCTGGACCAGCAAATCGGTCCGCACCGCCAAGGTCTCGGCCTCGAGCAACGCCTGTTTCGCGCCAATGTCGAACGGCGCCACCTGGGCGATGGCATTGACCAAAGTCTCATCGTCGAGCCTGCTGACCGCGTCCCAATCGACGGCAAGCCCAAGCACATCGCCGAGCCGCCGGGCTTCCTGTTCAACTTCGGCGCGCTGGACCATTGCCAAGGCTTCGGGCTCGCCATCGTCGAGCACGTCGATCGCCAGTTCGGCGCAGCGATAGGCGGCTCCAAGATCGACTTCCTGGATGATTCGAAAGCGGTTGGTGCCGAGCAGGACGATGTTGAAGCGCCCGTCGGCAAGCTCCTCGACGCTGACGATATCGCCGACGCAACCGACCGCGAACAGCACACTGTCATGATGGTCATCGATCTGCTGCGGCTGGATCATCGCGATCCGTCCGCCGCCGTCGATCGCGTCCCGGATCATCTCGCGGTACCGCTGCTCGAAAATGTGCAGCGGCAGCTGGGAACGCGGGAACATGATCGCTCCGGCAAGCGGGAACAGCGGCGCCCGGATGGTCCGGCTCATGTGAACAGAAGCGCCGACAGCCGCCGCCGCTGGGCGCTCGACCAGCTGTCGCCCAGGCCCTGCGCCTCAAGCAATTGGAGGAAACGTTGGCGGGCAGCGCCGTCGTTCCACTCGCGGTCGCGGGCGATCAGCTCCAGCAATGCGTCGGCTGCCTCGTCGCGCTTGCCGGCCGCCATCTGCGCTCCGGCAAGTTCAAAACGAGCGTCGAAATCGTCGGGATTGGCGGCGATGCGCGCTTCCAGTTCGCCGCTATCGGTCGCGGTCGCGGCGCTTGCGACATCCATGGCCGCGCGCGCGCGCGCGATCTCGGGCTTGGTCGCAAGGTCGGGCGTCAGGCCGTCGAGCACTGCCTGCGCCTGTTCGTTTTGCCCGGCGGCGATCATCGCCCGGACCAGCCCGCCGATCACTGCCGGGTCGTCGGGCGCCATCGCTCGGACCTGGGTGAAGATCGATACTGCGCGCTCGGCGTCGCCCTCGCCGAGCACCTGCTCGCCCATCGCCACCAGCGGCTCGATCTCGGCCTGGGGGGTAGCGCCTTCGGCCACGATCTTGAGCTTGGCCAGCAATTGATCGACGACCTTCACCAGCTGGCCCTCGCTTCGGTAATTGGTCAGGTCGGCCACCGGCTGGCCCTGGTGGATCGCGTAAACGGTCGGGATCGACTGGATCTGGAATTGCGCCGCCAGCGCCTTGTCCTGGTCGACGTCGATCTTGACCAGCCGGACCCCCTTGGCGGCATAATCCGTGGCGATCTTGTCGAGGACCGGTCCCAATTGCTTGCACGGCCCGCACCATTCGGCCCAGAAATCGAGGATTACGAGCGCGCTCATCGAGGGTTCGATGACCTCGGCTTCGAACCGCTCCATCGATTCGCGTTCGGCTTCATTCAGGCCCAGGGTCGCCACGCTCACTCCTTGTCCGCCATCGTCAATCGTCACCGCGCCATATGGGCGGAATGCCCGGATGCGACAAGCGCCCGACGGCTGAAGCGCGGCAGCGGCGCGGTGACGGTGAGGCGCCGGTCTTGCAGGACGTGCGGGTGCCTGCTAGTCGCCCGCCTCACCTCGACCGATCGACCGCGGCAATCGCCGCATTCGTCCGATCGGTGAACGCTCGAGCGGGCGTAGCTCAGGGGTAGAGCACAACCTTGCCAAGGTTGGGGTCGAGGGTTCGAATCCCTTCGCCCGCTCCAGCGATTTTCAGCGCCGCCAGTCCGGTGGACTGGCGCTCAGCCTGAGCCTCTAATCCTTCTCGCCAGTCGCTTCGAGCGCGCTCGTCGCGCCATAAAAATGCGTTCCCACCAGACCGCGCGCAAGCGCCGCCGCACGGCCGCCGGCCGGAAGCGAGCGCGGATCGATCTCGACCCTGGCAACCATCAACGGTTTCATGCTCGCCGCCTTGAGCAGTGCGTTGAACGCCGCAAGATCGCCGGACTGAAGCGCTGCCCACTGGGCTTCGACGTCCGTGAGTTCGCGATCGAGCGCGGCGATCCGTGCCATCTGATAATTGGTCGGGCGATCCTCGACCGAATTGATGGCGCCGAAGATTTCATCGACATGCTCGCGCAGCCGTTCTTCGCCGGTAATCGCTCCGCCTTCCTTGGTGGCGACGATTTCCTTGCGCAAGGCATCGACCTTGGCGCCAAGCTGGGCCGCTCCGGCTTTGACGTTGGCGGGTGCCGATGCCGCCGCGGCAATCGCCCCCGCCTGCGCTCTGACAGCGTTGATCTGCGCGGCGAGCGTGCTCATCCGGGCGAACATCGTCTTGATCCGCTCCGACGCCGCATATTGCGCCTGACGGTCGGCGACGGTGAAGGTCGCGCGCTTGTCCAAATTGATGGTCATCGGCGCCGACACGACCTGCCCGGCCTTGGTCAGCCGGACGGTATACTGACCGGGCAGAACGCGCTGCCCATTGGCCGAGCTGAACGCCAGCGACGCCGCAGGCGGAACGACCGGCGGCTTGGTCTTCATCGACCACGCTACCCGGTTCAGGCCGCGCCGCTTGGAGGCCGGCAATTCATCGATCACGTTGCCGGCGGAATCGAGGATTTCGAGTTTCATCCGGCCGATGACGTGGCGGGCCTTCTGGTAGTAGGTAATGATCGCTCCATCGACCGGGTTTTCACCAGTGTAGGAGGCATCGCCCTCGGCCCAGCCGCCGCCGGCCTGGATGCGCTGTTCGACCGGCGGTCCGGGCAATAAGGAAACCGGGCTTGAAAGCACCGCGGCGCTCAACTGGCGCAGCGGGCTGATGTCGTCGATGACCCAGATGCCGCGGCCGTGGGTGGCGATGACCATGTCGTTGGTCGCGTTCTGCAGCGCGATATCGCGGACCGCCACACCGTCGGGCCAGTTGCTGGGCTTGAACTGGGCCCAGCTCTGACCGGCGTTGAGGCTGAAATACAGGCCCAGTTCGGTCCCCATGTAGAGGATGTTGGGATTGACCGGATCTTCGCGGATGACATGGGCGTAGCCGCGCACGCCCGGGGTTCCCGGTCCGACCAGCCGCTGCCACGTCTTGCCGTAATCGCCGGTGCGATAAAGATAGGATTGCATGTCGCCGGTCATGTGGCGGTCGTCGGTGACATAAGCGACCGCGGGGTTGAACCGGCTGGCCTCAACCCAGCTGATCCAATTGCCCATCGGCATCCCCAGATTGGCGGTGAGGTTCGACCAATTGCGTCCGCCGTCGCGGGTCAATTGAACATTGCCGTCGTCGGTCCCGACCCAGATTTGACCCGGCCTAAGCGGACTTTCCGATATCGAGTAGATCGTCGTGTTCATTTCGGCGGATGAATTGTCGACCGTGATTCCGCCCGATTCTTCCTGTTTCTGCCGGTTCGGATCATTGGTTGTCAGGTCGGGCGAAATGCGGTCCCAGCTGGTGCCATGATCGCGGCTCCGGAACAGGAATTGCGAGCCGATGTAAATCGTCCCCTTGTCATTGGGCGACAGCGCGATCGGCGTGTTCCAATTGTACCGCAGCTTTTCCTTATAGCCGGCGGTCGGCTGGATATTGCGTCCCTCAAGGGTCTTCCGGTTAATCCGCCCGATATGGCCGCCCTGATATTCGGCATAGGCATAATTGGGGTCGGACGGATCGGCGAAGGTCCAGAAGCCATCGCCGCCAAACAGATTCTCCCACCGGCTGTTGGTGATTCCGCCGGGATAATCCTGGTCGCCGGCCCATGACGAATTGTCCTGCAAGCCGCCATAGACCTGGTACGGATCCTTGGTGTCGGCGCTGACGTGATAAAATTGGCTGACTGGCAGATTATTGGCCTTCCACCAGCGGTTGCCACCGTCAAAACTGTACCACAGCCCGCCATCGTCGGCGCCGACCAGATGCTTGGTGTTGGTCGGGTTGATCCACACGTCGTGCCAGTCGCCGTGCGACGAGCCGGCGGAATTGGCGAAGCTCTTTCCGCCGTCCTCGGACACGATCAGGCTCAGCCCCATCTTGTAGACTTTCTTGTCGTCCTTGGGGTCGACCACCAGCCGGCTGAAATAGAATGGCCGCCACACCATGCCCTGGCTGCGGTCGCGCTCCTGCCAGGTCTTGCCGCTATCTTCGGACGCATAAAGCGCGGTCCGGACATTCTCGATCACCGCGTAAAGCTTCTTCGGATTCGACGGCGCGAATTCGACCTCGACCCGGCCCCACGGCTGTTGGGGAAGGCCCTTGGCCGTGGCTGCGGACAACATCGTCCAGCTGCGACCGCCGTCGCGGCTTTCGGCAAAGCGGCTACCTGACGGCGCGTCGGGGCCGTTCCCGCCCGAGCGGAAACTTCCGGGCTGGCGGCGGAAATCCCACGTCCCGGCGAACAGATGCTCGGGGTTGGCCGGGTCCATCGCCACCGCCGAACATCCGGTCGACAGATTGTCGCCCTTGAGGATCAGCGACCAGCTGCGGCCGCCATCGACGGTCTTGTACAGCCCGCGATCGGGCGAGTCCGAAAACATCGGTCCGGGCGCGCAGACATAGACGATATTGCCGTTCTTAGGGTGAACGATGATCCGCGTAACGCGCTCGCTCGTCGGCAGCCCGGCCTTGGTCCAATTCTCCCCGCCATCGACCGATTTATAGACGCCATCGCCGATCGACACCGAATTGCGGGTCCAGCTTTCGCCGGTCCCGACCCACATCACGTCCTTGTTGGTCGGGTCTAGCGCGACCGCGCCGATCGATTTGACCGGCTGCTTGTCGAACACCGGTTGGAAATTGGTCCCGCCGTCTTCGGACTTCCATACCCCGCCAGATGCCGATCCGATCAGCAACGTGACCTTGCCGTCTTTCTCCTGGCGTGCGGCGATCGCAGCGATCCGGCCCGACATGGTCGCCGAACCGATGTTGCGGACGTTGAGCCCCGAAATGGCCGCGCTGTCGGCCGACTGGGCGGTGGCGGGCGCAGCGAACAGGATCGCCGCGGCGCTGGTCAGAAGGATGTTGCGCACCATCTTAATTCCCCTTGGTCGACGTTGCGGCTGGACTCTTCGGCTCAAGGAACAAATCGTCGGTCAGCGCCGGATTGGCGGCGCCGGTGGCGATGATCGTCCGCGCCCGTTGATTGGGTTGCCCCTGGCTCCAGCTCTCGATCGACATCGGGAAATAGACCCCCGCGATCTTCTCATAATCGCCAAGCTCGGTTTCGGTGGTCTGCTGCGATCCGCGCACCCGGCGGGTTTCGTCGATCTTGATTTCAAGGAAGGTGTCGGGGTCGAGCCAATAGACGAATTCGTCGCCGTCCTTTTGCGCGACCTTGAGCTTGTAGGCGAGCGTTCCGTCGAAATCCTCGCGGCCGAGATAGGTCACCTTGCTGCTGTCCTTGGCCGCGCTCAGCAGGGGTCCGCCGAGCAGCGAGCCATCGGCCATCTGGCGGCCCTCGTCGGCCGACATTTTCTCGGCGTCCTTGCGGCCCTGATGCGGATTGACCTTCCACCCGCCGCTGCCGTCATAAGCCTGGATGATGTCGAGGCCTTGAACCGAAAACACCACCCGGCCCCGGGGATTGGGTCCGCTGGTGGTGCGCCATTCCTTATATCCGACTTCGAAATCGCCGGGGAAAATCGTCCGTCCTTCGAAGCTCACCGACTTGATCGCATCGATCGCTGCCGCGCCGCCGCGCGCCTCAAGGTTTTTGGCGACCAGGCTAAGCGCAGTCGGCGCATCCTGAGCGGCGGCAGGCACTGCCACGCTCCCAATAAGAACTGCGGTCAATATCGTTCGGATCGCCATTGGAATCGCCCCTTCGCTCTAAGCGGGCGGGACCATGCGACCGAGTCCCACCCGAATCAAGCGGTCGTTCGACTAACGGACGAAAGCGTTCGGCGCATTGGTCATGTCGTGCTGCGCGATGGTCGCCCGGACGACGTTGTTCATCAGCTTCATGCGCACCGGCAACGGCAAATCGGAGAGCTTGATCATCACCGCCACCGAATAGCTTTTGCCATCGGGCGCGGTGAGGATTCCGATATCGTTATAGCCGGCCTGGAGCTTGCCCAGCTCCTGCCCCGTCCCGGTCTTGTGGCTCAAGGTCCAACCCGGCTGAAGCCCGCCCTTGAGCCGGTTTGCGCCGGTCTTGGTATTGCCCATCACCTGGAGCAGCCGGCGGGTCGATTCGGGCGACAGCAAGTCGCCGCGCTTGAGCCGCGCCAGCGTGGCCACGATCGCCGCTGGCGAGGCGCCGTCATAAGGGTCGGCGACATAGCGTTCGAACGCCGCCTTGCGCAGCCGGTACGGCAAAGCGCTACGGGCCTCCCAGAACGCGCTTCCGACCGAATATTTGGGGCTCCAGATCAGCCCCGCGATGCGGCTCTGGAGGGCCTTTTCGCCGTCGTAGAAACGGATCGCACCAAGCTTTTTGGCGATGATCATCGATCGCACCGCTTTGGGCCCCCCGACGCTGCGCATCAATTTGTCATTGGCGGTATTGTCGCTGGTGGTGATCGCCTTGAACAACAGATCGTCGAGCGAAATGGTATATTTGCCGCCCAGGATCAGGGCCGCGATCGGCTGATGGAATACGGTCAGATCGGCGCGCGACATGGTGACCTTGTCGCTCATTTTGACCTTGCCTTTGTCGGCCGCGTCGAGCGCGGTCACCGCGACCCATAATTTGCTCACGCTTTGCTGCGGATAAAGCTCGTCGGCCTTCCACGTTGCGGTCCAGCCATCGTCGATCGAATGCACGGCAATGCCCACTCGTCCGTCGAATGCTTTGCCGAGCTGGTTGATACGGCCGCGCAAAAAAGCGGGGACCGCCTTGGTCGTGGTCGCCGCCGCCGGCTTGGCGTCAGTCCGGGGTGCAGGCTTCTCTGCCGGTGGAGCTGGAGCGGCCGCCGGGCTCTTGTCCGGCACCTTGGCGATGGTCGCAGCACCCGCCAGCAGCAGGCCAATCGCACTTCCAGCGAGGCCCCATCGAACCCACTTTGACGTCATGCAGCCATTCCTCGAATCCTATTTCGATACCAGCAGCTTAGCGTCGTTGAATGAACCTTCGCTGGGCCGGTCGGGAAGATTCGCATTGGCTGGCGCGCTTGCCAACCCCCTTTTGGCAATCAGCCGTTCGGGCCGCGTTCCAGAAGCGCCGCGGACTCGACTTCGTCGAGCGCCCGCTGGACCGCAATGTAGCGCCGGACCTTGGCCACCCAATCGCTGGCATTGCCGGCGCCGGGCATCCGCATCGTCTCGGCCAGCGCCTTGTCGGCATTGCCCATCGACAATTGCTGGAGTGCGCGCTGGTAGCGGACGTCGAGGTCGCCCGACGGTCGCTCGGCGCTATGGACTTCGACCAGCGACCCCATTTCGCGCCTGACGCTCGACCACCAGCCTTCGTTCGGCCCGCCGCGGCGCAGCGCCGGCCCGAGCGCTTCATATTCCGCGACCAGGTCGCTCAGCCGGATCGGTTTGCGCGCCGCAGTGATGATGGTCGCGATCGCCGCCTGGTGCTGCTGCCCGAAGCGCTGGACAAGGAGGTTTTCGAGATAGCCCAGCGCAACCCCGCGCTCGATCGCCCGGCGGGCGGCAAAAGCGATCACCAGGGCATCGGCGCGGCCCGCCGATCCGGCGGCATGTTCGCTCAGATCCTCGACCCGGTCGATGCGCTGCTCGACCTGGGCGATCTGGTCGGTACTTGCCGCCGGGACCCGCGCCGAAGCCGATGCCGGCGCCGCCGCTCCGACTTGCGGTAATGCCGCTGCCGTTCGCACTTGCGGCGTAGCGGGCGTCGCCGGAACAATCCCCAACAGCCGCGCCATCGGCGGATAATAGGCCAGGCCCCAGGTCATCGCACCGGCGCCGCCAACCACCAGCGCAAGACCGATCAGCAGTCGGGCGCTCCAGCTCAGGCGCGTTCGGTTGGGGGTCGCGGTCATTGCCCGGAGCGATTGTTGCACAGCCGCCGGGCGAGGGCCAGAAGCGCTGCGTCTTCGGGAGTTTCAGCCGCCTCGATCCGCTCCCAGCCCGGTCCCGCTGCCTCTGCCGCGGCGGCGCTGATCGCGGCGATGGCGATGGTCGATTTGGCGATCGCAAGCTGCGCCAGCCGGCGCCCGGCGCGGGGCGAGTGAACCAGCGCAACGCACCCGTCCAACCGCGCGATTCGCGGCACCGCGCTAATTGCCCACGACTCATAAACCGGGACCGATGTGATCACCTGCTTGGACTCGCCAATGTCGATCCGGTCGCTGCCGCATGGGTGGAACAGGCGCAGCCCGGGTTCGATCGAACCCAATAATCGCACGGCGCCCTGATCGCCCTCCGCGGCAATTCCGAACCCGGCCTCGCGCGCAGCCTCCGCGGTCGCTGCTCCAACCGCATAAACCGGGCGTCCGCGCCATGCTTGGAGAGCCTCGCCGCCATGGCGGAGTGCGTTGGCGCTGGTCAGCAAAACGCCATCGAAGCCGGCCGGATCGGGCGCGACCCAATCCACCGCGACCACTTCGAACAAGGGCAGTGAAAAGGCGTCCAGGCCGAGCTGGAGTGCGCTCTTCAGGGTCGCCGAAGCCCCCGGCTCGGGCCTCAGGATCGCGATTCTCCTCATGCGTCCTCGAACAATATCCGGATCGATCGCGAGGCGCGCGCAAGCATCGCCCGCGCCATTTCCTCGGGCACGCGGTCGTCGCCGGGGTGAACGCGGGCTTCGTCGCCGACGCAGTCGAGCCCGTCGGCGCTGTACAGCGCGCACCGCAACAGCATCTCCTCACCGTCCATCGTCGCCAGTGCCGCTACTGGCGACGCGCAGGAACCGCCAAGCGCCCGGGTGAAGGCGCGTTCGGCGGTTACGCAGGCGTAGCTTGGCCCGTGGCTCGCGGCCTCGATCAACGCGATCAGCTGGTCGTCATCGCTTCGGCATTCGATTCCGATCGCGGCCTGGCCCGGAGCCGGAAGCATCGCTTCGGGACTCATCGCGGCGCCGATCTCAATCCCTAGCCGGTCGAGTCCGGCGGCGGCGAGTATCGTCGCATCGACGTCGCCCGCCGCAACCTTGTCGATTCGCGTTTGCACATTGCCACGAAACGCAACGATGTTGAGGTCGGGGCGAAGGCGAAGCAATTGCGCCGAGCGCCGCGGTGACGAGGTTCCGATCACCGCTCCGCCGCGCAAGGCCGCGATCGATTCCGCACCGATCAATCGGTCGCGGACATCCGCCCGGGGCAGGATTGCGGCGATCCGCAAGGTCGCCGGCCGCTCGCTTTCGACATCCTTCATCGAATGAACGCAAAAATCGACTTGGCCGTCGTTCAGCGCGCGGTCGAGTTCCTTGGTCCACAACGCCTTGCCGCCGATTTCCGCAAGCGGCCGGTCCTGGACCCGGTCGCCGGTCGTGGTGACGCTGACGATCTCGATCTGCTGGCCATCCCAACCGTGGATCGCTGCCAGCGCCGCCGCTGCCTGATTGGCCTGGGCAA
Organism: Sphingomonas sp.; assembly: GCA_013816595.1. Classification (GTDB taxonomy): domain Bacteria; phylum Pseudomonadota; class Alphaproteobacteria; order Sphingomonadales; family Sphingomonadaceae; genus Sphingomicrobium. The sequence continues at coordinate 12,864 of JACDEB010000012.1, read as the reverse complement.
GCGCGAGCGGCGAAGCGCGGGTGCCAAGCTTGAGGACGCGGTCCATTCCGCCCCCTAGTGCATCTTGACCGGATGAGGCAAAGGGCGCCGCATCCATGACGCTCATCCTCGGCCTCGAATCTTCCTGCGACGACAGTGCCGCGGCGCTTGTCACCAGCGACCGGCAAGTGCTCGCGCACATCGTCGTCGGCCAGAATGACGCCCATCGGCCGTATGGCGGGGTGGTTCCGGAAATCGCCGCTCGCGCCCATGTCGAAATCCTTCCCGGCCTGATCCGCACCGTGCTCGACGATGCTGGAATGACCATCGCCGATATCGACGCGGTCGCCGCCACCGCTGGCCCGGGCCTGATCGGCGGCGTGATGGTCGCCTTGCTCGCGGGCAAGGGCATTGCGCTCGCGGCCGGCAAGCCGCTCCTCGCCATCAATCACCTCGAAGGTCATGCCTTGTCGCCGCGGCTGGTCGATCCCGCGCTCGGCTTTCCATATCTGCTGTTGCTCGTCTCGGGCGGCCATTGCCAATTGCTCGAAGTGCGCGGCATCGGCGATTATCGACGGATCGCGACGACCATCGACGATGCGGTCGGCGAGGCGTTCGACAAAGCGGCCAAGATCCTCGGCCTCGATTATCCCGGCGGCCCGGCGATCGAGCGCCTCGCTGCGACCGGCGATCCAGGTGCGGTGCCATTGCCCCGGCCGCTGGTCGGATCGGGCGAGCCGCATTTTTCCTTCGCCGGCCTCAAAAGCGCGGTCCAGCGCGCCGCCGCGTCAGACAAGTACCGGCCGCAGGATATTGCCGCGAGTTTTCAGCAGGCGGTCGTTGATTGCCTGGTCGACCGCACCCGGCTTGCCCTTGGCCAATGCGCCGCTCCGGCGCTGGTTGTCGCCGGCGGGGTCGCCGCCAATCTGGCGGTCCGGGCAGCACTTGCCGATCTCGCCAAAAGCGAAGGCCGCGCCTTTGCGGTTCCGCCGGGCTGGCTGTGCACCGACAATGCGGCGATGATCGCCTGGGCCGGAGCCGAGCGGCTCGGCGCCGGGCTGGTCGATCAGCTCGACGCTCCGGCACGGGCCCGCTGGCCGCTCGACGGGGAGGCTGGCAAGGTGCGCGGAGCGGGGGTCAAGGCATGACGATCGAAAAACTTGCGGTGATTGGCGGCGGTGCGTGGGGCACCGCTTTGGCCCAGGTCGCGGCCACCGGCGGGCGCGATACCATGCTCTGGGCGCTCGAGGACGATGTCGTCTCGGCGATCAACCGAATTCACGAAAATCCGATCTATCTAAAGGGCCAGAAGCTGTCGCCGGCGATCCGCGCGACCAGCAATTTCTCGGAGCTGTCGGCCGCCGATGCGTGGCTGGTGGTGACCCCGGCCCAGCATATGCGGGCAACGCTCGAACGGTCGCCATGCCCCAACATGCCGCTCATCTTGTGCTCGAAAGGGATTGAGGAAGGCAGCGGCAAATTGCTCCACGATGTCGCTCTCGAAGTCTGCCCGACCTCGCCGATCGCGGTGCTGTCGGGGCCGACCTTCGCCCATGAAGTCGCCGCCGGATTGCCGACCGCGGTCACTCTGGCATGCGACGACGAAGCGATTGGCGCGGCCTTGCGCGTCCGGATCGCGCAACCGACGTTCCGCATTTACGCCAGCGACGATGTCACCGGTGCCGAGATTGGCGGAGCGGTCAAGAACGTCCTCGCCATCGCCTGCGGGATCGTCGAGGGGAAGGGGCTTGGCCAGAACGCCCGCGCCGCCCTGATCGCGCGCGGCTTTGCCGAAATGACCCGCTTCGGGGTCGCGCTCGGGGCCAGGCGCGAAACCCTTTCCGGCCTGTCCGGGATTGGCGATCTCGTCCTCACCTGCTCGTCGACCGCATCGCGCAATTTCTCGCTTGGGCTCGGACTCGGTGAGGGCCGCGCAACCGCCGATTTGATGGCCGATCGGCGGACGGTGGCGGAGGGCGCCTTTACCGCCCCGGTGCTGGCGAAGATCGCGCGCGACCGTGACATCGACATGCCGATTGTCGCCGCCGTCGACGCGCTTCTTTCCGGTCAGGCGAATGTCGACCAGATGCTCGAACAATTGCTGACCCGTCCGCCGCGCGCCGAGCATCTGTGACCGTCATTGCGCGCAGAGCGACGCAATCCAGCCGCGCGTTCATGGATTGCCGCGACCGCCGACGGCGCGATGACGACGAGTTAAAAATCGACCGCAATGCCCTTCTTTTCCCAATCGCCATAGCGCGTCGGGTCAAGCTTATGCTCCTCGCCGTCGGGCGGCGGGTCGCTGGTGATTTCCTTCGGCTCTGGGACCGGCGGGGACGGGCTCAAATGCTTGGGCGGCTTGACGGTGGTCGGGCGTTTCATGCCCTCAAAATGGAGCAGAGCGATGTCCGTTCCAAGCACTAATCCGCCAAGCGCCAAACCACCCCGCGTCGACGGCTTCGGCGCCCGTCAGGCGGCCCTTCGGATGCTCGATTCGGTGCTTCGCCGCGGCGAAACCCTGGCCGCCGCCGCGTCGGCCAGCCGCAAGCTCGCGCCCAATGATCAAGCGCTCGCTTTGGCCATTGCCGGCGAGACATTGCGCCGGCTGCCCGATCTCGACGAGTGGATCGACAGCGCCACCCAGCGGCCGCTGCCCGACGATTCGAAGGCGCGGATGGTGCTGCGCATCGCGCTCGCCCAGAAAATCGGCCTCAACACCCCCGACCATGCGATCGTCGCCACCGCTTTGCCCCAGGTCGAGGGTGGTCCGCGGCGGCTGGTCCATGGCGTTCTCGGAACCCTGCTCCGCCGCCCGATCCCCGACCTCGATCCGCCGCTCCTGCCGGCGGCGGTCGAGATGCGCTGGGCCGCGCAGTGGGGCGGGGAGATGGTCGCCGCCGCCCGCCGTCAGATCGCCGTCCGCCCCGCGCTCGATCTCAGCTTCGCCAGCGATACCGAGGCCAAGGCCTTTGCAGCGGTCACCGGCGGCACATCGATCGCCGGCAAATCGGTTCGGGTCGACAGCAGCAATGTCGCTCAATTGCCCGGGTTCGCCGACGGCAAATGGTGGGTCCAGGACCTCGCCGCATCGCTCCCGGCGCGGCTCATTCCGATATCCGCCAAATCGGTCGTCGATCTGTGCGCCGCGCCCGGCGGCAAGACCATGCAGTTGGCCGCGGCCGGGCATGACGTCACCGCCGTCGACCTCCTCGCCGAACGGCTCCAGCGCTTGCGGGAAAATCTCGATCGCACGGGCCTCAGGGCAACTGCGGTGGTCGGCGATGCCTTGCTATGGAGGCCCGCTTCGCCGCCGGCCGCGATCCTGCTCGATTCGCCCTGCTCGGCGACTGGCACCTTCCGCCGTCATCCCGAAGTTCTCTACCGGGCGCGGCCCTCGATCATCGACCAATCCGCCCAGCTCCAGGCGCGGCTGCTCGATCGCTCGGCTAGCTGGCTCGAACCGGGCGGGATCCTGGTCTACGCGGTTTGCTCGCTCGAGCGCGCCGAAGGGGAGGACGTCATCGCCGCTTTTCTCAACCGCAACCCGCATTTCCGGATCGATCCGCCGCGCCCCGGCGAATTGCCCGATTTCGTTCCGGTCGCGAAGGACGGCTGGGTGCGCATCCTGCCCGGCTTGCTCGATGATCAAGGCGGGCTCGACGGCTTCTTTATCGCGCGCCTCACCCGCGGCGCAAAAGAGTTGTCCGCGGCGGCTGAACAAGGCTAATCGGGGTCATGGCTGAAGTCCTCATCTCGCCCTCGATCCTGTCGTCCGACTTCGCCCGGCTCGGAGCGGAAGTCCACGCTATCGACGAGGCTGGAGCCGACTGGATTCATATCGATGTGATGGACGGGCATTTCGTGCCCAATCTGACCATCGGGCCGGGGGTTGTGAAGGCGCTTCGCTCCCACACCGCCAAGCCGTTCGACGTCCATCTGATGATTTCGCCGGTCGACAATTTTCTCGATGCCTTCGCCGAGGCGGGGGCCGATATCATCACCGTCCATCCCGAGGCCGGGCCCCATCTCCACCGCTCGATCCAGCATATCAAATCGCTGGGCAAGAAGGCCGGAGTGTCGCTCAACCCGGCCACCCCCGCCAAAATGCTCGATTATGTGCTTGAGGACATCGATTTGGTTTTGGTGATGAGCGTCAATCCCGGTTTCGGCGGGCAGAAATTCATCTCCAGCCAGCTGCGCAAGATCGAAGCCCTGGCCAAGCAGATCGCCAAGCACGATCTCGACATCCAGCTTGAGGTCGACGGCGGGATCGATCCCGTAACCGCTCGCCAGGCGGTCGATGCCGGGGCGACGGTGCTGGTTGCCGGGACCGCTGCCTTCAAGGGCGGGCCCGACCATTATGCCGCCAATATCCGCGCCCTCAGGGGAGGCGGATGACGAGTGACAAAGCGGTCGAGCGCGATGTCGTCCGCAAACTTGCCCGCGGTTCGCTGCTTTCCCGGCTCAAGAATGCGCGCCAGCCGCTGAAACTGGTCGCGGTCCCGCGCGACCATGTCCAGGGCGACCGCAAACACGGCGACACGCTCCTCGCCGGCCGGCTGGTGCTTGGCAGCCGGGCCGCCGAAATCACCGGCGACAACCTCTTCATGGGCGGGCTCGACCCGGCTCTGGGCGATTATCTCGAGGGCTTTTCCTGGCTCCGCGACCTCGCCGCCGCGGCTGGGCGAGAGAAAGGTTCGCCGATCGCCGAAGCCATGGCCGGCCGCTGGCTGATCGCCCATGGCGCCAGGCCCGACGATGCCTGGGCGCCGCATCTGTGGGGCGAACGGCTGCTCTTCTGGTCGGCCTATGCGCCATATTTATTGTCGAGCAGCGATTCGGGATATCGCTCGGCGTTGCTCAACACCATGGCCCGCGGCGCCCGCCATCTCGCAAGCCACGCCGACAAGGCTCCGGCGGGGTTGAAACGAGTTACCGCCTGGTGCGGGGTGGTTGCGTCCGGACTGGTCATCCAGGGCGGTGTCCCGCGCCTCGCGCGCGGCGAGGCCGGTCTCGCCCGGGCCTTGACCTCGGCTCAATATGACGATGGCGGGCTGATCAGCCGCTCGCCCTGCGAACAGGCATTGCTGGTCGATCGCCTGGGCCTGTTGCGGGCCTTTTATGCCGCCGCCAAACAGACCATGCCCGACGGCATTGAAACCGCCTCGGCGGCGGCACTCGCGGCGCTCCACGGAATCACCATGGGCGACGGCGCGATGTCGAGCTGGCAGGGCAGCAATCCAGGGGTCGCGGTGCGTCTGACGGCGTTGATCGACGGCTGCGGCCTGCGCGCCCGGCCACTGCGCCAGGCGCGCGGCTGGGGCTATCAGCGGATGTCGGCTTTGGGCACGATTGTGGTGCTCGACGCGGCCCCGCCGCCGCCGCAGAAAATGACCGCCGACGCCTCGGCCTCGACCCTTGCGTTCGAGTTGTCGGATGGCGGCCAGCGGCTGGTCGTCAATTGCGGCGGACCGGGCAATCTGTCGACCGACCTTTCGCCCGAACTGGTCCAGGGCCTGCGCACGACGGCGGCGTTCTCAACGCTTGTGCTCGACGATACCAATTCGACCAACATCAATGCCGATGGAACGCTCGGGCGCGGGGTCGACGACGTCACTATCGAACGCAGCGAAGACAATGATGCAAGCCGCCTCGAGGCCAGCCACGACGGCTATGTCCGAAGCTTCGGAATGATCCACAAGCGCAGCCTGATGCTCGGCAATGATGGCAAGGAATTGCGCGGCCTCGACCAGCTCACCGCCAAGGGCCGCAAGAAAATCCGCGATTCGGCGCATTATGCGGTCCGCTTTCATCTAGCGCCGGGGATCGAGGCGATCGCGACCGCCGACGGCATGGGCGCGATCCTTCGCTCGAAGGGCGCTCCGCCGTGGAACTTCCGCTGCCGCGGCGGACAGTTGACGATCGAGGAAAGTTTGTGGATCGACGGCCACGGCCGGCCCCGGCAGTCCAGCCAATTGGCGGTCGTCGGGGAGGTTTCGGCGCTCGGCGGCGAAATCGGCTGGCAGTTCCGCCGCACCAATTGATAAGAACGGAAGGATTTTCGTGACCGATCTCGTCCCCGTCACCCGGGCGCTCATTTCCCTGTCCGACAAAAGCGGGCTCGAAGCGCTCGCCGAGGGCCTCAAACGCCATGGGATCGAGATCGTTTCGACCGGCGGCACCGCCGCGAAGCTGCGCGAGCATGGCGCACAAGTGCGCGACATATCCGACCTCACCGGCTTTCCCGAAATGATGGACGGGCGGGTCAAGACGCTCCACCCCAAGGTCCACGGCGGCCTGTTGGGTGTGCGTGACAATTCCGAGCACGCCGCCGCGATGCGCGACCATGACATCGTCCCGATCGACCTCGTCGTGGTCAATCTCTACCCCTTCCTCGAAACCGTGATGAGCGGCGCCGACCGCAATTCGATCATCGAGAATATCGATATCGGCGGACCCTCGATGGTGCGTTCGGCGGCCAAGAACCATGCCCATGTCGCGATTGTCACCGATCCCGCCGATTATGCCGAGCTGCTGGTCGAACTCGATTCCAACAGCGGCCAGACCAGCCTCGATTTCCGCAAGCGGCTCGCGGCCAAGGCCTTCGCGCTGACCGCGGCCTATGATTCGATCGTCTCGCAATGGTTTGCCTTCGCCGACCAGCAGCAGCGCTGGCCCGACAGCTGGTCCCTGACGAATCGCCTCAAGATGCCGCTTCGCTATGGCGAGAACCCGCACCAGCAGGCGGCGCTCTATATTCCGGTCGGGCCGCAAGCGCGCGGCATCGCCCAGGCTAGCCAGATCCAGGGCAAGGAACTCAGCTACAACAACCTCAACGACGCCAGCGCCGCGCTCGACCTCGCCGCCGAATTCCGCGACGGCGACCCGGCGGTGGTGATCGTCAAGCATGCTAATCCGTGCGGGGTCGCCCAGCGCGCATCCTTGGTCGCGGCGTGGACCGAAGCGCTCGCCTGCGACAGTGTCTCGGCCTTCGGCGGGATCGTCGCCGTTAACCGCTCGCTCGACGCGGCCACCGCCGAAGCGATCACCGCCATCTTCACCGAAGTCGTCGTCGCGCCCGACGCCGATGAAGCCGCCCGCGCCATCTTCGCCAAAAAGAAGAATTTGCGCCTGCTGCTGACCGGTGATCTGCCCGACCCGGCGCGCCCCGGACAGATGCTCAGTGTCATCGCCGGCGGGCTATTGGTCCAGGACCGCGACAATCTCCGGGTCACGCGCGACCAGCTGCAATGCGTCACCAAGCGCGCACCGACGACACAGGAACTGGCCGATTGCCTGTTCGCCTGGACCGTCGCCAAGCACGTCAAATCCAACGCCATCGTTTATGCCAAGGACGGGGTCACCGCGGGCATTGGCGCGGGCCAGATGAACCGCCGCGACAGCGCCCGGATCGCCGCCATCAGAGCGTCCGAGGCGGCTCAGGCCAATGGCTGGCCGCAATCGCGAACCATCGGTTCGGCGGTTGCTTCCGACGCCTTTTTCCCATTCGCCGACGGACTCCTCGCCGCCGCCGAAGCCGGTGCCACCGCGGTCATCCAGCCGGGCGGATCGATCCGCGACGATCAAGTCATCGCCGCCGCCGACGCCGCCGGTCTGGCGATGGTCTTCACCGGCGTTCGCCACTTCCGCCATTGAGCGGGGCAGCGCTCCTCACACGATATCGTCGGCGATCTGGTCGCGTGCTTCGGCGGCGCGAAGATCGGCGACCTCATCCTTGCGCAGCTTGAACAATTCGCGGTCTTCGGGGCCGAAGCCGCGGGTCCACAGCACCGCTCCAAACGCGATCAATATCGCCGGAACGCCGACCACCAGCTGAAATTCCTCGGGCACGAGCAGCCGGATTGGAAGACCCACCGCGACTCCCGCGAGCGTTGCCCCGAGGATCGACCAGCGCCACCCCGACACCGGTTCGCCAAGCTTGGCGCGGAGCAGCCGGGTCTTGACGATCGACGCGAATGCAAGCGCCACGCACAGGCCGATCGCGGGGCCGGTCGCCTGCCACGATTGCGGCCATCCCCAGCCGCGCATGACCAGCATCAGCGCCACCCCGAGCGCCGCTTCCAGCGCCAGCATGATCAGGCTGATCAGCATGTTGGTGCCGCGCGCGACATAGATCAGCGCCGCTTCGCTGACGACCGCGGCGGCAGCGATGACTTCGGCGACCAGCAGGAAAGCGAGGGTCGCGGTGCCGCCGGTAAAGCCCGATCCGACCAGCGCCATCACCGCGCGCCCGGGGATTGCAAGCGCGAGCGCGATCCCGGCCTGGGCGGCGATGATCCAATAGGTCACCTGCCGCACCTGCGCCGCGACCGCGGGCAGATCGCCCGCCGCGATCCGCCGCGCGATCGCCGGACCCAGCACCGGCTCGAAACTGGTCTTGAGCTTGGCCGGCAAGGTCGCGACTTGCTGAGCGACATAATAAATGCCGACGAAGCTTGCCGGCATGAACGCGCCCAGCACCGCCAGATCGACCCGCCGCGATGCCCATTCGACCGCATCGGCGGCGGCCAGCGGGACGTTGCGCCAAGCGGTTCTCGCGGCGGTTGGAAGGTCGGGCCGCCAGCCGTGCGGAATGCCGTAACTTCGGACCAACGGGATCAGTGCCGCGATCAGCGCCGCGACCATCGAGAAGACGTAGGAGATGATCAGTCCGTCGCGCAGCGAGATGTACGACCAGACGAAGGCGACGATGCTGATCGTCCACGGCTCGACGATCGATCGCGCGCGCACCGTCGATGCAACATCGTGGCGATAGGCCAAAGCCGCCAGCGCAATGTCGGTCCAGGCGATGGCGATGACGGTGATCGCCAGCAAATGGTCCATGCCGGTGATCGCGGTGGTCGGGTACATTGCGCGCGGGAAGGCGATCAAAATCCCCATCAGCAACACCGCCGCGATTCCGGCCACCAGCATGGCATCGGCGATGATGCTGGCCTCGGGCTTTTTGGCATCGGCAAGCAATTGGGCAAGGCCGCGGCGAAGCCCGATCGCGGCCAGCTGCGCCGCAAACTCGACCGTCAGCACCGCATAAGCGAAGCGGCCCAGTTCGGCCGCGCCGTAAATTCGCCCGGCGATGAACAGGAACGGCAGCCGCGCCACCAGCCGAAGGACGAAGCCGAACGCATTGAGCCGCCCGCCCCGGGCAAGCGTCGCCATGTCCGCGTCCGGGGCGCTCGCCTCGGGCGGGACGGCGATGGCCTTGCTCAATGCGCGGCGCCCCAATGCTCACCCCAGCCGACGTCGACATCCAAGGGAACGTCGAGCTGCAGCGCCGGACCGGCGGCCTCGCTCATGACCTTGCGAACGACGGCCGCCGCGGCCTCCTCCTTGCCTTGCGGAACCTCGAATACCAGCTCGTCGTGAACCTGCAGAAGCATCCGGACATCGCTCAGGCCGGCGTCGGCCAGGGCATCGTCCATCCGCGCCATCGCCCGCTTGATGAGGTCGGCGCTGGTTCCCTGGATGGGCGCGTTGACCGCCGCCCGTTCGGCCCCGGCGCGGTGGTTGGGGTTGCCCGCGCGGATGTTCGCAAAGTGTGTCTTGCGCCCGAACAAGGTGCGGGTGAAGCCATGCTCGCGGGCGAAGGCCAGGGTGTCGTCGATGTACGTCCGGATGCCGGGGAAGCGCTCGAAATAGCGCGCGATGATTGCCTGGCCTTCTTCCTTGGGGACTCCGAGCCGGCCGGCCAGCCCCCAGCTCGAAATGCCATAGAGGATCGCGAAATTGACGGTCTTGGCCTTGTTGCGATTGTCGCGGCCGGCGCTTCCGAACAATTCTTCGGCGGTCATGTTGTGGATGTCGGCCCCGTCCCTGAAGGCTTCCTTCAATTGCGGAACGTCGGCCATGTGCGCTGCCAGCCGAAGCTCGATCTGGCTGTAATCGGCGCTCATCAGCACATGGCCCGGTTCGGCGACGAAGGCGTCGCGGATCTTGCGCCCGAGCTCGGTTCGAATGGGGATATTTTGGAGGTTGGGATCGTTCGAGCTCAGCCGCCCAGTCTGCGCTCCCGACAGGCTGAAACTGGTGTGGACGCGCCCCGTTTCGGGATTGATCTGGGCCTGCAACGCCTCGGTATAGGTCGATCGCAGTTTGGACAGCTGGCGCCACTCGAGCACCAGCCGGGCGCACTCCACGCCTTCACCGGCGAGCCGCTCAAGCTCGTTGACGTCGGTCGAATAATGCCCGCTTTTGCCCTTGCGCCCGCCTTTCAGCCCGAGCCGACCGTATAAAACCTCGCCCAATTGTTGCGGCGATCCGATCGTGAACGGCCCGCATGCCGCGGCGTAAACCTGCTCTTCCAGCTTGGCCATCTCGACCGCGAAATCTGCCGACAGCTTGGCCAGATAAGCGCGGTCGACCTTGATCCCGCGCTGCTCCATTCGCCCGATCGCAGCGACCAACGGCCGGTCGACCCGTTCATAGACCCGGGTGACGTTGTCCGCCGCCAGCCGCGGCTTGAGCCTCAGCCACAGCCGCAAGGTGATGTCGGCATCCTCGGCGGCATATTCGGTCGCTTCGCGCAGCGGCACCTTGTCGAAGGTGATCTGCTTGGCGCCGGTCCCGCACACCTGCTTGAAGGGGATGCACTCATGCTCGAAATGGAGCTTGGCCAATTCGTCCATGCCGTGGCCGTAGAGGCCCGCTTCGAGGTCGAAACTCATCACCAGCGTGTCGTCATAAGGCGCGACGTCGATCCCCGCCTTGGCGAACATCACCCAGTCATATTTCATATTATGCCCGATCTTGAGCACCGCGGGATCTTCGAGCAGTACCTTGAGCCGCGTCATGACGTCAGCGGCGGGCAGCTGGCTCGGCGCATCGGATAGCAGGTCCGCGCCGATATGGGCGATGGGGATGTAACAGGCGGTGTTGGGCGCGGTCGCCAGGCTGACCCCGACCAGATTGGCGACGATGCAGTCGATGCAGTCGGTTTCGGTATCGACCGCGACATAGCCCTGCGCCGTCGCCTCGGCGATCCAGCGGTCGAGTGCCTCCAGGCTGGTCACCGATTCATAGGCCGAGCGGTCGACGGCGATGATCTCCGCGGCCGGCGCCGCTTTGGGCTCGGCTGACGTCATGACTGCAGCATAGCCGCCGCCGCTGCTGCTCCGTCCCCCGCTCGCCCCGCCGCCGTTGAGTCGGTTGAGCAAGGACTTGAACCCCTGCTCCTCGAGAAATTCGCGGAGCGGTTCGGGCGGGATGTTCTTGAGCTCCAGATCCTCGAGCGGCTCGGGCAGCTTGCTGTCGCACACCAGCCGCACCAGCTCGCGGGAGAGCCGCGCATTGTCGGCATGGTCGATCAAATTCTGCTTTAGCTTCGGCTTGGTGATCTCATCCGTACTCGCCAGCACGGTTTCCAGATCGCCATAAGTCTGGATCAGCTGGCTCGCGGTCTTGGGCCCGATCCCGGGGACGCCCGGTACATTGTCGACGCTGTCGCCCATCAGCGCCAGAACGTCGCCGACCTTGTCCGGCGGAACCCCGAACTTTTCCAGCACATAAGCGCGGTCGATGCGGCGGTCGTTCATCGTGTCGAGCATGTCGACCTTGCCGTCCTCGACCAATTGCATGAGGTCCTTGTCCGAACTGACGATGGTCGTCATCCACCCCGCCGCTTTGGCCGCGGTGACATAGCAGGCGATGATGTCGTCGGCCTCCAGCCCCGCCTCCTCGATGCACGGGATCGAAAATGCGCGGGTGGCGGTACGGATCAGCGGGAATTGCGGGACCAGATCCTCGGGCGGCGGCGGGCGGTGCGCCTTATACTGGGCGTACATGTCGTTGCGGAAGGTCTTTTCCGACGCATCGAGTATGACCGCCATGTGGGTCGGCCCGTCGGCCTTGCTCAGTCCATCGGCGAGCTTCCACAGCATCGCGGTATAGCCATAGACCGCGCCCGCCGGCTGGCCGTGGCGGTTGGTCAGCGGCGGCAGCCGGTGATAGGCGCGAAAGATGTAGCTCGACCCGTCGACGAGATAGAGGTGGGGCTGGGCTGTGATCGCGGCATCGGGCATGAACCGGCGGGTTTAGCAGGGTGGCGGCGGGAGGGAAGCGCCGAGCCTACGCATCGTCGTTTCCTCAGCAGCACGGACCCGGATGGCCGCCTTCGACCCATATCGGACATTCTAATCGAACACAGGCAAGCGCGGCCGAGAGATAGCGCCTGGTGGTGCTTTTGCTATCCCGCTGGCGTGCTCGGCGGGTTTGCCGCGACCCAATCCTGAATTGCCTTCCAGCTGCCGTCGGCCTGCTTCTTGAAAACCGTCAGATATGGTCCGGTCATGGTCGTCGTCGGCTGCTTCGTTTTCGGATCGGTACCCTTCATCGTGAGGTGCCCTTGCGAGAAAGCAAGATCCCCAGATTGCGCCACTTCCACTCTGTCCGATGTAAGAGTGACGTCGAAGTTTGGATCCTTCAAAGCCTCGACATAGGTATTGCGGATCGCCGATGTCCCGACTTGTGCCGGCAGGCCCGGCAAGACGAACACAGCGTCGCTCGCATAAGGTTCGACAAGTCCATCCAGATTTTTCGAGTGGAACGCCTCGTTCCAGCCCGCTTCGACAGTCGCCAAAGCCTGCTTCACTGCGGCCACATCCGCCTGGCTGGTCTTGCCCGGCCCAAGCTTGTCGCAACTTGCGACGCCCGCCGCCAGCACTATCGCAACTAGCAACTTAGCATTTCTCGTGATTGTCATGATCCGCCCCCGCTTCCGTTGAAATATCCTTCGGCCATGCGCACAGCCTAACACACCAATGTCCGCTTCTGTAATGGGCCTTGAGTCAAGCTGCCCCGGTTGGTCCTGCCGCTGGTTACTTGCTTCTGTCCGTGGTCAGCTTGGAGCTGCCACATCATACGGTCAGAGGA
>JACDEB010000011.1:33907-37201 GCA_013816595.1 Sphingomonas sp. | reverse complement strand
GACTTCATCAGGGGCGACGCCTCCTGCGACGCCATCGCAATGATCGCAGAGCCCACCCGTTTCGCATGCTGGACGACCGCCTTGAGTTCGGGTGTCGCCCCCGAGTTCGACAGGATCAGCAGCAAATCGCCCTGCGTGATCATGCCAAGGTCACCGTGGGCCGCTTCCGCCGGATGGACGAACAGCGCCGGCGTGCCCGTTGAGGCTAGCGTCGCGGCAATCTTTCGCGCGACGTGGCCCGATTTGCCCATGCCGCTGACGATCACACGCTGTTTGGTGGCGACAAGTAGATCGACCGCTTCGGCAAAGGAGACATCAAGGCAATCAGACAGATCCATCAGGGCCCTGCCCTCCACCTGGATGACTTCCCGACCAATATTCAATATCTTTGAATCATCCCGGCCGATCAAAGCCGTCGTCAACAGACGCCCTACCATCCTAAACTCCAGGTTAATGCTTTTCCCGTGGCGCAAAACGGCCGTTTCTTCAAGCGGCTACAACAAACGTAGCATCCGTTACGGTCCAATGAACTGGCGCGTGCCGGCAATAAATCCTGACTGTGCCATCAATGCATCGGTTGCAATGGCCGTGCGAGACCGGCGCAAGCAGATCGCCAATCGCATCATCGTCCCGGGATTGAAGCAAATCCTGATAGTCTAAAGTGAGGTTTGGCTTTCATCCATCCAGTCAAGAATCTCCGAAACCGCGGCGACGGACACCATTATGGGCTCATGCGCGGGGCTGGTCACGGCCGGAACGAATTGCCGTGCGACCTGCGCAAGCGCGGAATCTCTCCCGATCCCCAGCAACAAAGGCTCCAGAGAGTCCACATAGGTTTCCGCGGAAAATCGATTGCCGGCCCAATCGCGCGCGTCGGCCGCTGACCGGTCGGCCTTCGCCGGGTCCGAGAAAATCTTCATCAGGGCGTCGGCCACGTCTTCCGGATCGTTTCCGTATGAAACCTTATGGGCGAGATCGTCCGGAACGATGGCGTAACTCGCAATATCGGAAATTACGAGCGGTCGCGCGCGATACAATGCCGTCACCAGCGAAGCCGAACCGCCTTCGGTCACTGGATAACGCAGGCAACAGATGGCGTGCATATCCTCAAGGATGTTCTGGAGTTTTTCGTCCGACACATAGCCATGAAAAATTGGCGGTTTGAGACCGAGCTTGTCGGCTTGGGCCAGCAAAGGATCGCGCCAGCGGTCCTCGGCTGAACCAATCAAATGGAGATCGACGGGGCCGATACTGGGCCGCAATAAAGCGAGCGCCTCAAGCACGCGCCGGGGCTGCTTATTGTCATTCAGGGCGCCGAAGATTGCTACCCGTTGGCCCGGACCAGGCGGTTTCGCGATTCTGGTAGTGCCCGTGTCGGGGAAACACAGCGGGATGACTTCGACCCGTCCGGGGCAATAGGCCGACACGGTCGCCTGGTAATGCGGCCCGTGGATGACCGCGCCGCATGTCATCGCCGCGATCGTGGCAAGTGTCAGCCGAGCGGCAGGATCGACCATGTCGGCAAGCTCGCGTGCGGCCAGCTCCTGCTTACCGCCATGTAAGTGTGGGAGCTGCAAGTCGTGCCGATGGACGAGGCCCCACTCGAAGTCGCGCATTTCCATGTCATGGAAGATGCCGACGGGTGCCCGTTGTGCCGCTAATGCCACGCTATGTGCATGGTACGGTGCGTGATTGCCGAAATTGACGATTAGCGAGTCATAATCGGCCACGGCGCAGTCCGCAGCGTCAATGACCGAAATCTCAGTGTCGATGACAGGAAGGGCGAGCTCGTCACCGCTTTCGATGCGAATAATTTCGATGTCGTGCCCGCGGGCCCGAAATTCCTCACAGACGATCAGACTGAACTTTCCGATCGCCGATCGGACGTTGAACGGTGTTGCCCATCCGATGCGCATGTCAGGTTCCGATCAACCGAGCGATATTTTCAGGCCAGTTAATCCCCGTGGACCGCCACAGTGCCTGACCAATCGCGCCGTGTTCGCGAGCACGATCGACGCTGTTGAGGTAGACCGACATTGCCATCGCCAACGCTCTTCGGTCCGGTTCGACCACCAATCCGGTTTCCTCATTGATAACGATGTCGAGCAGTTCGCCGGAGTCACGGGTCGTAATCACGGGCTTGCCAGCCTCGAACGCTTCCATGGTCACGTAGCCGTATGAATCTTCCTGGTAAGGCAAATAAGCCACGGCCCGGCAGTTATTGACGTAGGTAGCCAACTCCTTCCTGCTCAGAAAGCGCAGGTCCAGCGTTATGCGGTCGCCGAGGTCATGCTCTTCGACAAGCTGGCGCAAGGCAGCTTCGTCTTGCGATGTTTCCGGCGGCCCGGCGATGATCAGATGGGCGCCGCCGTCGAGGTATCGCATCGCCTCGATCAGAAGGCCTTGACGCTTGCTTGCGTTGATCCGTCCAGGCGCCAGAATGTAATTTTCGGATGCTCCGCCGACGAACAATTCAGGATCGTTAATCGGTGCCCGCAGAGGGCTCGCTTCAATCCCATTATGTAACTTCAGCCGTGAGCTTATCTCGTCGGAAATCGTGAATAGCCGGTCACGCGAGCGCAACGCCTGATTGTCGCTGTCGATGATCAATTTGCGCACTTCATGACCTTCAGCGGTATGCGGAATATTGCCATAGGGCGAATCCCACAGGTCATAGGCCTGGCGATATTGATGGATCAGCCAAGTCGTATGGTGGTCGGCATCGATCATGTAGACCGGGAATTTCATCGAAATGACCCGGTCTGCGTCGCCGATCCGCAATGCCTTGAGACGAGCGATTTCTACGGGAAGACTTCTGGACGGCTCCCAAGCAAAGGGGATGCGGTACAGCTCGGCCTCGTGCCCCATGCGCCGGAGATTAACGATGAGGTGATGCGCAAGCTCTTCGGCGCCTCCCCAGACGAACGGCGCCATCGTGTTCACGACGCCGATCTTCATCGCGCAAGCGCCTGCAGCATTGGAGACCAGTCAGTTTTGGAGGGCTTCGAAGTAGCCGCCGAGCGAGTCGGCACCTTAATTGGTTTAGCCGATGCGGCGCGCACCGCCGTCGAAATCGCAGCGCCCACGGGTCTTACCGGGCGCAGCCACTCCTGCCCCGAAAGTTCGGTCAGCGCGCCACCATCGGTGCAACAGATCACTGGCACACCAATTGCAATCGCTTCGTAAATGCTATCGGTGACGCTGAGCGCGCCCGGCGCGAGATCCAGGAGAGACGCGGCATGGGCTAGCAGATAGGTCTTTTCCCCGGCGTCGATTGTACGAACATCGACGGCC
>JACDEB010000011.1:30635-33897 GCA_013816595.1 Sphingomonas sp. | reverse complement strand
CGGCCAGGCGATGTTCCACTCCTGCGTCGGCAGCCTGTCGCCGCAGTCGGGCAATGTCGTTCGGCAAGGCGAACGGTGCGATCCAGCGGGCGCGGAACGGCTCCGGCAATGCCGCAAGGCATTCGATCAGTAGTTCGGGGCGCTGATGGGAGTCCAGTGGGCTCAATAGGAGCATCTCCGACCCGCAATTTCTCGGATAGGAAAACGGCGGGGCTGGAAACGCAGGCCGGAGCAGGGTCGCCCGGTCGAACGAAAGGCCATGGAGTCTTGCCAACGCAAAAGCCGAGGGCGAGAAAATACTTTTCGCCTCGTCGAGAGACGATCGCAGCACATCGGCGAGATATAGGCGTTCCGGGGTCGTCTCGCCGGGACGCGACGCGACGCTCGAATGCAGGTCGGCATCGTCGAACAGCCAGGCCACCTTGTGCGGGTGGCGCAACACAGTCGCCACGACGTCAAGGCAGACGATCGCATCGGCAGTTTCGGTAACGGGGATTAATCGATAGGAAGCGAGGTTCACAAGCATGCGACCGGGCTCACGAATGGACGGCAGATCGAGGCGCTCCGTCCTGTGCCCTTCTGCCGCAAGAATTGCGAGGAGCGAGGCGGCATAAGCTTGGGCACTCGCGTCCCTGCCGGCGGCGCACTGGACGACTATGATTTTCATCGGCGCGGCTTTCGGGCGCTGAGAGCTATCGGTCATGGCACATCGATTTCAGTTTAGCCGGGAGAATTCGCGCGAGAAACAGCCATGCTCCGCCTTCCGGAAGCTCGCTCGGCGACCCGAGAAAGCGAAGGGACATTTCGCGATCGTCAATGGCCCATGCCTTCAATCCAGTGGCGACCAGACCGTTGATCCACTTCCGGAATTGTGTGCTACGCGCGGAACCAGCGGAATATCCGACGATCAAGCCGCAGTCCTTGGTTCGCCGGATGACAGCCTCAATCTTTTTGAGGGCTTCGGGCTCCAAGACATCGAAATCGAATTTGATCAGTGCTGGCTTGTTCAGCATCGTCAATTGCTCGATCAAGCCCGAGGCATGTTGGTGCAAATGAGTTATTTCGGCGAGACCGTTAACCACGAGCGTGGTTCGAAGCGCGCGCATCAATGGTGCTCGTTCGAAGGTATGCATCGAACCCCGGCGACCGACCCGACGGCCAGCGACCAGCGTATAAAGGCCTAGCCCCGCCCCAACATCGAAGAACTCATCCCCGGGTCCCAACACGCCGTCGACGACGGCAACGGTCGCGGCCTCGGGCACGTCCCCCGAGTAATGAGCGATCGCCGCGAGATCATCGTCGGGAATAGCCAGTAACCCATATGAGGTGCGCACGAGGATGAGGCTTGCTGCGGGGAGGGAAAACGGCTTCGAATCCCGCGCCTTGGCGATCTTATCGACACCAGGACCAGCACGTCCGATTATGCTCGCTTCGCCTTGATCGCGGGGCTGCGATGCACGTGGCCCAAAAACAGTCCCTCCTAGTGACCGCCCAGAAACCTTGTCGGTTCTCGACTGCGATGCTTGTTCAAGGGCGTAGAGATGCGATTTCAAATCAAGGCGTGTCTCGGACAAACGATCTGCGAACTGCCGCGCGCGGTCGCTGGCCTCGTCAAACTCGGTTCGCAAACTATCACGAATGGAAACTAGCTGAGTATCGAGGTTACGGATAATCTTCTCTTGTTTGCCGGCCACGACAAAACCCGCCTTCAATTGCTGCTCAAGCTCGCGAAGGCCAAGCAAACCGCGAAGCTGATCGCGGAATGTTTGGAGAATCGACCGGTGTTTTGTCGAGACGCTTTCCGTCTCAAACAGATCTGGGTCGTCCGCGCCGACGCGAGCGGCCGCTCGAACGTCGAACGTTATCTCCCCAATACTTCGGGCGAGCTCGGCAGCAACCAGCGCTCCGCGAAGGGCGCGGCCACCGCGCGAGGTTCGAAGGTCGATCGGCCACGCGGGCATTGTCGATACTGGCGTTTCGAGCTGAACCCATCCCGCGGCCCCCACGTCGCAGGCCCAGTGAACACCCTCGAGCACGAGGGAAATCTGGAGGGTGTAACTTCCGACGACCTCGGGCGACACCCCCTCCAACTTCACTTCGACGCGCATTCCTGGCGCCAGCGATTGCACCGGCATGAGGGAGCGACGGCCATCACGCTCGACCACTTTGCCATCATCGCTCAACCAGCGATAGGAAAGGTCTAATGGGTTCTGATGCGACCACAAGATGGATCGATCGCTGGTGTTGGTCACCCACAGCGGAATCTTGAAGCTTGCCCCCGGACGGAAAGAAGGCAAATTCCCATCAGCCAGTTCTACCTGGATCGAAACGTCGGCCAGGCTGGTGAGCGCTACGATCCGCATGTCGAGACGCTATGGCCGCATTTGAAGGTCAAGGACTTCGCAATCGACTTGCAGCCATCGTCCGATCGGATATCGGTTCCTATTGTCATCAACCGGCCAATGCCGTTGCCAGGTGATGCGTGATCATCTCAAACTCCAGATCAATCCTCGCCAGTGCCGTAAATTGGCAATGTATTCAAGCGCTAGCGCCCCTCGCCGCGCAGTTCAGCGCGAAGCGATCTTTCGATAAATTTCGACGGTTTTTTCGATGCACCGGTTCCATCCAAACCGACCAGCCCGAACGAGGCCCCTCCGCGCTGAATCGGACTGCCATTCACGATCGGTGAGATTTTGCTCGATCGCCGAGGTGAAACCGGCGGCATCGTCAGGGTTTACGTAGCGCGCCACGTCGCCGCATACTTCGGGCAAGCATGAAGATTGCGCGACCATCACCGGCGCCGCGCTTGCCATGGCCTCGAGCGGCGGCAGACCAAAGCCTTCGTAAATCGATGGATAGACGAACAGTGCCGCGCCCGCGTAAAGCTGCGGCAGAAGTTTTTCGTCGACGAACCCCAAGTAACGAAGCCAACCCTCCGCGACGCCTTCGTTAACCTGCTCTAGCAGGCACTCGTTGCGCCACCCTGCCCCGCCGCACAGAACGAGGGGATAGGAATCGCGCAGCAGCCCTGGCAAGGCGCGCCAAGCCGACAATAATTCGGAAATCTTCTTGCGCGGCTCAAGCGTCGAGACGCAGAGGCCGTAGCTTTTGTGCCTTAGTCCCCAGCCCTGCAAGGCGTGAGCCAGGCCTTCGCCGAACAAGGGCTTGAACGACGGATCGACCCCCAGCGCAACCGCAGTGATCGCGTCGGGCGGAACAGAGAACATGTCGATCACCTCGCGGCGAACGGTCTCCGTGTCGG
>JACDEB010000011.1:0-30625 GCA_013816595.1 Sphingomonas sp. | reverse complement strand
GGAGGAACTCGCGCTCGAACGCCAGGACGCGATCGACCGGGTGCGTCTCCGGGAAACGGAAGACCGACAAGTCGTGAACCGTGATGATCCCGGTGCCGGCAAAATCGGGCAGGAAATAATTTGGTCCGTGGACGACCGACGACTTCAAGACGCGCTTCTCCCACCAGCTTCGCAGCGAGGAACACGCGGGCGGCATCGATTCGCCGCGCAGGAGGATTTCCGGATCGTCGAGTAAGCGGTTGCGGCCGAAAAAATTGACGGCAACATCGTCGCGGCAGGACAAGCCCTTGCACAATTCCCACGTGTAGCGCCCGATCCCGCCCGGATTCGGTTCCAGCGCGTCGACCCATAAGGTCACAGGGGTCATTCAGTCTTCCAGCATCCACCGCAGCGTCTCTTGCAGTGGAATGTGACCAAGCTTCCCAATGACGCCTTCCAGCTTGGCCGCGCACCCCGATAGGGTGCGAACCTCGTCGCACCGCACCAGGGCAGGATTTACTCGCACCTCGAACTGGTGCCCAGTAAGGTCACGGACCAGGTCCAAGATGTCGGCGATAGAGACGGCACGCCCGGAGCAGATGTTGAACGTGCCGCCAATCGCCCCCGGAGCATCGAGCAGACGGGCATAGGTCTCAACCACCGCCCTCACGTCCGAAAAGTCGCGCGCAACATCAACATTGCCAAGTTCGATGATCGGCGCACGCTGGCGCGCATGATCAACGATCTTCGGGATGAGGAAGCTGTCCGACTGTCCGCGCCCGGTATAATTGAACGGGCGCACGACGATCAGCGGCAATCTGGCCACATATATTTGGCTGAGGTACTCCGCGGCGACTTTGCTCACGCCATAATCATTCGCCGGGGCTAACGGCAGGTTCTCCTCGAGCACGCCTTCACGCGCGTTCCCATAGACGTTCGCGCTACTGGCAATCACGACCGACTTCGGCGGCCCTTCGAGCAGCGCGAGCGCCTCAAGCAATTGTCGCGTCCCAACGACGTTCGCGCGATACATTTCCTCGATGTCGTCATGCCCAACAAAGGCAATCCCGGCCAGATGGACGACGTGCTGCGGGCGAACTTCATCCACCACGCGCGAAATCGCCTTGTGATCGGCAAGATCAGCGACATGGACCGCCGCAGCATCGGCAATGGGCTCGTCCGGAATGAAGTGAACTACCCCGTGCACTGCGTGGCCTTGCCCGGCCAACAGGCTCGTCAGGTAACGACCAGTGAAACCGGCCGCCCCGGTGACGAGCGTTCGGGTCATGTCGGCCACCGCCGTTTCGCGTGTATCAAACGGAGCATCAGAAGGAGAAGCCAGCCTGATTGCGGCGTAGGTCCGCCTCGACCATCATCCGACAAAGCTCTTCGAGCGACGTTTCCGGCTTCCATCCCAGCAGTTCGGACGCCTTGGCCGGGTCGCCAATGAGCAGATCGACCTCGGCGGGGCGATAAAATTGCGGGTTGATGCGCATCACCGTCTTGCCCGTGGCCGCGTCGATCGCGACTTCCTGTTCGTCCTTGCCCGCAAATTCGACGGCGATCCCCGCCGCCTTGAATGCCATCAAGACGAAAGCGCGGACGGTCTCGGTGCGGTTGGTGGCAAGCACGAACGTGTCGGGCTCATGGTGCTGCAGCATTCGCCACATGCCTTCGACATAGTCCTTGGCGAAGCCCCAGTCGCGCTTGGCATCAATGTTACCGAGTTCGAGGCATTCCTGTTGGCCGAGCTCGATCTTCGACACCGCGTCGGTGATTTTGCGAGTCACGAACTCGCGCCCTCTGAGGGGGCTTTCATGATTGAATAATATGCCACTGCACCCGAAAATGCCGAAGCTTTCGCGATAATTGACCGTGATCCAGTGCGCGTAGAGCTTGGCGACGCCGTAGGGGCTGCGCGGATAGAAGGGCGTCGACTCGATCTGAGGAACTGCCTGGACCTTGCCGAACATCTCCGAGGTCGATGCCTGGTAAAAGCGAATCGTCGGATCGACGATACGGATCGATTCAAGCAAGTTCAGCGGCCCGATGCCGGTGATCTTGGCGGTAGTCACAGGCTGATCGAACGACACGCCGACGAAGCTTTGCGCGGCAAGGTTATACACTTCCTTTGCGCCAGCCTGCTCCAACAGTCGGATCGACGACGAAAGATCGGTAAGATCATATTCGACAAGCGCGAGATTGGGATGGTCGCGTACCCCAACCTCGGCGAGGCGCCAGAAATTGACTGAGCTAGTCCGGCGATAGGTGCCGTAAACCTTATAGCCCTTGTTCAGTAGCAATTTGGCGAGATAGGCGCCGTCCTGGCCGGTGATGCCGGTGATAATTGCGGTTTTCATGGAGGCGCTAATACGTAATCTGGCCGGATTGACAATGGAGTAACGACGCATGACCGCCAGATCGCCAACGGCTTGTTCGACCGCTCGGTCCGTACCATCGTGCTCGCCGACAAGGCCTATGCCGCCGACCGTTACGACAAACTCGCCGCCAACTTCCTCGTGATCCAGTGAAACATAAAGCTTGGCGATGCCATAAGAACTAAGCGGATAAAAGGGTGGCTATTCAGTCAGCGGGACGACCCAGACCTTGCTGCACACCTCCGAGGTGCTGGCCCGATAAAATCGGGACTTCATTCCGCTCAGGTGGAGCGCGTCCAATAGTTTCAGAGCACCCATCCCAATGATTTTCGCGATTGTAGCAGGCTGTTTGAACGACGTCCCCGCGAAACTTTGCGCAGCCAGGTTATAGGCTTCGGCGGGCCTCGTTGAAGTCAGCAACGGCAGGCACGAGCCGAGATACGTGCGATCGAAATCGATCCGTGTGCCGTTACAGCCGGACGCTGAGTTCGTGATTGCGTCAGTAATTGGTGAAGTCGCGCGACGGTAAGCGCCAATAAAATATAGCCCCTCGTCCCAGGCGAGGCTAGCGAGTAGGTCACTATCTTGATCAATAATTCCGCAATCTATGATTTATCAGATGATCTCAATTTCAGGAAATGGAATAATAAATTTCCCCCCAGAATTAAGGTATTCCTTTTCGCGCCGAAGAATCCCTTCCTTAAAATGCCACGGTAAGATCAGGTAATAGTCGGGCTTCATTGCGTGCGCTTGAACCTCGCTGATGATAGGAATACGCGTCCCCGGAGTAACGCGACCGAACTTCTCTGGATTAACTTCGGCGATCGCCGGAATATCGTCGGTGGTGAAGCCGCAGAACTGGAGCACGACATTGCCTTTGGTCGATGCACCATAGCCCAGCACAGTTTTGCCGTCGGCCCGAAGGGCCCGGATCAAACGCACAAGGTCGTCACGGTGGCGGAAGACGCGCTCCTCGAAATCGCGGTAAGGTTTGGGCGTGTTGATTCCCATCCGCTCTTCCTGCTCAAGCATCCAATTGATTACTGCGTGATTTGGAAGGATCTCGGAGCTGTTCTTTTTCATTGCTGTCACGGCGAAGCTTCCGCCATTTATGTTGTTCATCATCACGTCGACAAGCTTCAGGTCGGCGGCCTCGAGGATCGTGCGAACAACGCCTAGCGAATAATATTCCAGATGCTCGTGACAGATGGTGTCATACGAATTCATCCGCAGCATCGACGGCATGTAGCTTTGCTCGAAGTGCCACACCCCGTCGGGCGCAAGGCATTGCTCAATTTGCCGGGCAAACGCGATCGGGTCGTCAAGATCGTAGAACATTGCGATCGACGTGATGATTTTAGCTGGGCCGGCGTCGGCCGAGGAATAGGCATCGGCGGAGAAAAAGTCGGGGACAAGGTTGACGTCGTCTGGATAATATTCGGCGAACTTGGCACCGGTCGGATCAATCCCAACCCGCTCGATGCCCTCGACGTTATACGCCTTGAGCGTCGTGCAATCGTTAGAGCCGATGTCCAATACCGTGTCGCCCGGCTTCAGGTTGGTCAACTTCTCAAGATAGGCGACCTTCGAAGTCAGATGATCGACCATCGATTGGTTGAGGCCCGACCTATAGCCATAATTGTCGCCGTACATTTCAGCGGAATTATACGTGTGCTTGAGCTGGAGCAGGCCGCTTTGCGGACACCACACCAACTCCAGCGGACCCCGTGTGACGGGCTCTTCCGCGTTTTTTGGAAAAACGCCGGTGAGTTCCTGGAAGCCAAGGTTAAGAACCGGGACGAGATTATCGGACTGCCCGACACGGCACCTCTCGATTTCCTTATATGCCGTCATGTCATTCTCCGCTTTAATAATGCCCACACGCGATCATTCGCAGTAGTGATCTTGGAAAGTATGCCAGCCACGCCCGCACATGTCGAAAAGTGCTCCGTCTCCACCATCCGTCGTTCGGCCGCAGATATGTGAGTGCCTCGGAACTGAGTTGCCAGCGGTTCGGCCTTTCGTGTTTGCCGTTGGGATTGTCAACCGTACGGTGCCGAGCCATTGCCCATTGGCCGCAAAGCACCGGAGCGAAGAGACCTACTTGACGCCAGCGCCGTGTATCCGGCTCTTCGTCAGAGCAAGACAGATGCGCGGGGTGGTGGTATCGACGACCGCGTGGAACTTGCTCATCGGATTGGCCGCTGATCGACCGAGACAATGCGCCGGAAGCCCCGATCAGAGCGCCGTGTCGGTAAACTGATGCACTGTACAACACGCCGGCCGATACGTTTCGCGACCGTCCGAATTTTCGCGGTCTATTCGACGTGCCTTTCCAGATAGCCAACGCTGGCAGCATATTCGGCGCAGCGGTCAAGGCGATCGCTCATGACAGATGCGACGCCAATTTCTCCACCACCGTGGCCACCGCCAAAATATCGCAGTTTGAATCCTTGGGAGGCAAAACACGATCGCAGGAACGCGTGAGACCATCCAGATTCAAACCAACCGAACTTGCGCGCCACGTAGACGGATTCCTGGTCCAACCGGATGCCCCAGTTCCGCCACACGCTGCCGATTGGCTCTCCGGTAAACGCGATAACTCCATCCGCGGTCAACTTAGTCTTGAGGGTCCCGATTAGGTCCCAGGGACGAATACAGTGGTGCAGCGATTGGAAGAAAAAAGCCGCTTCGAATGCACTCGATTCGATAGTACTCAAGTCATCAAAATTTAGAACGCTTCGCGTTATCGAAAGATTACGACTTTCGGCCCGCCGTTGGCTGAGCTCGCTAAGCGCGGGATCAATGTCCACGGCTTTAACGATCGCGCCGCAGAAGGCTAAAACTTCTGAACTCAGACCGTGTCCCGCTCCCATATCAAGCACCTTGGGGACGGGGCTGAGGCAGGCTAGTCCAAGCATCGATGAGATCGCTCGAACATGCTCAGAAATGAAGGTCACGTTGTTGACGCCAAGAGGATTTGGTGTTTCCAATAGCGATGGGATGTCCACGGGGTGCAGCTCCCCGTCCCATTGATTCAGTTCGCGCCCAGATATTTCTTTGTAAAGTGTCAGTTGGTGCTGGTAATATTCATCAGAAAAAGGCTCGAGATCTTGATCGACGACAGTGTCGAATTCAAATTCCAGAGGATAATAACGAGAGGCCAGAGCAGGGTCCGCCAGATTTCCAGCGTAATCGCGGTCGACCATTTTTACGAACTCGCCCAAATCCTTCGAATGCAATTTTGTCATTCGCTTATTCTCCCAGTGCTTCTGTCCAGCTATGGCTGCAGCCCCTATGGATAAAATGTTAGCAACATCGCTCGTACACGAGGGTGGAAACAACGAGAAGAACCTCCCCGGAAGGCATACTGACTGAAATTGTGCGCATATATCCGAAGGAGCTAGGTTCCAATAAAAACTTCAAACATTGAGCAAGACCGCAGATCGAACGGACTTGTCATATAATCTTCGAGACCCAGTCTTGGTCGTCCAGCAGAAAATTTCATCCTTTCGGCTAGGACTCGCCGATCCATTGCGAAACGGCCGATCCAAATTGCTTCCAGGTCGGTAGGTTGTGATTGGCAGCTTCGGCCCACGCCTTTTCTGCTTCCACATCGTTCGCCAGCGCGCGCACCTGCTTGGCTATTTCTTCCGGGGTCACTTCGTCAAGGAAACGAAGTCCGTCTGCAAGATGCGCGACACTAGGAACGTGTTTACTCACGATGCACGGAATGCCAGCGTACAGGCTTTCAACCGGCGGAAGGCCGTATCCTTCTGTCGCGCTTGCGTAAATCGTAGCCCGGGCATTCGACATTATCTGCCCCAGTTCCGCGTCCGTCGCCTTTCCAACGTGCCGGAAGTGCGTGTAGTCAGAACTTTCCTCAAGCTCCGCCCGAAGCGCGGCCTCCGCGTCGAAAACACGCCCGACCAAGGTCAGACCGACCGCGAGGTTGTCAGCCCAAAGCATCTTGAACGCCCGCAATATCGCAAGCTGGTTTTTCCGTCCGTCGATCGAACCTAAAGCGACAAAGGCACGCTTCTCCTTCGCAAAATATTGACGAGGTAAACCAAGGCCGTCGGCGCCAAGCGCAAGAATCGTTCCGTTCCTATGCTCGTCTCTGACAATGCGGGTGAGCCAATCCCGCCGAGTTGCCTCACTATTAAACGCGGCCTTCCTGATTCGCTGAGCGAAGCGCAAATACCACATTAATTGATTCGAACGTTGGACGCCTATAACGTCCGGCTGCAGCCATGGAATGAAATCATGAAAGAGGGCGTGAACTTTTTGAGGTGAATGCTCGATTCGCCATAAATAGTGCAGACACCGCAACTCGTTGAAAAACACTTCCGGAATGAATATGGTCGCGTCGAGCCCTACTTCATTGCCTTCGCGGCTCGCAATGACGTCGGATAACCTTGATTGAAGCTCCGACGCGGATGCGGACCGGGTGACATCGTCGGGCTCCAGCAAATAGTAGTTAACTTCTGACGGGAGTTCGACAAGCCCCTTCCGCGCGCGATCGAAACGGCACAGGCGCAGTGGCCTGTCACCGTCCCAATTCCGTATCACTTCGCGCGCTACCCGTTGGATTCCGGTGCGGATCGGATTGGACACTAATTCTGTGATGTCACAGTAAACCGGCGTTTGAGCGATCATGTGAGGCCCATCCCATCGAGCAGACGTTTGGCGTAAGTGTCGACGCTGTGCGCTTGAAGGAACGCTCGGCGTTCGTCTTCAAAGCTATCGCGCCCATCTGACTCGAATATTTCCATAAGTTTCTCGGCTGCCAGAATTGGACTTAGGCCGTCGGGAATCCGCTTTACATAGGACGGACTCTCCATCGCCTCTGCCAGATGGGCATTGGCAATGGTAGGAAGACCAGCGGCGATTCCATCAAGCATCGCCCCCGATAGCCCCCCGAATTTGTAGATCCGCAACTGAATGGCCGCATCGGCGGCGGCGAGATACGCTTGGTAGGTGCGTTCGTCGACCATCCCCTGGCTGAAGCGGATCTTGTCGCCTATTCCGAGGATGTCGGCAACCGATTGGAGATAGGCCGTCGTATCCGGATGGCTATTGCCGACGAATGCGAGGCGGATCGGCACTCCCCAACCATCAAGCACGCTCGCGGTCCACAAGCACTCTTCTAATGCCTTGTCGGCGATTAGATCCCCAAGGCAAATCAGCAACCGGACGCTTTTGCTGTAGCCCAGCAATTCGCGAGCCCGGACACGGCCCAGTTGACCCACGAACTCCGGCAATTGCGCGCGATAGGTCGCGAAAGGCAGATGGACGGTTTCTCGGCCATAAAGGTTCTTAACAATATCCTTCGTGGTCGGGGAGTGGACAAATGTCTGCTGAGACGCCTCCAATATCTCACTCAAGAACAGGATCGGCATGCTTCGCTGATTGGCAATCCAGCCCTGGATGTCGTCACTCGTCACTGCCCGGCCCAGCTCACGTGATGCCACGGCCTTCGCGCGATCGTCACCCAACAGGGCGACATAGAAGTGGAGCATGCGGGCATCATGCGCGATGGATGAACCACCGTAATTCAAGAGTAGCTTGAACGTTTCTAGATGCAGATGAGAATTTCCCAGAACCGAAATCACGCCATCGTAGTTACGGTTTGTATAGGGTTCAGTCGAAAGCGGCTGAATCGTAACGAAGGCTCGATTGGCGATTCGACCTTGTGTTTCAGTGTATAAGTCGAGTTTGGCGTATTTTGCTAAAGCCGTCATGGTTGCCATCGTATAGTCAGCAACACCCGAACGATCGGGGGGAACGGGTGATGCAATAGCCAAGCGGGGCTTGAGTTCTCGAGCCACATGCGGGGAGACTGCGCCGCGCTCGCCAGTAGCGACTGAGGCGCGTTCCTCGCTGGGTGGCGCGAATAAGGCTGTCCAGAACCGCTGCTGTACCGCCGCGATGTCGAAACGCGTCCAGAAACTGCCCTGTTGAGCCAGAGCCCGTGCGCTCGCCCTCGGGTCCAAGAAAGACTCCATCAAAGCCCTCACGCGACCGGCATCGTCGGGGTGAAATTGATATTCGGGCAAGGGCATGAGCTCGGTCTGCGCATCGCAGTCGGAAATGATCACGGGGCACCCGTTCGCATTCGCTTCGACCACCGGAATCGAGAATCCCTCGGCCCGGGATGGGCAGACCGTCAAAAGAGCATTTTGGTAAAGACTGGCGAGATCAGCGTCACTAACGCCTTCGATAAATTGCAATAAATCCGGCTCTCCATCCTTGCGCAGGTGCAGTGCCCGCAAGCTGTCGATCGCGTCCTCACTGTAATTCCCGACGATTTTCAGCTCCACCTTCAAACTGTTCAGACGCGTACTGCTTGCGTGTGCGCAGATCGGCAGTTCGACATTCTTTCTCTTGTCGCCGCCCCCGATAACAAGGCAGTAGCGCGCGTTTGTTGGATGGGAGCCGCTATACCTGATCACGCTATCTCGTACGGCTACGCCGGAGACGTGGCAAACACGCGGCAGTATTCCTAAGGTCCCCTGAAGCTCACGCGAGGTAAATTCAGAGATGCTAATGAACCGGTCGTAGTCACTCAGGATGGCCAGGTTGTTCAGATACTCCTTGCGGATCGTTGCATCCGCGAGGTAATTATTGGGGAATTCGAGCGGGATGAAGTCATAGACTATCGCGACGCTGCGGATGGTCGGATCCGCCAGCGCGTTCCTTAGCGCGTGCTGCGGATGCGTCATCGGAGAACTCTGGAGCAGGATTGATCCTGGCGCCATCGGAGCGCCGATCGCTTGCTCGCCTCGGAACAACAACCGGTGCTGGTCCTCCAAGGGCGGCATCGAACGATCGACGCATGCGACCAACTCGAGCGCCGGGCCAGTCGGAGAAAAATCAAGTGCCCCTGATAGCACGCTTGCAACATGCTGACCAACTCCGCGATTTCGAAAGCGTTCATCTTGGAGGCAGCGAACATCAACATAGATGCGACAGACCAACGGGTCGTCTTGGTTCAAATTATCTCTCCGCTAAAAAAGAATTGCCACTGCCAAGTTCATTCTTGCCGATAAAAATAACAACCGGTGTGCACTATTCGGTCAAATCCTTGCTTATCGATTGTTCGACCCGCCGCAGCAATTCATCAATCAGGGGGTGCTCTGGGTTGATCTGGGCCGACCTCAGAAAGGCGGCTCGGGCGCGTAATGGACGGCATGACTTTTCGAGCATGTGACCAAAATGGAGAAGGATCAGGCCGTCACCCGGGGCTTTCAACAAAGCTTCCCGATAGGCCATTTCGGCAAGCGAAAAAGCATGCAGCTCGGTGAGCATATTGGCCATCTGCAAACACAAATCCGCGCGCTCCGGGCGTGCTGCATAGGCTTGGGCGTAGGACTGCGCTGCTTCAAGCCATTGCCCTTGGTCACGATAAGTATCCGCACGCCGGACCAACGCCTGTTTTCCAAACGGGAACAGCTTGCGCCACGCGGGTACCGTACGCGCTTTCAGCATTACTTCGTCATATCGAGGGGCGTCCTCCAATATTGCGAGGTCCCGGTCGAGTTCCTGATAGGCGTCCTGTAAGGCCTGCGCTTTTTCGGTAGATTTTGCCTCAATACCCTCGATTCGCATCTCGGCGACGCGTTCGGTCATCGCTAGCACCGTCAGGCGAGACGCTCGCGAGGCGCCAAGCCGCTTCGCGAGCAATCGCGCCTCGCCAACGGCTTGATCGGCCAATTTCTCTTGCGCCCTTAGTGCTGCCGATCCTACTTCAATCGCTTGTTGCGCGCGCATGAGGTCGGCCGCCTGCCGTTCGCGGTCCTCGATTAGGTTCGTGACGCTATCGGCTATTTCCCGAAGCACAGCGTCAGCGCTGTTGCCGCCTCGCGCGTCATTCTGTGTCTGGGCGTGAAAGGGTAAACTCTCGGCGATTGCACGGAGTTGCGTATATTGTTCCGATTGCTCGGACATTAGCTGGGCAACCAAGCTTTTCTGCACCTCCAAGTTATGCCCTAGATTGTCTTCGAAATATTCTCGCACAGTCGAATTTCCAGCCTCAACAGCGCGCGCGACTTCTTCCGAAATATTGTTGATAAGAACGCGGCGTTCCGGATCGTTTAGGAGATGATGCTGGTAAGGTTCGAACTTCCGCACGCCATCGAGAACATTCACCGGATAATCGAAAGCACCCTGCCGAAACAAACTCTCCGCTCTCAAATAGTAGGTATTTATCCCGTCGAAAAATACGTCTTCATAGTCGAATGACTTCATGTGCTCCGACCAACCGTGATCGCGCCTGATGTTAGTATATGGCATCGATGACTCGACAAGGATTAGCTCGGGACGAATCTCGCGCCAATTGGTGCTGCGCAAGACGTCCCACTCTGCGCCTTCGATGTCGAGCTTCAGGAAATGGATATGCCGATCAGCGGCGTGTGCTCGAACTACGGCCTCCAACGTCGTGGACGCAATCTCATAATCTCGAATTGCCGACGAATCAGTCGCCCTATTTGAGTCGGAAGTGGTCGAAGTACCGGGATCTTCAGCGTTATAGTAAAACCTTACCTTCCCCTCCTCGCCCGTTAGGGCCAGAGGCAAGTTGATATCGCGCGTTCGGCATGAGAAAGTCGGAAAGGAAGGTCCCGGCTCCAAATTGATACCCGACCATCCCAAGTCGTACAGCATCTTCGTTACAGAATCTACTATAGGGTCGAAGGCGCCCGCATCGATGTAAAAGCCATCCGCGATGCCAGAGAAAGCCCGAAATATGTATACGTCTTCAAAGTTTTGGCTAAAGCTATACATTCTCTAGAGCTCGTAAATACACTGATCAGACATCTTATAGAGCAGTCTGCGAAACGGTCGTGGGCGTCGCGTCGGTTTGCTGGATCGCGAGATTGGTCAACAAGACGTCCACGCTGTGGCTCCACGTCCGCTGAGCGAAATTCGGACTCGAAGACAGCGGGCCGACTCGCGTGAGATGCATCAGTTGCTCCCCAAGCCGATCTGGCCGGTCATCCTTGAAAAACAGGACGTTGGGTAGATTCTGCTCCCGGAAAACCGGCAGGTCGCGAGCAAGAACGTAACGCCGCTGAACCATCGCCTCGGCAAGCGGCAAGCCGAACCCTTCGCCATGCGATGCCATGAACAAACCGCGGCAGGCCTCATATAATCGGCTTAGGCCTTCGTCGGTCACCCCATCGAGCCAATGAAGGCGCTTCTTGTGCTCTGGGTGGCTTCGAATTCGTTGCTGCAGTGCCTTTGTCTTCCAGCCGGCTTTTCCGATGATTACCAAGTCCGGAGCCTCGCCTCCCCGCTCGCACCACAGATAATCGAAGGCCGCAAGCGCCGTATCGTACGCCTTTCGTGGCTCGATCGTTCCAACCATGAGGATCGCCGGCCGGATCCGCAAACGATCGAGAAGGTCGGACACCTCCTGGCAAATGCCTTCGGACGGTCGCGAATTGGCGATGTCTCCGCTCAATTCCATGTTCACGATCGACAGTGTCGATCTAGGCGCACGCTTGCGCAATAGATCGCGCAAATCGCGCGAAACCTGCTTCGAGATGCAGATCGCCTGATCGGCCTCTTGGGCAAGGACGCTGAACCAGTCGTGGAAATGCGCGCTGGCTTTGCTGTTGAACCATTGGGGGCGAAGGATCGGAAGCAGATCGTAGACGACCAGATGCACCGTCGCGCCATGCTTGCGCCACGCACGCAATTGCTGGCGCCACTTCGGCATGACGTGCGCCGAAAGGTCTAGGCCAAGGAACTTGTCTCCAGCGCGTGCTCGCACGGGTTCGGCCTGACGTGGTTCTAGCCGACAATCGAGGAAGCCGACCGGTGCATAGCAATAGCCATGCGAGTGCGTCGCATAGACGGGAATGAGTTGAAAGCCTTGACCATCTCGCCGCTGAAGCTCCGACCAAACCGCGCGTACAACGCGCTGGATGCCGGTCTGGGCATCGTGACGGATGATCGCCGAAACATCGACCAGTATGCGCGGCTGGTCAGCACGCGACCCTTCGCCAAACCCCTGGCGATGCCGCCATAGCCACGTCAGTCGTGCGCCCAATCGAGCGGCGGGGGCCAGGCTATTCATGCAACCGCCGCCATCGACTGATGATAGAAGTCAAACGCCTCATCGAGATTTCCCGGTTGCGTTAGCTCGCCGTGAGCCAAAACCGCGGCGCGCGTGCAATGCTCTCTGATATAAGTCGCGTCGTGGGAAACGATGATCATCGCCCGCTCACTCCGTCGCTCGAATAATTCATGATGGCATTTTTCGTGGAACCGAGTGTCACCAACGGCGATGATCTCATCGATCAGGAAACAATCGAATTCAATCACCATCGAAATGGCAAATGCCAACCGCGCGCGCATGCCGGACGAATAGGTCTTTACCGGCTCGCGAAGGTAAATGCCAAGTTCGGAGAAATCCTCAACGAAGGCCAATTTGTCGGCCGGATCGACACCGTAAATCCGGCAGATAAAACGCAGATTGTCATAACCCGTGAGGGTCCCTTGGAACGCGCCTCCAAAAGCCAGCGGCCACGAAACACTCATACAGCGCTCGATCACACCGCTAGTCGGGAATTCGGCCCCGCTGATCAGGCGAATGAGAGTCGACTTGCCCGCGCCATTGCCCCCCAGAATGCCGATGCGCTCGCCGCATTGGATTGACAGGTTCACGTCGCGCAAGACATGAACCGGGCCACTACGCGTTCCGTAAGTCTTGTTAATGCCTTCCAGGCGAATCATTCGGGAATCACCGTCCGGCTCACCTTGGCGACCTGCGCCAAGCCTACAATCGTCAGCGTCAAGTTGACGAGTGCCATGTAAGTCAGATCATAATGGGCGGTGATTTGCGACCCGAAATACCCTTCGCGAAGATACTCGACTCCATGCACCATCGGGAGCCATAAGATGAAATTCTGCGCGGATGGCGGGAGTGCACTGACTAGAAAAGCCGCCCCAGACAGAGGGAAGAGCAAATAGGACGTTGGATGCCAAAGTTTTTCAATTGTCTCGGATTGTTCTGATACGGCGCCCAGCATGAGGGCCAAGCTGACGCCGAACCAGGCAAGCATCGCCCATCCCGCGGCAACCTGCAGCACGTCTTCGGGCATCTCCAACCATCCGATGAACCCAAAGAAGAGCGTCAAGAAGGTGAACGACATGGTCGCTCCCGCCGCCTCGAGCAGCAGTCGCGCAATATATATGTCAATTGGGCGCACGTTGCGATGGTAGAGCAGCGAGAGGTTCGGGGCGAGCGCCCCGATGCAACGCGCAGGCATGTTACGCCACAGTAAAACGCTGGAATAGCCGGTGATCGCGAACGCAACGATGGGCAAATCCGAACCATGGACCGTCCGGGTCGCGGTCCACAAAGCGGTCACCCCCAATGTGAACAGCATCGGTTCGACGAATAGCCACAGAAAGCCGATATTGTGCCGCCCGTACCTTGTAAGCATCTCTCGCAGCAACAACGCCCAGATCACTCGACGCTGGATCGACCATGAACGGCTAAGGCTGGGAACGGCAGCTATCTCTGCCTTGGTCTGCATCATCAGTCCTTATGCTCCCGAATACCGGCGAACAGCATGCTGAGGACGCCGTAAGCGATTAGTCCAAGAACTAACGACGCCAGGATTCCGCGCAGACGCCTCGGTTCTAGCGCTTCGTCCGGCAGGTTGGGTTGGACGATCCGCTCGACATAGGCCTGCTTGCGTTGGGCCTCATTGCGGGCTTCCTGCAGGGAGGTGAGCGCCGCCGTCAGGCGACGATCCGCAAATTCGCGCTCAAGCTGTAATCGTTGATATTGGGCGGCCGTCGCGGACAGTGAACCGCGGTCGCCGGCCACCCGGCCAAGCTGGACATCGATCTCGCGAGTCAGTGACCCAATGCGGGTCTCGAGAAGGGGAATCTGTGGGTTCTCCGGAGCCAAGGATCGAAGCTGCACCAGCTGAGTGCGCGCGCCAATCAGCTCGTCCTGAATCTTTGAGATCATCTGCAGCTGGACCGCGGCCTGGCGCTCGGGATCGATAACCCCCTGACGATCGCGATATGCCGCAAGTTGTTGGGCGGCCTCGCGACTGGCCTCCTTGGCCTCGCGCGCTTCGCGCTCCGCATATTGAACTAAGTCGCTTCGCCCGCGGGTGTTCAGCCGATTGACGAGTGCTTCGGCCTGATCGAGCAACTGGCGGTTGAACCGCAGCGCATCCTCACCTGAGAAAGCCCTGACGCTGAGCGTAGTGATCGATGTGGTGGCATCATGCTCGACGCGTACCTTGCCCTGATAATATTTGTACAAATCCTCGAAAGAGCGGTTCCAGCCGAGCGGGTTAAACCGGTCAAAAGGGGATATCTCGGGCCCCGTAAAAGCCCGTTCGACGACACCGGTCCGGTTCAGCGCGCGCAAGGCGTCGCGTGACCGGACATAATCCTGCGTTGCGAAAATCTCGTCCCCGGCGTTCGAAAAGCCGACCGACTTCAGCAGCACTCCGAGCCCCGTGGTCGCCGGCTTGTCAGGGCTGCGGACCACAAATTGCGATTGCGATACATAGACATCCGACGCGAGGAAGCCGAAATAAATCGTCGCCAACAACGTTGGAATGACGACCGTCACCAAAAGCAGCTTGTTCAGTCCCGCGAGCGCTCGCCCGCGTTTCAATCGAATTGAAAGGGTCCTGGTCACACGTGATTGGTACATGATATCTTTCCAAGCACTCGCACCGCTCGCGAGCTAGCCAAACGGCTAATTAATTTGCATTCAAATCGGACAGCAGCCGTCGAAAATTCTGCGATTGACCTTTCGCATGATCCGATCGGGTTAAACACCGCAACCCCGTCGCGATCATCGACACCAAGCCATCCTACTTTTACGCGGTCGCTGGCACGGTGGCAATTGGTCAATTGAACGGTGGTCGGCGTCCCCTGTTCCATAGTGCCGTACACGCCGGGGTCGCGCGACCCCGGCCATCCTACGCTACAATGCTTTATAAACGGCCTAGCCGCCACTCCGAACGGATTCTTCCACTTGACGTTCGACATCTCAGCGCAACGCGCAATAGGAGTGTGTGCCGCCTATCCTGACTTGAGCCGATTATCTACACTGTGCCGTGGCGCTAGGTCATGTCGACCGTTATGTTGCGGAAAAGCCTCAACAATTTAAATTTCCGGGTTACCCTTGAACCTGGGCATCCGGGATGAGTGGTGCCGGTTGCAGGAATCGAACCCGCGACCTTCGGTTTACAAAACCGCTGCTCTACCAGCTGAGCTAAACCGGCACGGCGAACGCCTTATCGTCACACGACGCCGAACGTCCAGCCCTCGGTTCGGGCGATCTCGGGGGTCAGCGCGGCGGGGGCGAAGGCCTTGGGGTGGCGCGCGTGCACCCGCATCGCGGCTGCGGAGATCAGGGCGTCGCTTTGATGATCGGTCGGGTCGTGCTGGAGGCCGGCGGGCGGTGAGCCGAGCGCGACCAGCGCGCCGTCGAGCTCGGCGGCGGTGCGAATTTTCTTGCCTGGAAGCCCCGCACTGCGAATGGCGATGCGGGTATAAATCTCAACCACTGCGCTGCCCTCGGTCGGCAGCAGGTCGAACGGCCAGATGGCGATCTTTCCGCTGAGGCGGTGGAGCATGCGCATCCCGGCAAAGCTCGCCTTGGCGACTTGCGCCGCGCCGATGGCGTCATAGGCGGAGGCTGTCTTGCGCCCACCCTGAGCATTGAGCGCGGCGTCGCAGCGGCGGAAATGGACGAAGTCGGCCTTCACCCCATCGGCGATGCCGAAATAGAAATGACGGCGGTGGACTTGCTCGAGAAACGAGGCGGCGCCGAGGTCTTCGTCGTCGCTTTGCGCTTCGACATAGGTCCAAAAGGCGCGCGCGTTGTCGGGTACGCCGCCCTCGCCCGGCAAATAGGCGCCGCGCTCAACGAACGGTGGAGCGAAGCTGAAATCGAAGCCAAACAGAGTTGGCTCGGCTGCCGCGCGGTCGAGCAACCAATCGAGGACTTCCTGGCGCGCCCAGATGTGACCCGGCCGGACAAGGCGCGGCGCGCCATCGCCCCGCGCTTCAGCGATGGCAATCCCCTTGTGCTGCTTCCCCTTGGCACCCGACCAGTCGATCGCGACCGTCGAAGCGAAGCGTGTCACACCAACGGTGGCTGGCTGTCGTCGTCGGTCGCGGCGGCGCGCTTGAGGCGCGGCGGGGGTGGCGGTGGGGGCATCTGGCCCAGCCGCCAATCTTCCAGCATCCGCGCTGCGAAATCGCGCCCGCCGAGCCCGAATGCCAGCGCCGTCGCAATCGCGGCGGCGCCGAGGATCAGGCCGAACGCCATCATCACGATCTGGTCGGCCAGCCCCATAAAGGTCAGGCCGATCGCGGTGAATAAGGCGATGATCGCATATTTGACGATCGTCTGGGCATATCCCGCCTCGCCGGTCGAACTGCCGACCAAGCCGGCGAGGATGCGGGCGAGGAATAGGCCGACGACGATGATGATGGTGCCGAAGATCACCTTCCCACCAAGCTCGGTGATCTGGAACAAGAGCGCCGCCACGCTGTCCCCGCCCAATTGCCGCGCCGCCTCGATCGCCGCGCCGAGCAGGATCGCGGTCATCGCGATCGCGCTGACGACCCGCGAAGGGTTGGAGGCGATCGGCATGATGCCGAGCGCGCGAACGCTGGCATCAAAGTTGAGGCTGGGCAGCACAGTCTCGATCAGCGTCTTGACCCATTTGCCGATGAGGAAGGCGATTGCCAGCCAGACTAGCGCGGCGAGCACTCGTGGGATCGCCAGAGCGATGGTCTTAAGCATTGCCGTGGCCGGATCGGAAATCGCCGAAATCTGCAGAATTTGCAGCGCGCCTATCGCAGCGAAGATGATGATTGTGGCACTGACCGTTACTCCGACCGCGCGGGCGATCGAGCTGCGCGCCGGGGCGGCGCCTGCGCTTGCCACGCCGGCCGCGTCGACCGCGACCGGCGAGTCGCCCAGCTTGAGGCCGGCGCGGCTGGCGAGCCGCTCGAGATTGAGCGCGCCCAACGCCGCCTCGATCACATGGCGCACGATGCGCGCCAGGATCAGGCCGGCGAAGAAGAACAGGCCGGCGCCGAGCAGCCGCGGCAAGAAGGCGAACACTTCATTGGTCATCGCCGTCACCGGGGTCAGTACGCCCGAGAGGCCAAGTGGCTGTAGCGCGGCGATCAGCCCGACCAGCCAGATCAGCCAATAGGCCAGCCGCCCGAGTTCGGCCCCAACGCTGTCGCCCCCGACACCGGGATGACGCTTCAGGACCGGCATGCGGTCGACCAGCTTGGCCACCGCCCACTGCACCGCCTTGGCGATGAAATGGGTCGCGACGAGGATAAGCACCGCGAACAATAGCTTGGGTCCCCACTCGACGAGCTGCTGCTGCCAATATTGTGCGGGCGGTTGGGTCTGGTACATTCATCGTCCCCTGAACGGTCAGTCTGATGGGGTTCGTTCTCGCCGTTTTTGGTCCCAATAGGCAAGTCGTTCGGCGATCTTCGCCTCGATTCCGCGATCGGCGGGCGCGTAAAAAGTCTGTGGGCTCATCGCGTGGGGCCAGTAATTGGCGCCTGAGAAACCGTCCTCGGCGTCATGGTCGTAAGCATAGCCCTTGCCGTAGCCGATGTCCTTCATCAGCTTGGTAGGCGCGTTGACGATATTCAGCGGCGGCATCAGCGAGCCGGTTTCCCTGGCGCTGCGCCAGGCGTCCTTCTGCGCGACATAGGCGGCATTCGATTTGGGGGCGGTGGCGAGGTAGAGACAGGCCTGGACGATTGCCAGCTCGCCTTCAGGCGAACCGAGAAAATCATAGGCGTCTTTAGCGGCGAGGCACTGGACCAGCGCCTGGGGATCGGCGAGACCGATATCCTCGCTGGCGAAGCGGACCAGCCGGCGCAGCACGTAGAGCGGCTCCTCGCCCGCGGTCAGCATCCGCGCCAGATAATAGAGCGCAGCCTGGGGATCGGAGCCGCGCAGGCATTTATGAAGCGCCGAAATCAGATTGTAGTGACCTTCACGGTCCTTGTCGTAGACCGCGACCCGGCGCTGGAGCAGCTGCGCGAGGCCGGCCGGATCGAGCGGCTCGGGAAGATCGAGGTCGAGCAGCGTCTCGGCCTGGTTGAGGAGGAAGCGGCCGTCGCCATCGGCGGACGCGACTAGCGCCGCCCGGGCATTGGCATTAAGCGGTAGCGGCTTGCCCGCCAACGCCACGGCCCGGTCGAGCAGAGTCGACAGGGCGCGCTCGTCGAGCCGGTGGAGGATCAGGACCTGAGCGCGGCTCAGCAGCGCGGCGTTGAGTTCGAAGCTGGGGTTTTCCGTCGTCGCGCCGACCAGCGTGATCGTACCGTCCTCGACATAGGGAAGAAAACCGTCCTGCTGCGAGCGATTGAAGCGGTGAATCTCGTCGACGAACAGCAAGGTGCGCTGTCCGGCGCGCGCTGCAAGCTTCGCCTCGGCGAAGATTTTCTTGAGGTCGGCGACCCCCGAAAACACCGCCGATATCGACACGAAGCGCAGGCCGACCGCATCGGCCAGCAGGCGGGCGATGCTGGTCTTGCCGGTCCCTGGCGGCCCCCACAATATCATCGAGGCGAGTTTGCCCGCCGTTACCATTCGCCCGATCGCCCCCTCGGGCCCGGTTAGATGCTCCTGGCCGACGACCTCGTCGAGCGCCGCCGGGCGCAGGCGATCGGCCAGCGGCGCTGCGTCATTGGGCGGTGCGTCGGCCCGAGGTGGTGACTCGTCCGCGAACAGGTCTGCCATGAACAGTCCTTAGGCCGTCTGGCTCCGGCTTGCCCACCCCTTGTCGGCTGGTGCTTTTGAAGCTGATGACTAGCGCGAGGTTCGCCGGATGATGACGCGTTCGTAGACGCGCATCACCGCCGCGTTGATCTGGTCCCAATCGCGGGATTTGGCAAAGGACAGGCCGGCCTCGCCATGACGCGCGCGCAGGTCTGGATCGAGCTGGTAGGAGCACAACGCCTCGGCGAATCCGTCGATGTTCTGCGGATCGATCAGCGTCCCTGTTACTCCGTCGGTCACGATGCTGTTGGTGCCGGAGGCAGCGGCGGCGATGACCGGCAGTCCGCACGCCATCGCTTCCTGGGTGACGTTGCCGAACGCCTCGGTCACCGACGGGTTGAAGAAGACATCGGCGGATGCCAGCGCGACGGCGAGGTCGTTGCCGGTCAGTTGCCCAGTGAAAATCGCGTCAGGTAGCCGTTCGGCGAACCAGCCGCGCGCCGGCCCCTCGCCGATCACCAGGATCTTCAGCTCGACGCCCTTGGCGCGCGCCGTGTCGATGACGTTGGCGAATACGTCGAGTCCCTTTTCGAGCACTAGCCGGCCGAGGAAGGCAACCACCATGTCGTCGGCCGCGATGCCGTGCGAGCGGCGATACTCGACACTTCGCCGCTGGGAATTGAACTGGTCGCGGTCGACGCCGCGCGACCAGATCGAAATATCGCGGCTCATTCGCTGGGCGCGAAGGATGGCGGCGGTGGATTGGGCGGGGGCCATGATCGCGTCGCACCGGCGGTAGAAACGGCGCAGGATGGCCCGAACGGTCGGCTCGAGCCATTGCAGCCGGTAGTAGCCGAGATAGGTCTCGAACCGCGTGTGAACCGAGGCCACGACGGGAATATTTCGGCGGCGGGCCCAACTAACGGCGCGATGAGCGACGATGTCGGGGCTGGCCACATGGATAACGTTCGGCGCGAAGGCTTCCAGGTCGCGCCGCACCGATCCAGGCAGGCGCAGCGGCAGACGATATTCGGGTCGGCCCGGGATCGACGCCGCCGGGACGCCGACCAGGTCGCCTATGGCCTGGAACGCGGGATGCGCGACGGTCGGCGAATAGACGCGCACTGCCGCGCCTTGCCGCAGGAGAAATCCGACAAGCCGGTTCAGGGCTTGGTTGGCCCCGTCGCGGACATAATTGTAATTGCCCGAGAAAAGGGCGATGCGCAGCTCGTCGGGCTTCATCGCGCAACCTTAGCGGGTGGGGTTGCCGTGGGGCAACCGCTGGCCGGAAGGCATTAAGGCCAGTATCGTGGCCGCGATGACGCTCAAACGATCGATGCCGCCGGCCGGGGCAAGCGATGCGGTGTTGCTAATTCTCGGCAGCCTGCCGGGCGAGGCGTCGCTCGCTGCGCAACGATATTATGCGCACCCGCAAAATCAATTCTGGCGGCTGCTCGGGCGCGCTATCGGCGAGCCTCTGGTCGAGATGGGCTATGACGAGCGATTGTCGGCGCTCGCACGGCGCGGCGTGGCCTTGTGGGACGTGGTCGGCCAGGCCACCCGAATCGGCAGCCTCGACGGCGCGATCCGGTCGGCGACTACCAATCTCCTGGTTGAGTATTTGACTAGGCATCCGCGTCTGCGGGCCATCGCCTTCAACGGCAAGACCGCCGCCCGCCTTGGACGCGCAGCCCTGACCGAGGTCGAGGGGATCAGCCTGATCGACCTTCCCTCCTCTAGCCCCGCCTACACGCTTGACGTGGACGGCAAGGCGGCGATCTGGGCAGCACTTGGCGATCTTGCGCTTGCCGCCAAACCCGCCACATTGGCGCGATGACCGACGCGCCCCTGACCATTCCCGCCGAAGACGAGGACGAGGGCGCTACCATGTCCTTGGTCGACGAGGCGCTGGTCGCGGGCAATATTGCCAATACCAATGGCCTGCTGGTGATCCTCGCCAAGCTGGTCGCCAAGGGCATTTTCGACGCTGAGGATTTGCAGGCCTTTTCGGATAGCTACTCCAAACCGCTCGACCATGAGCACATGCGCGACAATGAACTGGTCAGCCAGATGCAGGACCAGATGGAGTCGACGCTGGCGCAGCTGATGCATTTTCTCGCCGACCGCGGCTGAGGCCGCTATATTGCCCGCCATGCCGTTGATTACCGGTCTTTTGCTGTTGGTGGGCGCGGTCGCTTTCATGGAAGGCTTCGCCTATGTATCGCATCGCTGGGTGATGCATGGGCGGCTGGGCTGGGTGCTCCACGCCAGCCATCATCGCGCGCGCGCCGGTCGCTTCGAGCTCAACGACCTGTACGGCGTAATATTTGCGTCGCCGTCGATCCTCCTGATCTACCAGGGAGTGCAGGGTGACTGGGGGCCGTGGGCGGCGTGGGTCGGAGCGGGGATCGCTGCCTATGGCGCAATCTATTTGGGGTTCCACGACGTCATCGTCCACCGCCGCATTGAGCATCGCCTCGTGCCCCGCTCGGCGTACTTTAAACGCATCGTCCAGGCGCACCGCATCCACCACATCGTCGAAAGCCGCTTGGGCGCGGTCAGCTTCGGCTTCCTCTACGCCCCGCCGGTCGAGACGCTGAAGGTCGAGCTCGGCGGGCGCGAGGGAGCACAGGTAAGGGAGCCGCGGGGCGTGTCCACAGGCCCTCGCGGCTGACCTTCGGCGCGGGCATCAATGC
The DNA here is from genome assembly GCA_013816595.1 of Sphingomonas sp. Lineage (GTDB taxonomy): Bacteria > Pseudomonadota > Alphaproteobacteria > Sphingomonadales > Sphingomonadaceae > Sphingomicrobium. The sequence continues at coordinate 8,816 of JACDEB010000011.1, read as the reverse complement.
CTCGCCGAACGCCTCGATCACCAGCGCGAATTTCTCGGCTTTTGAAATGCTTATCCGACGGTCCCAGGCGCGCGTTCCGAGCGCGACGGCGCGCGTGGCGACCTCGCCGTAAATCCCCGCTGCCGACAGCACCGCCCACCGGCTGCGGAAGGGGAGGCGAGCCGCGCCGACCTTGCTCGACCGGCGATGCTCTTCGGCAAAGCCAGCCAGTCGTTGCGTCAACCTCGCGAGGGCCGGGCGGTGCCGCTTATCGGCGAGGTCGGCGCGGGCAAGGCCTTCGTCGGCCAGCCAGTCGGCCGGCAGATAGACGCGGCCGACACGCGCATCCTCGACGATGTCGCGGGCGATGTTGGCGAGCTGGAAGGCGATGCCGAGATCGGATGCTCGGTCGAGGGTGTCGTAGTCGTTCGGATCAACCCCCATGACGTGCGCCATCATCATGCCGACTGATCCGGCGACCTGGTAGCAATAGGAAAGCAAATCTTCTTCGGTTTGCGGCGACCAGCCGGCGGCGTCGCGGGCGAAGCCGGCGAGATGGTCGTGCGGTAGGCTAGGCGGAATCGCTGTTTCGGCAGCGACGGTGGCGAGCGCGTCGAAGGGGGAGAGGCCAGTCGGCTTGCCAGCGAGCGCGGCATCGGTTTTGGCGCGCAGGAAAGCGATGCGCTGCTCGGGATTCTCGGGCGCCCGCGCATCATGGCCCAGCGTCTGGCCGTCGGTGACATCGTCGCAAGCCCGGCACCAGCTGTAGAGCAACCAGCTGCGCTCGCGGGTCGCAAGGTCGAAAATCTGGCTGGCGAAGCGGAAGCTTTTCGAGCCGGCGGCGATCGAGCGGCCGGCTTCCTCGACTAATCGGGCGCGCACTTCGCTCATCGTAACATTAACCCCGCGGTGGCCTCGGCGCTGCCGACCACGCCGGGGATACCCGCGCCGGGGTGGGTGCCTGCGCCGACGAAATAGAGATTCTTGATGACGTCGTCGCGGTTGTGGGGGCGCAGCCAGGCCGACTGCCACAGGACGGGCTCCAGGCTGAAGGCGCTGCCGAGATGCGCGAACAGGTCCGACTGAAAATCGGCCGGCGAATAGTGGAAGCGGGTGCGGATGCGGCTCCGAACGTCAGGGATCAGCCGCTCGGCGATAGTATCGAGAATTACCTGGGCATAGCGCTCGCCCACTTGTTCCCAGTCGACCGGCGCCTTCCCCAAATGCGGCACCGGGGCAAGCGCGTAAAAAGTCGAGCAACCCGGCGGCGCCATCGACGGATCGGTGACGGTCGGGTGGTGAAGGTACAGCGCCGGGTCAGTCGCCAACTTCCCGCGGTCGTAGATGTCGCCAAGCAATTCGCGATAACGCGGACCAAACAGGATCATGTGATGGGGAATGTCCGGGAACGTCCCCTCGAGCCCGAAATGGAGCACGAACAGCGACGGCGAGTAGCGCTTGCGTTTGAGCGCCTTAACGCGGGCGGGGCCGCGCTCGTTGCCTTCGATCAGGCCGTAGCTGGCGACGATATCGCCGTTGGTGGCCACCGCGTCGGCCTCGCCGCGCCAACCTGATCGCGTGCGAACCGCTCTGGCGCGGCCACCCACTACCTCGATCGCCACCGCCGGATCGCCGAGACGAAGGATGCCGCCCAGCCGCTCGAACAGCGCGACCATACCGGCGATGAGCTTGTTGGTGCCGCCTTTGGCAAACCAAACGCCGCCATCGCGCTCCAGCTTGTGGATCAGCGCATAAATCGACGAGCAGGTCATCGGATTGCCGCCGACCAGCAGGGTATGAAACGATAATGCCTGCCGCAAATGTTCGTCTGCCACAAACTTTGAGACTATCGAATAAACCGACCGCCACGCCTGATATTTGGCCAACGCGGGCGCGGCCTTAAGCATGTCGCCAAAGCTCTCGAATGCCTTCGTGCCAAGCTTGACATAGCCTTCCTCGTATACGCCTGCCGAATAGGCGAGAAAGCGTTTGTAGCCCTCCACGTCGGGCGAGTTGAGCTCCTCGATTTGGGCGAACAGCGCCTCGTCGTCATTGCCATAATCGAACCGCGTCCCGTCGGGCCAGTCGAGCGCATAGAAGGGGGTGACCGGGACCAGCTCGACGTCGGCGGCGATGTCTTGCCCTGACAATTGCCACAGTCGCTTGAGGCAGTCGGGGCCGGTGATCACCGTCGGCCCGCCATCGAACACATGGCCGTCGCGCTGCCAGTAATAAGCGCGGCCACCGGGCTTGTCTCGCGCCTCGACGATGGTCGTCGCGACTCCGGCCGACTGGAGGCGGATAGCGAGCGCGAGACCGCCGAACCCCGACCCGATCACGATCGCGTGCTTCACAATCCCTCCATCAGCGCGCCGATCGCTCGCCCGACAGCTACAGGCGGCTTGCCGGCGAGGATGCGCAGCCGGTCCGCTAACGTCGATCGGCCGGCATAGAAACGGGCGATCAGCGGGGCGGGGAGGCGGTAGAAGCGCTCGAGGATGCGGTAGCGGTCGGGCGGATCGGCGGCGTGGAACAGCATTCGCGACAGCAATCGGTCGAACCGGCCCCGCCGCCAATGTTCTTTCGCGAGCTTCCGCGTCGCAGCCGCTAGCGAGATATCGAGCGGAGTGTCGCGCGCCAGCCAGGACGCAAAGCGCACCGCGTCGGGCAGCGAGTAGCTGGTCAAGGGATGGAACAATGCGGCGCGAACCCCGGCGCGGGCGACCGGGTCGGCGGCAGGCCAGAAGGCGCCGAAATCGCCGCCCGTCACCACCGGCAGCACGCCAGTTTCTTCGCGTGAAATAGCGGCGACCCGCCAGCCATGGGTCTTGGCATATTCCGCGATGTTGAGGGTCAACGCAGCGCGATCGAGGTCCGGCTTTTCGGAATAATAAGTGTCCTCGACGAACAGTTGCGTGGCCGAAAACGGCAGGCAATAGACGAAGCGATAGCCCCCGGTCTGGTCGACAGCCGCGTCCATCACGATCGGTTCGGTCAGGCCGTGGCCCCCGTCGATGTCGAGCAGCTGGCCGCAGAATTTCTGCCAGCCGCAGGCGAGGCCGGGGAGCGGCCCGAAGAGGCCGCGCGTATCCAGCACCGCGCGCGCTTCGAACACCCGGCCGTCGTCGAGCGTTACTCGGTCTGGCGTCGCCGCGACCGCCGAGGCGCGGATGATGTCGCTCGGATCGACCGCCGCGCGCACCTCCGTGTCGAGCCGTTCGCTTTCGATGGTGCGATAGGCTTGCCCGATCCGCCGCCGGTGCGCCGGGAAGCGCACCTCATAGCCCGCCCAGCGATGTGAGATTAGCGGCTCGATCAGGTCTTGGTCGACGGGCGCCACATCGCTGTCGAAGAACGACCACAGATGATTTCCGCCGATCCGCTCGCCCGGCTCGACGATCGTCAACCGAACCCCGGGTCGCTCGCGCCTGAGCGCCAGTGCCGCCAATCCACCCGCCAGCCCACCGCCGAGAATGATCAAATCGGGGGGGTCAGCCGGCATCGCCTTCGCTCTAGCCGGGGGTGGCGGCTGCGCCTAGTCTGCCGCCATGGCCCTTCCAGTCTTCCTGTCAGCGCTGGCGATGAGCCTTATCGTGGCGATTCGTTACCTGATCACCAGCGGGCTGTTCGCGGTGTGGACAGCCCGGCGCTTCCGGGACGTCTCGCCGGGCAGGGCGCGCAGGTGCGGCGCGAGATCGGCTGGAGCCTGGCGTCGGCGGCCATCTATGGCGTTCCGGCGGGGATCGTCGCCTGGGGCTGGCAGCAGCGCGGCTGGACGCGGATTTATGCCGACCCTCACGCCTATCCGCTGTGGTGGATGCCGGCCTCGGTTCTCGCCTATCTCCTACTTCACGACACATGGTTCTATTGGACCCATCGGCTGATGCACCGGCCGTGGTGGTACAAGGCGATGCACGCCGTCCATCACGCCAGCCGCCGACCGACCGCCTGGGCGGCGATGAGCTTTCACCCGTGGGAGGCGGTTAGCGGAGCGATCGTCATGCCGTTGTTGGTGTTCGTCGTTCCGATTCATGTCGCGATGCTGGGGATGGTGCTGGCGATCATGACCCTGATGGGGGTCACAAATCACATGGGCTGGGAGATGTTTTCGCGCGGCATTGTAAATGGCGGATTAGGGAAATGGCTGATAACGGCGAGCCATCATGAGCTTCATCACCAGAAATATCGCTGCAATTATGGCCTCTATTTCCGCCACTGGGACCATTGGTGCGGGACCGACCGCGGCCTCGGCGAATTCGCGCCGGCGCATCGCCGTGCTGCTCGCGCCGTTCCTGGGGCTGGCCTTGACGGGGGCAAGTGCGGCACCGCCTAAAGTGGCTGATCTTCAGGTTTCGATCAACGGTCTACGCAGCGCCAAGGGCGTGGTGATGCTTTGCCTAGCCCGGCGAACCCGCCAGGATTTCCTAACCTGAGGCGAAGACCCGGCTAGAGTGACTCGGATTGTCGCGACAGCTGAGGCGCGAATGGTCGATCTCAACGATTTGGCGCTAGGCGATTCCAGCTCGTTGGCGATCCATGACGAGAATCGCAACGGCCGGCTCGATACGATGTTGGGCATCCCGCGCGAAGGTTTTCGGCTTCTCGCGTAACCCCGCCCTGCGTATGGGGCCGCCGCTTTACCAGAATGTCCACTTCGCGGTGCCGGCCGGACAAAGTGCGCAGGCGGTAAAGGTCAAATATCTGCTTTGAGCGACGGTGGCGCGGGAGCGGTGGACGGCGTGGCGCGTTCGAATGCCATGGAAGCAATCAAGCCTATGGAAGCCGTGCTTGCGCAAGATCTGCCCAAGGGGGCCGGCTGGCAATATGAGCCCAAATGGGATGGCTTTCGCTGCATCGCTGTCAGGGATGGATCGGAAGTTCATCTCTGGTCGAAGTCGGGGAAGCCGCTAGCGCGCTATTTTCCGGACATCGTGGCGATGCTTGGCCGTCTTAGGGCGGATCGATTCGTGATCGACGGCGAGCTATTGATCGTCGCTGGCGAGGCTGTGTCGTTCGACGCCTTGCAGCTGCGATTGCACCCGGCCGAAAGTCGCGTGCGCAAGCTTGCCGTGGCGACTCCGGCGGCATTGGTGGTATTCGACTGCCTCGCGCTCGGCGGCCAGATGCTTGGCGCAAACGCGCTGGCGGAGCGCCGCTCGACCCTAGAGAAGATGCTCGCGCGGGAGAAGGATGCGGGCCTGATTCTGTCGCCGGCAACCGACGATCGCAAGACGGCGCTGGCTTGGCTGAAGCGCGGCGGAGGTGCCCTCGACGGAGTCATCGCCAAACGCCTCCACGAGCCCTACCGGCGAGGCGAGCGGGCGATGGTCAAGGTCAAGCAACGGCGCACCGCCGACTGCGTCGTTGGGGGTTTTCGCTACGGCACCAAGCACCGCGATGTCGGATCGTTGCTGCTGGGCCTCTACAATGACCAAGGGTTGCTCGACCATGTCGGCTACACTTCCTCGATTGCCGCCAAGGATCGGTCGGGATGGACCGCGGAACTCGAACTATTGGTCCAGCCGCCCGGCTTCACCGGCAATGCGCCCGGCGGGCCGAGCCGGTGGGCCACCGCCCGGTCGGCCGAATGGCAGCCGCTTCGCCCTATGCTGGTGGTCGAGGTGCTGTACGACCAGGTCACCGCTGGCCGCTTCCGCCACGGCACAAAACTGCTTCGCCGCCGTCCTGACAAGTTCCCCAACCAATGCACTTTGGAGCAACTGGCCCCGCCGCTCACCCCGGCGCAATTGAAGCAGCTGGTGGACCACTGATGCTGCTAAATCTGTGGTGACCCCTACGAGAATCGAACTCGTGTTTTCGCCGTGAGAGGGCGACGTCCTGACCGCTAGACGAAGGGGCCATGGCTGGTGCCGGCGCGGCGAACCTATGCTGCGTCGCGCCCCGCTAGTCAATCAGGCGCGGAGCGATTGCCGATTGCTGTCGCGATTGGCGAGGAAGGCCAGGCAGTGGCACGCGATGCGCGGCGCGGCGCGGCCGTCGCCATATGGCATCGCCGGCGTGGCCATTCTTCTCAGTTCGGCACGATCTTGTCGCAGCCGCCTGACGGCCGCCAAGATTCGCGCGGGATCGGTGCCGACCAGTTCGGCCGCTCCGCGCATCAGCCCTTCGGGCCGCTCGGTTTTGTCGCGCAAGACCAGCAACGGCACGCCAAGCGCCGGCGCTTCCTCCTGCATTCCTCCGGAATCCGACAGAATCAGGTCGGCGCGGCGCATCGCCTTGACCATCGCCCCGTGCGACAGCGGCGCGATCAGCCGGATCGCCGATCGGTCGCCAAGCAGCGCCCAGATGGTCTGCGTAACGGTCGGATTGGGGTGAAGCATAACGTCGATCGTCATCCCCTCGGCGGCCAGCGCAAGCAGCGTCTCCGCGACGTGCTCGAGGCCCTCTCCCCAGGCTTCCCGCCGGTGGCAAGTCACGAGCAGATGCATCGTGCGCGGCCGCAACCAGCGTTGGCGCTTCTTCGCCGGCAGCGGCCCGGCGATCGCAGCTAGCGTGTCGATGCCTGGATTGCCGGTGACAAAGACCAAGCCCGCCGTTCCTTCGCGGCGCAAATTGGCGGCGTTGCCGGTCGTCGGCGCGAACAGCAGGTCGGCGAGCCGGTCGATCGTGACTCGATTCTCCTCTTCGGGCCAGGGTTGCGATGTGTCGAAGCTTCGCAGCCCCGCCTCGACATGCGCCAGCGGCACGTTCAGCTCCTTGGCCGCCAGTGCGCCGCCCAGCGCGCTCGACGTGTCGCCCTGAACGATCAGCAGATCGGGCTTGTGGAAGGCCAGCACGCGCTTCGCCGCGCTGCGAACCAGGTCGGCATGGACCGCTGGATCGGTCTGCCCGGGGCAAGCCAGCGGGGTCGCGTCGAACCCGGCGAGGCCGTGGTCCGCCAGCTCGAGCCCGGGATGCTGGCCGGTGACGAGCAGGCGCGGACGCTCGCCAATGGCGGCGAGCGCGTGGGCGACGGGACTAAGTTTGATGGCTTCCGGGCGCGTTCCGATAACAAGCGCGATACGAGACTGGCGCAGCGTTCCCCCTGGCTTCGGCCCGCCGATATTGCCCAAGCTTGACCGGTCAAGCAAGCCTGCTCCATTTTGGGCTAGACAAGTCCGGGCGGTCTGCGCCACCTCATTTGTTGGGGAGCGACATTTGGCGAGGCAATCTTTGATCGACTGCACCCTCGTCGCACAGGTTACCGATCTGCACATCGGCTTCGACCGCGGCAACCCGCACGAGCTCAACGTGCGCCGGCTGAACCTGGTGATCGATCAGCTGAACGCGATGCGGCCCAAGCCGTCGCTACTGCTGGTAACCGGGGATTTGGTCGAAAACGGCGACGATCGCGACGCCTACCGGCATATGAAGGCGCTGATCGGCCGGTGGGATGGCCGGGTCGCCTGGGCGATCGGCAATCACGACGATCGGACCATATTTCGCGAGCTGTTTCCAGACGTCGAAACCGACCCCGATGGGTTCATCCAGTATGAACTCGACCATTGCGGCCTGCGGTGGATCATTCTCGACACGCTCGACGCGGGACGGCACGGCGGGATGATTTGCGCCAGGCGCGCCGGCTGGCTGAAGGCGCGGCTGGCCGAGCGCACAAAGGTGCGGACGGTGATCGTTCTTCACCATCCGCCGGTCGATACCGGCATCGACTGGATGAGCGCGCTGTCGTGCGAGGCGTGGGTCAAGCGGCTCGATCGCGTGATCAAGCCGGCCAGGCAGGTAGTCGGAATGATCGCCGGCCATGTCCACCGGCCGATCGCCACCAGCTTTGCCGGCAGGCCGCTGGCGGTGTGCGCGTCGACCGCACCGGTGCTGGCGCTCGACCTTGAGGATATCGACCCCAAACACCCCGATGGCCGGCCCCTGATCCTGGGCGATCCGCCCTCATTCGCGCTGCACTACTGGAACGGTGAGCGGCTGCTGACGCATTTCGAAATCGCCGGCCCGCGCCACGTGCTGGCCAGCTACGACAATAATTTGCAGCCGATGATCCGGGATATGCTGCGGGAGCGTGGCACGGGCTAACTAACGAAAATTGTCGGCGTAGGCCTGGAGCTTGAGTGCCACCGGCGGGGCCGGGACGAGATGGACGGCGAGGCCTTTGCGCGTAGCATAGGCCAGCGCCTCTTCCCGGGTGTCGAAGGTCAGGCGAACCTGGGTCTTGGTATCACCCGATCCCGACCAGCCGGTCAGCGGGTCGGGGCGCTGCGGTTGCTCGCGCTCATATTCCAGCGTCCATTTGCCGTCGCGGGCCTTGCCCGACTGGGTGGTCTTGCGCTGAATTTCGATGATGCGGGCGACGGTCATGGGCTGCGGATTGGCAGGCGACGGCGGCGGAATCAAGAGGCGCGCTTGGTCTTGAGCGTCGGCGGGGCGGCGGCGGGATCATCGGGCCAGGGATGTTTGGGATAGCGCCCGCGCATTTCCTTTACGACCTCGCGCCAACTGCCGGCCCAGAAGGCGGGCAGATCTTTCGTGGTTTGGATCGGGCGATGGGCGGGCGAGGTAATCGCGAGGGTCAGCGGAACCCGACCGCCGGCGACGCTTGGATGCGCCTTGAGACCATAAAGCGCCTGTGCGCGTATCTCGACTGCGGGGCCCCCGTGGGCGGCATAGTCAATCGGGTGCGTCGAGCCGGCGGGCGAGGTGAAATGGGTCGGCGCCAGTCGATCGATCTGGCGCGCCGCCTCGTAGCCGATTAGCCCGTCTAGCGCATGCCGCAGCGCGCCCGCATCGATTGCGTCGAGGCGGCGCTTGTCGACGAGCAGCGGTGCAAGCCACTCGTCGAGCTTTGCCAGCAACGCGCCGTCGGAGAGGTC
>JACDEB010000010.1 GCA_013816595.1 Sphingomonas sp. | reverse complement strand
GTTCTTCCCGTTGTGGGTGGGCGGCGGGCCCGGTGGCTGCGACTATTTCACCCACTTGCTCAGCTGGCATGCGCGCCGCCACCAGCCCGACACTTTGCTCGCGACCTATCGCTGGGCGGCGGCGAACCGGCCGGCGATGATCCGCCGCTTGGCCGGCTTCCTCAGCCTCCCGCTGACCGACGAGGCCGCCGCTCTGGTCGACGAGCGCACGTCGCGCGCGTTCATGCACGCCCACAAGCACCAGTTCGACGACCGCCTGGTGAGCGATGCGCTCGCCGCCAAGATCGGGATCCCGGCGGACAGCGATTCATCCAAGGTCCAGTCGAGCGGCAGCGATCCGCGGGCGCTTCCGCAATCGGTCGCGGAGAGGATCGACGCGATGTGGGCCGAGCGGATCGCTCCGGTCACCGGGCACGCCGATTTCGCCGCGCTCGCCGCCGAAGTCGAGGCGCTGGGCTGACGACAGTGGCGGACCGCTTTTGAGTGACGGCAAGATGCGTTCAGCGGCCGCGCTTGCGGCGCGCCGGCTTCAGAATTGGACGATGGTGTGCCGCGGCGACCAGCCATTGTAGCTGCTGATCGCGACGATGATCACGAACAAGGCGAGTTCGAAGGTCAAGATGCCGGTGATCACGGTCCAGCTGTCGGCGGTGTCGGGATCGCGGTCGACGACTTTCTTAACCGGTGGCGGCGGGTCGCGGCGGATGCGCGATCCGGGCACCGCGGTCGGCCCCAGATTGACGGAGCTTTTGCCGGAATGAAGCGGACTGGCCATGACCGCGATCCTAAGGCCAAGCGGTTATCAACCGGTTAGCGGCTTCGTGCGGGGGCGCTTACGGCCCGCCGCTACTCCGAATTGTCCAATGCGGGGTCGGGCGGCGGTCGGTCGCGACCGCTCCCCCGGCGCAGATCTTGGGCAGCATACGCTCGGTGCCGGCCATGTCGCCGAACCGCAGCTGGTCGAAAAACATGTATCCATGCTTGTTACGCCGCGGTTCGGCGGGCTCGATCGTGCCCTCCAGAATCTCCGTCACTATCCCCCTGTGCCCGTCGAACCGCGAGCATCGGCGGCGGAGCGGCGATTGTCCAGTATCAGCCGATCGGCTTGCCGTCCTTTTCCTCTTCGAACAGCGCCGCAACGACATCGCCATTGGCGCTCAACCGGACCTTGTCGCCTTCGACTTCGGCGACCAGTCCCCTGGGAATATAATGGTGATGGTCTTCGTGGGCCGCGCCGCTGTCATGGCGCGTCAGTTTGATGCGGTCGCCATCCACACGGTCGACAGTGCCGATGTGGACGCCGTCGGCGCCGATCACTTCCATGCGGTCACGAATGTCGGTGAAGCTGCTCATCGCTGTCTCCTCTGTGGTTCGGTGCACCAACGCATTAGCACGTCGAAGGCTGCGCCCGGAATCGCCGTCACCGCAATGCCATCACGGCGACCGCGCTTTGTCATCCGGCGGTGCGACAAGGGCTGGCAAGGAAAGGAAAAACCGCATGATCTTTACCCTTGCGAGCCTCGCCGTCATCCTGGCCATCGCCATCGTCCGCTGGATCGCCAGCGTTCCGCTGCTTCGCACCTTGTCGATCTCGGTCGATCAATGGGCGGACAGCGTCCAGGGCGAGGACGGCGGCCCACTGCGCTAGGCCGCCGCAATCACTTGAGCGCCAGGGCGGGTCCGACTATCGCCGTCGGCATGGATGTACGCACCGAACTGCCGATCACCGAACCGCATGCCGAAGCGCCGGTTCCGCCCACCCATCTGACCATCCGGCGGGAGGATTATCGACCGCCCGACTGGCTGGTGCCTAAAATCTCGCTCGACTTTGCGCTCGATCCCGACCGGACAATGGTCAAGGCGACATTGGCCGTGACCCGCAACGGCGATCACGACCGCCCGCTCCGGCTCGACGGCGACGGTCAGAAACCGCTCGCGGTGCGCGTCGACAGCAAGGAGGCAGAGTGGCGCATGGATGGGCCTGCGCTGATCGTCGACATCACCGGGGGATCGGCAAATGTCGAAACGGAAATCGCCATCGCGCCCGCCGCTAATACCAAATTGATTGGGCTCTATGCCTCGGGCGGAATGTTGTGCACCCAGTGCGAGGCCGAGGGCTTCCGCCGCATCACCTTCTTCCCCGATCGGCCCGACGTGCTGTCGCGCTATTCGGTGCGGATGGAAGCGGACAAGGCCAAGTTTCCGATCCTGCTGTCCAACGGCAACCGCACCGGCGAAGGGGACAGCGACGGCGGGCGGCATTGGGCCGAGTGGACCGATCCCTTTCCCAAGCCCTGTTATCTGTTCGCATTGGTCGCCGGCGACCTTGCCGCCAACCGCGACCGCTTCACCACGATGAGTGGGCGCGAAGTCGAGCTCGCTATTTGGGTGCGCGAGGCTGATCTGCCGCGCACCGCCCACGCCATGGCCAGCCTCAAGGCAGCAATGGACTGGGACGAGCGCATCTATGGCCGCGAATATGACCTCGATCTGTTCAACATCGTCGCGGTCAGCGATTTCAACATGGGGGCGATGGAGAACAAGAGCCTCAACATCTTCAATACTGCTTATGTTCTGGCCGATCAGGACACCGCGACCGACATGGATTTCGACAATATCGCTCGGGTCGTGGCGCATGAATATTTTCACAATTGGTCGGGCGACCGGGTGACCTGCCGCGACTGGTTCCAGCTCAGTTTGAAGGAAGGCTTCACCGTGTTTCGCGATCAGAGCTTTTCGGCCGACATGGGCAGCCCGGCGGTCAAACGGATCGAGGACGTGCGGGTGCTCCGAGCCGCGCAATTCCCGGAAGACGCCGGCCCCCTCGCCCACCCGGTCCGCCCCGACAGCTTCATCGAGATTTCGAACTTCTACACCGCGACCATCTACAACAAGGGCGCCGAGCTGATCCGGATGATGCACACCATGCTCGGCCCCGACAAATTCCGCGCCGGCACCGATTTGTATTTCGAACGCCACGACGGCGAAGCCGCGACCTGCGACCAGTTCGTTGCTTCGCTGGAAGATGCCAGCGGAGCCGATCTGTCAGCGTTCAATATCTGGTACAGCCAGGCCGGAACGCCCAAGGTCGAAGCCCGGCTCGACCACGATTCAGCATCGGCGACCGCGACGCTCCATCTCAAGCAGCATGTCGATCCGACTCCCGGCCAACCGCAAAAACAGATCATGCCAATCCCGCTCAAGACCGCGCTGATCGGAGCCGGCAGCGGCGCGGAGCTGGCGCCGGAAACGCTGATCCTGTTCGATTCGGCGACCACCGCTGTCACCTTCGAGGATGTGACCGAGCCGCCCTTGCTGTCCATCAACCGCGATTTCTCGGCACCGGTGACAATGGCCGTTCAGCGCCGCTCCGGCGAACTCGAAAAGCTCGCGCTCAGCGACAGCGATCCGTTCGCCCGCTTCGAAGCGATGCAGGAATTGATGATGCGCTTGCTGATCCGCGCTGCAACCGGTGGACGCCGGGACTGGGCGCCGGTCATCCAGGCGATCGGCTCGACCCTGTCGTCGAACGCGCTCGACGTGGCGTTCAAGGCCGAAGCGATTCTGCTTCCGGGCGAGGCGCTGATCGCCGACCGGATGGAGGTGATCGACCCCGATTCGATCCACTCCACCCGCGAGGAGTTGCGCCAGGCGATCGGCGCCGCACTCGCCGACGTGCTGCAGTCTGTTCACCGTTCGGGACGTGCCGCTGGCGGCGACCTCAGCCCCGGCGCCAAGGGCGTTCGCCGACTGCGCAGCGTGACCCTAGCACTGCTTGCCGCTGGCGATCCGGCGACAGGCGCAGCGCTTGCCAAGGCGCAATATGATGCCGCCGACAATATGACCGATCGTCAGGGCGCGCTTGGCATATTGGTGTCGCTCGATGCGCCCGAGCGCGAGGCGGCGCTCGACGCATTCTACGACCGTTTCAAGGCCGATCCTTTGGTCATCGACAAATGGTTTGCGTTGCAAGCAACGGCGCAGCGGACCAACACCGTTGCGGCGGTGAAGCGCCTTACCAAACACGCCGAATTTACCTTTTCCAATCCCAACCGCCTGCGCGCGCTTGCCGGCACGTTCGGCGCCAACCAATGGGCTTTCAACACTGCATCAGGCGAAGGCTATCGATTGCTCGCCGACATGATCATCGAAGCCGACCGGTTGAACCCCCAAACCGCCGCCCGGTTGATCACTCCATTCGGCAGGTGGCGCCGGTTCGAACCCAATCGAGCAGCGCTGATGCGCCAGGCGCTGGAGCGGATTGCGGCTGCGCCGGACCTGTCGAAGGACGTTTACGAGCAAGCGTCGAAGAGCCTGGCATAACTCGCTAGAGCCTCATCCGCCGATCCATTTGGCGACATCGGCGGCGACCTGGTTAGCGGCGTCGTTGAGCGCGGAGCCGACCGTCGCGGCGGTTCCGTCCGACGGCGCGGTGCCGGTAAAGCGGCGCGATTCGATCTGCCTTCCGCCGTCGGTCGACAGCGCGGCATCATATTGAACAACGACTTGGCCAGCGCCCGAATCATAGCCGAACTTCTGCAACTGGCCGGTTACGACCACGCCCGGGTCGAGCGAGGCTTGATCGGGGCTGAGGACGACTCGATTGGTGGTCCGGCGGACCGTTTCCGAAAGCAGTTGCTGGAACAGTTTGTCGGGATAATCGACCAGCTGCACGTCTTTCACATATTGGAGCTGGGTCGGGCCGCGGTCGACCGACACCCGGACGGTGCGAAGCGCCTTGTCGATGATCGGAACGGCGATGGTCACCGCCTGGCCGGCGGCCGCAGCGCGGCTGAGCGTTCCGGGATCGGGCGCATTCGGGCTGAGCGTATAGAGCGTCGCCGGAACCTTTCCACCGCCGAAACATCCGCCAAGCGCCGCGGCCAAAGCCAGCGGAATCAATGAACGCGAAATCCTCATTTTTTCTTCCCCGGATCATAGTCGGGCAGTTTCTGCGGCCCGAGTGCCCCGCCAATGCCGCCCTGGTCGACCCGATCGGTGACCGATTTCAGCGACTGGGTCAGTTCCTGCATTTCGCGCACCAGGCGATTGGCTTCGGGCAAGGTCGACTTGCTGAAGTTCTGGACGCCCGGCCGCGCATCGGAAATCATTCCGTCCATATTCTCCGCCGCTTTCTGGATCGCGGCGATCGATTTGCGCAAGTCTTCGGCGGCCGGCTTGCCCTGTTCGTTGACCAGCCGATTGGTGCTATCGGACAGGATGCCGACCCGCTGGGCGGCGAGGCCGGCGTTGCGCGCCGCAATCCGCAGCTCGGCGATGGTCTGGGCCATGTCCGGCGCCCGCTCGCGAAGAACGAGTGTCGTCTTGTCGATATTCTCGAGGATGTCGGAAAGCGAATTCTGATTCTTGTCGTTGAGCAACTCAGTCAGGCGCTCGGTCAGGCGCTGGATCCGGTCGATCAATTCCGGAGCGCTATTAAGTAAGGCGCCGAGGCCGCTCTGGCTCGACGGCAGCACCGGGCAACCCTGCGGACCCATTTGCGTGATCGGCGGCGTTCCCTTGACCGCGCCGTCGAGCTGGATTTCGCTGACACCAGTAAAGCCGACGCCCTTGATCTGCGCCGTCGTGCCTTGAAGCACTGGGGTCTGTTCGTCGACCTCGATCCTCACCCACACGAATTCGGGGCGATTGGGAAGCAGCGAAATCTTGTCGATCTGGCCGACCGGAACGCCCGAAAAGGTTACGCTCGAGCCCTTGTTGAGTCCGCCGACCGCCTGGCCGAAATAGATGTCGAAGCATTTGGTCTGCTTGTTCGACAGCCCGGCAAGCCAGACGATGAACAGCAGGACGCCGATGAGCAATGCCGTCGTTACAGCGCCGACCATGACATAGTTTGACCGGGTCTCCATCAGGCGACCGCCCCCTCTTTATAATAGCTCTCGGCCGCGGTTCGGCCGCGAGGTCCATTGAAATACTCTTGTATCCAAGGATGATCCAAAGCCAAGAGGTTTGAAATCGTATCGACCGCAACCACGCGCTTGTCGGCCAATACCGCCACCCGGTCGCAGATTGCGTGCAGGGTGTCGAGATCGTGGGTTATCAGGAACACGGTCAGGCCGAGCCGATGCTGCAGCGACAGGATCAATTGGTCGAACGCCGCCGCCGCAATCGGGTCAAGGCCCGCGGTTGGTTCGTCAAGGAACAACAGTTCGGGATCGAGCGCGAGCGCCCGCGCGAGACCGGCGCGCTTGACCATTCCGCCCGACAGCTCTGACGGGAATTTGGGGCCGGCATCGGGCGGAAGGCCGCCCATCGCGATCTTGTAGGATGCAATTTCATCGAGCAACGGCGGCTTTAGAAACGGAAAATATTCGCGGATCGGCAATTCGACATTTTCGGCCACCGTCAGGGTCGAAAACAAGGCGCCGTTCTGGAACAGGATGCCCCACCGCCGGCGGATGTTCTTGGCTTCATCTTCGGTGCGGTCGATCATGTCCTCGCCGAGAACCTCGACGGTCCCTTCGCCCGGGGTCTGGAGGCCGATGATCGAGCGCAACAGCACCGACTTGCCGGTGCCCGAACCTCCGACCACGCCAAGAATTTCGCCGCGGCGCACCGTAAGGTCGAGCTTGTCGTGGATGACCGCGTCGCCAAAAGCGTTGTGGAGGCCGGTGACCTTGATGATCGTCGGCGAGTCCTTGTCCGGCGGGCGGCGCTCGGCCGGGGCCGCGCGCACCGACGCTCGAAGTTCCGAATCCTTCGGGTTCGCGGCCCCGGCACGGGCGGTTTGGGCCGGTGTCTTGAGTGGCGGACCGGGTTCGGGCGCGTCATCGCCGGGGTTGCGCGGCGGCTTGCTCATCGCCAGCCGATCCCGCTGAAGAATACCGCAAACACCGCGTCGAGAACGATCACTAGGAAGATCGACTGGACCACCGCGGTCGTGGTCCGCGAGCCGACTTGTTCGCTATCGCCTTCGACCAACATGCCCTGGAAACAACCGGCGAGCGCGATGATGAACCCGAACACCGGCGCCTTGATCAGCGCGATCCACAGGTCGGTCATCGGAATGACCTCCTGGAGCCGCTGGATATAGGTGGTCGGTGGAATGCCGAGCTGAGTCCAGACGAGAATTCCGCCGCCGAGCAGAGACATCACGATCGCCCAAAAGCCGAGCAGCGGCATCATCAACACGCAAGCGGTCATGCGCGGCAGGACGAGGGCTTCGATCGGCGACACACCGATGGTCCGCATGGCATCGATTTCCTCGGTAATCTTCATCGTACCGATCTGCGCCGCAAAGGCCGAGCCCGAGCGGCCGGCGACCATGATCGCGGTCATAAGAACGCCGAGTTCGCGCACCGTAATCCGGCCAATCAGGTTGATGGTGTAGATTTCGGCGCCAAATTGTTCGAGCTGGACCGCGCCCTGCTGGCCGATGACGATGCCGATGAGGAAGCTCATCAGACCGATGATTCCAAGCGCCCGAACGCCTACGACATCGAAACGCTGAACGACCGAGTTGAAGCGAAATTTCCTGGGCCGGCGAATAACATTGCCATAAGCAATGAGGGTCGCGCCGAAGAAACCGAGCAGCCCGACCAAGGTGTGGCCGGTCCCGACCACCCATTCGCCAAGTTCGATGAACACCTTGCGCGCGCCGGTCGGCCCGTCGGGCTGGATCTTTACCGGCTTGTCATATTCGGCCACCTCGTCGAGCAAAGCCTGCTCTTCAGCGGTCGCTCCAATGACCTTGGCCTTGCGATCGCGAACCGAGCGGTAGACGAGCCACGCGCCGACTGTGTCCATGCGTTCGACCTTCGACAGGTCGATCGTCAACGGATCGGAGAGCGCGGCAATTTCACGCTGTGTGGTCGCGGCACGGGTGATCGTCAGCGCCCCCGCGACGCGATAGGTCGATCCCCGCTGATCCCCCGATTGTTGGTCGTTTACGGCCATTTCGCGAGGAGTGATGCGCGAAATGGGCCACGTCGGCAAGCCGCCATTTTCGCGCCCCCTTCCCTGCTTGCCGAAGCGCCCGTATTCGGACCCGATGAAGAGTGACGATGATCCGCTGTTCGTGGCCGTAAACGACAGCTCCGCGCGTCTGTTCGGGATGGGCGCGAAGGAGCGGTCCAATCGCCTTGCCGTCAACGCCGGCCTGGACTGCGCCGTTACCACAACCGAAGGGCGGGCGGCGCTGCTCGCCGACATGGGATTCGCCTGGGATCCGGCGTGGCTGAAGGCCCTGCGCGGTCGCCCCGGCACCGTCCTGACATTGAACGGCAAGCCGGTCATGGCCCATGTGTCCGCCGGGCCGGGTCAAGCCAAGGCGCTGGCTGAATTCGCCAGCGGCAAGATCCCCGCGGGGCTCGATCGGCTCGATGCCGAGACCGCCCAGCTTAATTACGCCGAATTGCGCAAGCGCGACCGGCCGTTCGTCCTGCCGCTCGATCCCGCCGACCCTGAGCCGGTCGAGCGCGCCGCTTACGACGCCTCCTACAAGGGCGTGACTGATGTCCTGACGCTGTATCTGTGGCGCAAGCCGGCATTCTATCTGACCCGCTGGGCGGCGCAGGCGGGGCTGTCGCCGAATGCCGTGACCAGTGTCGGCGCGATCTTGTGCGTTGCCGCCTTCTTCCTGTTCTGGAACGGCGACTATTGGCTCGGCACCTTGTCGGGCTTCATCTTCATGGTCCTCGACACGGTCGATGGAAAACTGGCGCGCTGCACCGGCGCCTCGTCCAAATGGGGCAATGTCTTCGATCACGGGATCGACCTTATCCACCCGCCGTTCTGGTGGTGGGCGTGGGCCCATGGCCTGGCCGCTTACGGCCGTCCGCTGGAGCCGGTGATGACGACGATGGTGCTATGGGCGATCATCGGCGGGTATGTCCTGCAGCGGCTGATCGAGGGCGTGTTTATGCGCCGCTTCGGCGGGATCCACATCCATGTGTGGAAGCCGATCGACAGCCGCGTCCGGCTGATCACCGCTCGGCGCAACCCCAATATGGTGATCCTGGTCGCTGCATTGATCTTCGCCCGGCCCGACGTCGGGCTTGAACTGGTTGCCGCCTGGACGATCGTCAGCCTGATCTTCCACGCCGTACGAATGGCCCAGGCCCAAGGCGACAGCGCGCGCGGAGTGCCGATCACATCATGGCTGTCGTGACTCGCTGGAGCGCGGTGCTGCTGGCAGGCTCGCGGCTGCGCGGCCATCCCAAAGCATCGTCGCTGCTGATGGGCCACAAGGCGCTAATCGAGGTCGGCGGTGTTCCAATGGTGCTGCGACCCTTGCAATCGCTACTCGACAGCCCGGAAATCGATCGAATCGCGGTCATGGCGCAGGACATCGTGCCGTTGCGGAGCGTGATCCCGAACGATCGGAGGGTGAGCTTGAAGCTATCCATGGAAACGATTGCGCGCACCGTTCAGTC
Source organism: Sphingomonas sp. (assembly GCA_013816595.1). GTDB lineage: Bacteria > Pseudomonadota > Alphaproteobacteria > Sphingomonadales > Sphingomonadaceae > Sphingomicrobium. Next base: position 28,400 of record JACDEB010000010.1, on the reverse strand, counting down.
GCTCGTCGCCGACGACAGCGCGCATTTTCCGATGCTCGTGACGACCGCCGACCACGCCTTGCTGTCACCGGCGATGATCGCGCAATTCTGCAGCGCGGCGGCGGGTGCCGATCTTGCCATCGGAGTGGTCGAATCCGCCGGCCTTCTGGCGCGCTTCCCGCAGGCACAGCGGACGTGGATCGGGTTTAAGGGGGGACGCTACAGCGGCGCCAATCTGTTCGCCTTCGGGTCGGCGAAAGTGGCCGGCGCAGTCGACCACTGGAGCGTGGTCGAGCAGGAGCGCAAGAAAGGCTGGCGTCTGCTGTTCGCGCTTGGGCCATCCGTATTGCTTGGCGCGCTGTTCAAATTGCGGACCATCGAGCAGACCGCTGCGGCGATCGGTGGCAAACTCGGACTATCGATTCGAATCGTTCAACTAAGCGATCCACTGGCAGCTATCGACGTCGACAAGCCGGCCGACCTCGAGATGGTCGAAGCGATACTGGCGGGGACGGCATGAGCGACCCCGGGCGCGATCTCGCGATTTATGACATGGACCGGACGATCACGAGGCGCCCCACCTACACCCTGTTCCTGCTTCACTGCGCGATTCGACGGGCGCCGTGGCGGCTGCTGTTCGTGCCCTTGGTGGCGGGCTCGATGCTCGCCTATCTGGCGCGGCTGATCGATCGCGGCGAATTGAAGCAGATCAACCATCGGCTGCTGCTCGGCCGGACGATCCACCAGCGCAACCTGCAGCCGCTGGTCGACAGTTTCGCCGATGCGCAAATACGTTCGAACATCCGCCCCGGAGCGCTCAAGGCGATTTTCCGCGACAAAGCGCAAGGTCGCCGGCTGGTTCTCGCGACCGCTTCTTACCGGCTGTATTCGCAAGCGATCGCCGAGCGGCTCGGGTTTGATGACGTCATCGCTACTCATTCGATTATCGGCCTCGACGAGCACCTTCACGCGCTGATCGACGGGGAGAATTGCTATGGGCCAGCCAAACTCAGGATGATCGCTGCATGGGTGAAAAAATCAGGGCTTCTGGACAAGCACGGCCACGTCCGCTTCTATTCTGACCACGTGTCGGATGCGCCGGTGTTCGAATGGTCGGATGAGCCGGTCGCAGTCAACCCGCACGGCAAGTTGGAACGCTTGGCAAAACAGCGCAGCTGGGCGGTCGAGGATTGGGGCTAGCGCTAAACCGCCCGTAACGCATTTTCGAAGTCGGCGATGAGGTCGTCGGGGTCTTCGACGCCGATCGAGATGCGGACGAGGTTGTCGGTGATGTCGAGCGCCTTCTTGCGCTCGTCCGGAACCGAAAGATGGGTCATTGCCGCGGGTGCGCTGGCGAGGGTTTCGGTGCCGCCGAGGCTGACCGCGAGATGCGCGATCTGAAGCGCGTCGAGGAACGCGAACGCTTCTTTCTCACCCCCTTTGAGATAGAGCGAGAAAGTCGATCCTGCGCCGCTGCAATGGCGGTTGTAAATGTCTGCCTGGCGCGAGCCCTCCTCGAGAAAGCCGAGATAGCCGACCTTTTCGACCTTGGGGTGATCGCGCAGGAATTCGCATACTTTGACGGCGTTTTCGCCCGCGCGGTTCATGCGCAATTCGAGCGTCTCCAAGCTCCTCATCAGCATCCACGAGCTATTGGGGTCGAGCGCTCCGCCCATGGTGTTGCGGATCATCCGCACCCGGTCGAGCAGCGCCTTGCTGCCAGTGAGGCCGCCGGCGACGAGATCGCTGTGGCCACCGGCGTATTTGGTCAGGCTGTAGACCGAAATGTCGGCGCCCTGCGCCAGTGGTCTGGCCCACAATGGCCCAAGGAAGGTATTATCGATGGCGATCGGCGGCAGCGCGTCGCCGGGGAAAGCGGCGGCGCGGGCATCGCGCACCGCTTCGACATCGACCAAGGCGTTGGTCGGGTTGGCGGGGCTTTCGAGGTAGATCAGGCTGACCCGCCCCACGGTCTTGGCTGTCGCGATCGCCGAATCGATTTCCTCGCGCGTGGCACCCGCCGGGAAGTCGATATATTTGACCCCGAACTGGCTGAGGATCTTGGCGATGATGCTTTCGGTCGCGGCGTAGAGCGGACCCGAATGAACGATCACGTCGCCGGGGCGCACGAAGGTCAGGAACAGGGTCGTGATCGCGGTCATTCCGCTGGAGAAAGCGAGCGCTTCCTCGGCATCTTCCCAGATCGCCAGCCGGTCCTCGAGGATTTGCAGATTCGGATTGTTGAAGCGCGAATAGATGAGGCCCGAAGTGCCGCCCGGGCGCTTGCCGGTAATGCCTTCGAAGAAATGCTTGCCGTCGGCGGCGCGGTCGAAGACGAAGGTCGAGGTGAGGAAGATCGGTGGCTTGAGCGACCCCTCGCTGAGCGCCGGATCGAAGCCGTAACCCATCATGAGCGTGGCGGGCTTGAGCCGGTGATTGCCAATTTTCGTGGGTGACTGCTTGGGGGTGCGGCTGCTGGTGTCGCTGGACAAAATTGGTCTCCTTGGCGCGGCCTTTAGCCGCAAATGCGCGGCGCCCGCTAGGGCAGCGCGATGGCGCTCAACTGGCGGCCGTAATCGGCCTCGCCGAGGTGGGTCGAGCGGCGATACGAGTAAAAGGCGCCCGGATCGGCGTAGGTGTTGAGTCCGAGCGCTTCGGCACCGCCGATGCCGGCTTGCGCGAAGCGATCGAGGACAAAGCCGGGAAGATCGAAATGCGGTTTGCCGGCCGGTCCCGAAGTGAAGAATCGGACATAAGCACGGTCATTGGCGAGAAAGCGATCGCGGAACGCGTCATCGACCTCGTAGCTGGCCTGAGCGATGCAAGGGCCGACGATGGCTTTGATGTTGGAGCGGTGCGCGCCGATCCGCTCCATCGCCGCGATCGTTTTCTCGGCCACCCCGGCAAGCGCGCCGCGCCAGCCGGCATGGGCGGCGCCGATCACGCCCGAGGCGCGGTCGGCAAGCAGGATCGGCGCACAATCGGCGGTGACTATTCCGAGCAGCAATCCGGGCCGGTCGGTGACCAGGGCGTCGGCGTGGGGCCGCTCATCGAGCGGCCAGGGCGCGGCCGCTACGACGGCGGTTGCGGAATGAACCTGGTGGACGGTGACGAGGGCTGCGCCGGGCGCGATTGAATTGCTCGCCCGACGGCGATTTTCAGCGACCAGAACGCGGTCGTCATTGCTTCCAAAGCCAACATTCAATCCCGCCAGATCGCCCAGCGAAACCCCGCCGCGCCGCCCGAGAAAGCCATGGAAGACGCCTTTCAGCAACGGCGATTGAAACCGCTCGACACTCATAACGCGACCTTCATCACAACGTCCTCATCGGCCTGGTCGCCGACCAGAAAATGATAGGGGCCGACGTCGACAAAGCCATGGCGCTGGTAAAAGCGCCGCGCCCGCTGATTCTCGACAAAAACGCTGAGGAACAGCGCATCGGCGCCGCGGGCGCGCGCTTCGGTGAAGACCCACTCCATCAGCTCGCCGGCGATGCCCCGGCCCTTGGCGTCGTCGAGCAGATAAAGCTGATACAGCTGGACGGCATCGGGACCATGGTCGGCGGGCAGCGCCATCGGCCCGATCTTGGCATAGCCGACCGGGCGACCGTCGAGTTCGGCGAGACGCAGGGCGAAGCGGGGATCGTCATGGACACTCTGCCACGCTTCGGGCGTGAAACCGGCGAGGAAGAAGGCGAGGTCCTCGGCGTTATAGAGATGGCCGAAAGTGCCGCCGAAGCTCGTCCGGAACAGATGGTCGATGACGGGCAAGTCCGCGGCCCCGGCATCGCGGGTGAAGCCGGTCATTCGAAGCCCGCGGGTTGCGGCCAGGCCGGCGAGTGGAGCGCGACAACCTTGAACAATTCCCCCATTCCGGCACTCGAAATGAGCCGGTCGAGCGCTGCGGCGATGGCGGAAGCGCGCTCGGGATTGGCGGCGGTCAGCGCCTCCGCCCGGGTCTCGATCCCAAGCCGCTTGAGCCACTGGCCCTGGGTCTCAAGCGGGCTGACCAGCGCGCCGGCCTCCCACGCGACTACGGCAACGGCTTCGAAATCGACGTGGGCGGTGAGATCCTGCTCCCCCGGATCGGCTAGCAATGGCGCGCAACCGTGGCTGCGCACCGCCTGCAGGGTCTCGCCCGGAGCACTCGCGGCATGGCCATAATCCACGATGATTGCCGCCCCGCCCGACCTGACGAGCTTCGCGGCGATGCTGGTCACGGACGCCGAGCGCCCGGGCGATCGCTCGACGATCTCCCCATCGCGGTCGAAGGCGAGGCTACCGCCGGTGATGACGATCTTGCGCTCGACACCGCCGACGAACTGGCGGATCGGGAGCGCGTCGAGGAATTCATTGGCAGCGAGGAGCAACGGCGCGTCGAGAAGCTCGTCGATCGATCCATGCCACAGCGCGCCGGGCACCGCCTCCGCCTGGGCCGCGCGCAAGACCGGGCTGGTCTCGACCAAGTGCACAGCGCCGGCGAACCCAGCTTGTCTAAGCACCCGCAGCGCGTCCGCCGCCAGCGTGCCCCGCCCCGGCCCAAGCTCGGCGTAGATGGCGTCTTCAGGAGCGCCCGCCCGGCGCCAGCAATCGGCCAGTGCAGCGCCAATCATCTCGCCGAACATCTGGCTGATTTCCGGCGCCGTGGTAAAATCGCCGTCGGCCCCGAGCGGGTCGCGAGTGGCGTAATAAAAATCGTTGCAAGCCTGCATATAGGCCTCGACACTGATTGCGCCTTCGGTTCGGATTCGCTCACGCAAGGCGCGCTCCAGCGGGGTCACGACTAAGCGACGCTCGCGGTTCCGGCGGTCCCTTCGATCCGCACCCGGCGCCGGTTCGCGGTCAGCATCAGATAGAGCCCGCCAAGGATCATCGGCAGCGACAGCCACTGGCCCATGTGCAGGCCGGTCGCCTGGGCAAAAGCGATCAATTGCGAATCGGGTTCGCGGACGAATTCGATGGCGAAGCGGAAGATGCCGTAGAACAGGATGAATGCGCCGACCAGCTTGCCCGGCTGGTAGCGAGCATCGGTGCGCCAGAACATCCAGCCCAGAATCGCCGCCAGAAGAACGCCCTCGAGCAGTGCCTCATAGAGCTGGCTGGGATGGCGCGGCGGGCCAAGAACCGACCCCAACGGCGTATATTCGACGAAGCGGATGGCCCAGGGCACGGTGGTTTGCGCGCCCCATAATTCCTGGTTCACGAAATTCGCAAGACGCCCGAAGAACAGACCGAAGGGGACGCAGCAGGCGATATAATCGTGAACCCTGAGCCACGACAATTTCTGCCGAAAGGCGAAATAGAAGATGCCGAGCGACGTTCCGACCACCCCGCCATGGAACGACATGCCGCCATCCCACATCTTCACGATGTCGAGCGGGTGCTCCAGGTAATTGGATAGATTGTAGAACAAGACATAGCCGATCCGGCCGCCAAGAATGATCCCGAGCGCTGCGTAAAAGACGAGATCGTCGGCGTGGCGCCGGGCCAGCGGTGCGCCCGGCTGCTTGAGCAATTTAAGCAAATACCAGTAACCGACGATGATCCCGGCAAAATAGGCCAGGCTGTACCAGCGCAGGTCGAACGGCCCGATCGAAAACAGGACCGGCGACAAATGGAGATCGGTGAAAGCGGTAAAGTTTGAACTATCGAGCGCGCGCAAGGGCTTCCCCCTTTAAGGACAGCGCCTCATAAGATGCGGCGACGAAAAGGGCAAAGGAGGCGTTGGCGCAAATATAATGGCGAGCGAGCTCGATCGAAATTACGACCGGGTCAACGCCCAGGTCACCGGGCCGGGCGGCATGCTGACGGTCTGCAAGGACGCTTTGGGCCAAGCGATCGTGACCAATTTCCCAGCGACTTTGCCCGGGCTGGTGCGGGAATTTTCCAAGCTGAATGCCGAACATGAAGCGATCGTCGCGGGCGATGAACGGCTCAAATTCCCGGACGTCGACGCGCTGTCGGAACGGCTTGCGCGGGCGCTGGTCGCGCGCGGCATCGAACACGGCGACCGGGTCGGGATCGCGATGCGCAACTGCCCGTCGTGGCTCGTCACTTACTTCGCGATCCTCAAGGCTGGCGGCATCGCGACTTTGCTCAACGGCTGGTGGGAAAGCAATGAGCTCGCCCATGCGCTGAGCCTGACCAAACCCCAATTGATCATCGCCGACCCGCCCCGAGCTCAGCGGATCGCCGCCGCGTGCAGCGATTGCGCGGTGATCACACTGCCGATCGAGCTTCCGGTCGAGCAAGCTCTGGCCGAACTGCTCGATGCCGACGACCCGGTCATCGTCCTGCCCGATGTCGAGCCCGAGGACGATGCAACGATCCTGTTCACCTCGGGATCGACCGGCGACGCCAAGGGCGCGGTTTCGACCCATCGCGCGGTGACCACCGCGACTTATGCTTATGCCACCGGACTGATCACAATGCTCGGGCTGCTGACCGAAGACGGCCGTGCGCCCAAGTCCAAGCCGCGGGTTCTGCTCAGCGTGCCGCTGTTCCACGTCACCGGTGAAGTTCCGGTAATGCTCAACAGCTTCGTCGTCGGGCGCTGCCTGGTAATGATGCCGAAATGGGACGCGGGCGAGGCCTTGCGCCTGATCGAGACGGAAAAGGTCAGCTATTTCGTCGGCGTTCCGACCATGAGTCTCGAGCTGATGACCCACCCCGATCATGGCAAATATGATGTGTCGTCACTGACCGACATCGCCGCCGGCGGCGCTCCGCGCCCGGTCAGCCACGTCGAGCGGCTGCAACAGACCTTCCCCAATGCGCAACCCGCGCTTGGCTATGGGCTGACCGAGACCAATGCCGTTGGAGCGCATAATTTCTGGACCAATTATGCCGCCAAGCCGGGTTCCACCGGCCGCGCCCACACGCCGTTTGTGGAACTCGCGATCCTTGGCGCCGGTGATGCTCATCTGCCGCCCCATGAAACCGGTGAGATCGGCATTCGCACCGCCGCGAACATCCGCGGCTATTGGAACGCGCCCGAGGCGACCGCGGCCTTGTTCACTGCCGACCATTATGTCCGCACCGGCGATATTGGTTACCTCGACGGGGACGGCTATTTGTTCATCGTCGACCGCAAAAAGGAAATCATCATCCGCGGCGGCGAGAATATCGCCAGCGCCGAGGTCGAGGCGGCCTGCTACGCTTTCCCCGGAGTGGCCGAGGCAAGCGTGTTCGGAGCGCCCCACGAGCGGCTTGGCGAAGTCCCGGTCGCGGTCATCCTGGCGACCGCACCCGGGTCGTTGTCGGCCGATGATCTGCGCGCGTTCCTCACCCAAAGGCTGGCACGGTTCAAAGTGCCCGAACGCTTCATTTTCGTCGATGAGGAGCTGCCCAAGCTCGGCACCGGCAAGATCGACCGCCGCGCGCTCAAGACGCGCTTCGCCAATTGAGCCTGATCCCGGCGCTCGATCGCCGGACGCTGCTGATCGGCGGCGGAATCGGCGTCGGACTGGTGGTCGCTTTTGCCGTTTGGCCCGGCGGCCTGGCCAGCGACCTTGCAACCGCGAGCGGCGAGAACGGCTTTGGAGCCTTTATCAAGATCGCCCGCAACGGTCGCGTGACGGTGGCGGTGCCGCAGACCGAAACCGGCCAGGGCGTCTGGACCGCGCTGCCGCAAATTGTCGCCGATGAACTTGGCGCGGCGTGGGCGAAGGTCGGTGTCGAACCCGCACCGCTAACCGCGGCCTATGGCAATCCTTTGGCCTCGGACGAAGGCTGGCTCGATGGATTTGGAACGCTCCGGACCCACCGCATCCTCGACGACGGGCGAAGCCGGATCACCGCCGGATCGACGTCGGTCAGAGCGTTCGAAGGTCCATTGCGGTCGGCCGCAGCGGTCGCCCGGACGATGCTTGTCGGCGCCGCCGCGGATCGTTGGGGCGTCGCTCCGGATGAGTGCCAGACCGCGGACGGGCTGGTGCTCAATGGCGGCCGAACCTTCTCCTTTGGCGAACTCGCTGAAGAGGCTTCGTCACGCTCCGCGCCGGGCTCGGCGCCGCCGCGCGGCGATACCAAAGGCCGGCTGATCGGCAGGCCACTGCACCGGCTCGACGGTCCGGCCAAGACCAATGGATCGCTTCGTTTCGCCGGCGATGTGCGGCTTCCTGACATGCTGTTCGCTTCGGCCCGGCTGGCACCGCCAGGCGGCAGATTGGCCGGTTTTTCGAAAGCCGCCCTGCGCAATGTCCGCCATTTCGAGACCACCGGTACCTGGATCGCGGTCGTCGCCGATCAGTGGACCATTGCCGAACGCGCTCTCCATGCCGCCAATCCGGTCTTTTCCGCGCCGCCAAGCGCAGGCGATCCGCGACCGTTGTTCGAACAAGCTCTAACATCGACCGATTCCGACGTGCTGCTCAAATCGGGCAATTTCGACCAGGCCGCGCAAGGTCTGCGGCCGATTGCGGCGACTTTTTATGTCGCGCCGTCGGAGCATTTGGCGCTTGAGACTGTAAGCGCGACCGCGCGCTGGACCCACGGGTCGCTCGAATTGTGGTCGCCAGCCCAGGCGCCCGGCTTCGTTCAGGCGCTGGGCGCTGAATCGGGCGATGTCGGGCAGTCCGCGACCGCGCTTTACCTGATGCCGGTCGGCGAACCGTCGGGCCGGGCGATGGAAAACCCCGCAGCGCCAATCGCGATCGCACTCGCGGCAAGGCTTAAACGTCCGGTTCAGGTGACGCTGCCACATGCCGCGAGCCGGAATATCGCTCCACTGTCGCCAGGCGCGATGGCGAGGATGAGCGCTGTGATCGATCGCGACGGATTTCCAATCGGGTGGCGAATGCGGCTTGCCGGAAGCGACGGTATGGCGGCGACGATGGATCGGCTTGGCGGCCAGTCGAGCGCTCCAGTGGTTCCCAATTTTCGCGGCGGGATGATCCTGCCTTACGGTTTCGACCATGTCGACGTCCGCGCGGCGGCGCCGAAATTGCCGTTCGCAACTGGCTATATGCGCTGCTCGCCGCAGCGCGAGCTGATTTTTTTCACCGAAAGCTTCATCGACGAACTAGCCCGCCGCAAGGGCCAGGAGCCCCTGGCGTTGCGGATGTCGCTGCTCGGCGGCAACCCGCGCCTCGCGCATTGCTTCCAGTCGGCGGCCCAGCTCGCCGGCTGGGATGGCGGTGGCAGTGGCAGCGAAATGGGCATCGCCGGCGCCTCGGCCTTTGGCTCACATATCGCGCTGGTCGCGTTCGCAAGCATCGGCAGCAATCAGCGCGTGCGAATCCACAAATTGGTCGCAAGCGTCGATTGCGGCCGGGTGATCAACATTGGCCTCGCCACCCAGCAAATTGAGGCCGGGTTGCTGTGGGCTTTTGCCCAGTCGGTCGCAGCGGCGCCTGAATTAGTCGGGGGTCTCGCCAAGGCGGGGCCTATGGCTACCAGCGGTCTTCCGCGCATAGGTGAAACACCCGAAATCATCGTCCGCTTCGTATCGAGCACGGCCGCGCCGGGCGGCTTGAGCGGCCTTGGCACTTTGCCTTTGGCCCCAGCGGTTGCCAATGCCCTTGAAGCAGCCACCGGCAAGAGGATGCGCTCGCTGCCGTTCGATCCTATGGGGACGGCATGATCAGCGCCGGCCACCCCGATATACCTACCCCGCAAATCGGCGTTCTGCTGGTCAACCTCGGCACCCCCGACGCGCCCGACGCACCGTCGGTTAAACGTTATTTGCGCGAATTTCTGAGCGACAAGCGCGTCATCGAGATTCCGTCGTTCCTGTGGCAGCCGATCCTTCGCGGAATCATTCTCAACACTCGTCCGGCCAAGAGCGCCCATGCCTATTCCCAGGTATGGACGGAGGACGGATCGCCGCTTGCCGCGATCACGAAACGCCAGGCCGAGGCGCTGGCCAAAATTTTCGCTGGCCGGGCAATGGTCGATTGGGCGATGCGCTATGGCAATCCGGGGATTGCGGGCAAGCTCGAAGCGCTCAAGGCCGCGGGCTGCGAACGTATCCTGCTGGCGCCGCTCTATCCGCAATATTGCGCGGCGACGACCGCCACCGCCAATGATGCGGCGTTCGTCGCGCTTGCCGCAATGCGCTGGCAGCCGGCGCTTCGGACCTTGCCGCCCTATCACGACGACCCGCTTTATATCGGCGCGCTGAAAACTGACATCGAGCGCCAGCTTGAAGCACTCGACTTCACTCCCGACCGGCTGTTGTTGAGCTTCCACGGAATGCCGCAGCGAACGCTTGAGCTAGGCGACCCTTATCATTGCCATTGCCGCAAGACCGCTCGGCTGTTGGGGGAGGCGCTTGAGCGCGAGGTCGATGTCGCGTTCCAGTCGCGGTTCGGCCGCGCCCAATGGCTCGAACCGGCGACCGACAAGGTGCTCGAAGCTTATCCGGGCCAAGGCGTGCATAAACTCGCCATCGCGGCGCCGGGATTTTCGGCCGACTGCCTGGAGACGATCGAGGAACTGGGAATTCGCGGTCGCGCGAGCTTCCTCGCCGCGGGCGGAACGCATTTCGCAAGGCTCGACTGCCTCAACACATCAGTGGCGGGCGTCGCGATGCTGGAACGGCTCGTGGCACGCGAACTTGAAGGTTGGCTGTCCGCGCCCTAAGCGCCTCCTCGAGGGATTGAGAGGAGAATATTATGGCTCGAGTGGCAATTGTCACCGGCGGTACGCGCGGCATTGGCGAAGCGATCAGCATCGCGCTCAAGGACATGGGCATGAAGGTCGCCGCGACCTATGCCGGCAACGACGAGCGAGCGCGCGAATTTAGCGAGCGCACTGGAATTCACGCCTATAAATGGGACGTCGCCGACCATGACGCATGCCAGGAAGGCGTGCGCAAGATCGAGGCCGAACTGGGGCCGGTCGACGTGCTCGTCAACAATGCCGGAATTACCCGCGACACGACGATGAAGCGCATGGACCATCAAAAGTGGCGGGATGTGATGGACACCAATTTGGGCGGTTGTTTCAACATGGCCAAAGCGGTGTTCGAAGGCATGGTCGACCGCAAATATGGGCGGATCGTCAATATCGGCTCGATCAACGGTCAGGCGGGGCAATATGGCCAAGTCAATTATGCCGCCGCCAAATCGGGCATTCACGGTTTCACCAAGGCATTGGCCCAGGAAGGCGCGCGCGCCGGCGTTACCGTCAACGCCATCGCTCCGGGCTATATCGACACCGACATGGTCGCCGCGGTGCCCCCCGAAGTGCTCGGCAAGATCGTTGCGAAAATCCCCGTCAACCGGCTCGGCAAGGCCGAAGAAATCGCCCGCGGAGTCGCTTTCCTGGTCGACGAGAATGGCGGGTTCATCACCGGCTCGACTCTGTCGATCAACGGCGGGCAGCACATGTATTGATGGATCCGGTGGACTACGCGCCGCCGCGCAAAAGATCGGTGCTGATCGCCGGTCACCAGACCTCGATCAGCCTCGAGCCCGCATTCTGGGCGGCGCTTGAGGTAGCGGCGCGGACACGCAATTGCCCGATCAATGCGCTGGTCGCCGAAATCGATGCCGAGCGGCTCGGAGCGGATCGCCCGCCCAATCTGACCTCCGCGATCCGCCAGTGGCTATTCGCGCTCGGCCGCGGCGCTCAATCGACGTAAATCCCGACCACCTTCCAGTCGGAGCCTTCGCATGCCGGCAGGATATCAAGCACTGTCCGAAAAGGAGAAGCAGATAAGCTTGCGCGTTCGCCTGGTGGTTCGGGAACGACCTAATTAGCAGCACCATTGGTCGCCACCCCCAAAATCGTCTCGGCGTTGTTAGCGCGCGCGGGCGGCGATCGCGGCGGCGAATGATGTGCCGTGGTCGGGGGCGTACTGGAGCCACAGGCTGGGCTCGATCAATTCGAGTTCGATCACCCCCAATGCACCGTCATCGAGGCGGATGAGGTCGACCCGGGCATAAGCCGCCGGGGCCGGCGCGGCGCCAAGCGCGGCGCGGGCGACGTCGAGCGCTCCATCGGGAACGGCGCAGGCGACTTCCGTCCCGCCGAGGTGCGGCTGGGTGCGATAATCGCCGGCGGTCGGGCGCTTGATGATCGAATGGCTCAATTCGCCATCGAACAGCATCAGTGAATATTCGCCTTCGTCCATCACCGAGCGCAGGAACGGCTGGACCATCATCGTCTGGCCAATCACCTCTGCCGGCAGGTAATCGGTCGGGCCCAGCCGGTGCGTTCCATAAGCCGAGGCCGAGATCGGCGGTTTGATCACCAGATCGCCGCTAAAACGGTCGCGGGCCTCGGCGATCGATTGCATATCGAGCTGATCCACAAGTGCCGTCGGGACGGTCGGAATGCCCTTCGCGCCAAGCTCCTCGAGATAGACCTTGTCGCTGTTCCAGCGCAGCAACGGGATCGGATTTACCGTCACCGGACGTTCGTTTTCCAACCGGTCGAGCAAATCCAGCCAGCGCTTCGGATCGAAGTGATAACCCCAGGCCACCAGCGGCAGCACCAGATCGAAGTCGGTAAGGTCGCCGGGGTCTCTCCACGGCCGCGCCTCGACCTTCATCCCGCCGCGCTGCAGCGCCGCAGCCTCGACGTCGAACGCCCACGCCCAGTCCTCGGGATAGTCCGGTGCCGGGACAAGCACCGCCGCGCGGATCATCGAGCAAGCAAGATCCGCGCCTGGCCGGCAATCTGGGCGAGCATCGAGGCGCTGACGTGGCCTTCGCTTCGCGCCCGGGCGATGAGCTGGCGGAACTGGTCGATGCGGTCCTTTTGCGCCGCCAGCCAGTCATCGACAGCGTCGTCGGGCGCACTGCCCTTTCCGCGCGACAGGAATTCGATCCGCAATTGTTCGAAATCGCGGGCCAAACCAGCGATCAGCAAGCGTTCCCACTGGTCCGCCGGAATGAACCGCGCGACCTGTTGCTGCGCCCAGTCGAGCGACAAAGCTTCGCCGAGCCGGGTGTACGCGCGGGTCAACCTGACGTCGTCGATCTTGCGCCGTTGGGCGAGCGCCGCGAGGCCGAAAACGCCGTCGAGCTCATAGAGTCGGACGAGGCCCTTGACGATATCCTCGCTGGCGCCAAGCGCGAGCAAGCGGTCGCGGCGGGCCTCGGCTTCGTTCTTCACTTCCGAACGAATGAGCTTGGTTGCCGCGGTGCCGATTTTGCGAACGCCGGGTTCGAGCAAGGCGCACATCTTTTCGACCCGCGTTTCGCCGCTCGCCGCGCGAATGATGTCGGACAGATGCGCTCGGACGCTTGCCGCGGCGATGATGAACAGTTCGATGCGAACCGTCTCGGGCAGCGCATCCTGCTCGATTTCTTCCCATAAGGTGTCAAGGTTGAGCAACCGCTCCGCGACCAGGAAAGCTGCGACCACCTGACCGAGCGAGGAGCCTTCTTCTTCGGTCAGATCGAAGGCAACCCCGGGGCCAAGCCGGTTGACCAGCCGATTGGCGACTTTGGTGCCCAGGATTTCGTTGCGCAGCCGATGGGCGCGAATCGCCGCCGCATGCGCTTTGCGCATCGGCGCCGGGAAAGCATCGAATAATTGCGGAGCGATCAGCTTGTCATCGGCCAGTCCAAGCCCTTCCGCCGAATCCTGAAGTTCGAGCTTCGACACCGCCATCAGGACCGCCAGTTCGGGCCGGGTCAGTCCGCGCCCGTCCTGCGCCCGGCGCAGCAAGTCCTCGCTCGACTGAAGCCCTTCGACGCGGCGGTCGAGCCGGCCGCTCGCCTCAAGCAGTTCCAGTGTCCGGACCTGGCCGGGTAGTCCGACCGAGCCACCCGCCTCGGCAATCGACAGCGCCAGCGTCTGCAGGCGATTGTCTTCGAGCACGAGGTCGGACACTTCGTCGGTCATCCGTGCCAGCAAAGCGTTGCGTTTGGCCAAGGTCAGTTTGCCGTCGCGCATTTCGCGATTGAGCGGGATCTTGATGTTCACTTCATTGTCCGAGCAATCCACGCCCGCCGAATTGTCGATGAAGTCGGTGTTGATGCGCCCGCCGCGGGCCGCGAACTCGATCCGCCCGGTCTGGGTGATGGCAAGGTTGGCGCCTTCCCCGATAACCTTTGCGTGGACCTCATCGGCACTGACTCGCAAGGCGTCGTTCGACGGGTCGCCGACATCGCTCTGGCTCTGCGCCGCAGCCTTAATGTAGGTGCCGATGCCGCCAAACCACAGCAGATCGACGGTGCTTTTGAGGATCAGGTTGATGAGCGCGGTCGGGTCAAGCGCGGTGGCGTCGGTGCCGAGCAATATGCGGACTTCCGGGCTGAGCGGAATCGATTTTTCGGTGCGAGCAAATATTCCGCCGCCCTTGGACAGGGTCTTGCGGTTATAATCGTCCCAGCTCGATCGCGGCAGCGTGAACATCCGGTCGCGCTCGTGCCAGCTTTTATGCGCGTCAGGATCGGGATCGAGGAAGATGTGGCGATGGTCGAATGCAGCGACCAGCCGGATTGTCTTCGACAGCAGCATCCCATTACCGAACACGTCACCGGACATGTCCCCGCAACCCGCAACCGTGACCGGCTCGCATTGCACATCGACGCCCATTTCCAGGAAGTGACGCTGGACCGAAATCCACGCCCCCTTGGCGGTGATGCCCATCGCTTTGTGGTCATAGCCGTTCGATCCGCCGCTGGCGAAGGCGTCGCCGAGCCAGAAATTGCGGTCGAGCGCAATGCCGTTGGCGATGTCCGAGAATCTCGCGGTGCCCTTGTCCGCGGCGACCACGAAATAGGGATCGTCGCCGTCGTGGATGACAACCTTTTCGGGATGAACGACCTTGTCATTGACCAGATTGTCAGTGACCGAGAGCAAGGACCGGATGAAAATGCAGTAGCTTTCGGTCCCTTCCGCAAGCCAGGCGTCGCGGTCCAGCCCGGCGTCGGGCAATTGCTTGGGGTAGAAGCCGCCCTTGGCTCCGGTCGGAACGATGACCGCATTCTTGACCAATTGCGCCTTCATCAGGCCGAGGATTTCGGTGCGGAAGTCGTCCCGCCGGTCGGACCAGCGAAGCCCGCCGCGGGCGACCGGGCCGCCGCGCAGGTGAATACCCTCGACGCGCGGGCTGTAGACCCAAATTTCGCGCCACGGCACCGGCGCCGGAAGTCCCGGCACAAGCGCGGAATCGATCTTGAATGCGAGTGCTTCCTTGGCCGCCGGTGCGAACGCATTGGTTCGGACAATCGCTTCAACGAGCGCGAACAAGCGGCGCAGGATGCGGTCGTCGTCGATTGAGCGAATCCCCGCCAAAGCGCTATGGAGCGCGGTTCGGATTTTGGCGGCATCGTCGCTGCCCGACTGATCCGAATCGTGGGCTGCAGCGAACAGGCTGACCAGCGCTCGCGTGGCGGCCGCCTCGCGGCGCAGTGCGTCGACAACGGTAATCAGCCCAAAGCTGCTCCCGGTCTGGCGCAAATAGCGGAACCAGGCGCGCAGCCACACCACCGCCTGGGTTTCCAGCCCGGCATAGACCACCAGCTGGTTGAATTCGTCGTTTTCTGCCTGGCCGCACAGGACATGGGCGATCGCGCGTTCAATTTCGCCGACCCGGGCGAGGATCGATTTGACATGGGCGGCGTCGGCGACCTCGACCGAAAAGTCATGGATATAGCCGATCCCGCCATCGAGCATGGTCGGTATTTCCTCGAGCACCCGGAGGCCGAAGTTCTCGAGGACCGGGACGACTTCGCTCAAAGCGATCACGCCGCCACGGCGATAGGTCTTGAGCCGAAGCTGACGCTGATCGACCCCGCCATCGGGAGAAATGCGGACGTCCCGGTCAAGATCGCTTGACAGCGAGCATAGCCGTAAAATGTCCGATGCACTTTCTCTCGGCGAGGTGCGGGTGCGATACTCGTCCGGGAAATTGCCGATGTAGGTCAAGGCGAGGCGGGTTGCGCGCGACGCGCCCGCCAGACGGATCAGCTCGCTTTCAACCCCCGGCTCCCAACCGCGGACCATTTCGACCACTGCATCGTCGAGTTGGCGCGAATTGGGCAATGGCGCGTCATTGGCGATGAATTGGGAATAGCGGATCAGCGCCAAATCGCCGTCGCCGAGCTCGACCGACCAGCTGGTTACCGGGCTTCCGGCCTTGTCCTCGAGCAGCTTGGCAATGGCCATTCGCCGGGCCGTCGTCAGTTCCTCGCGCGGCAGCCAGACGAAGCTGAACAAATGGCCCTTGAGGATGCTTCGGACCTGGACCACGGCCGGGCGCGGTCGATCGGCCAGCGACATCGCCATCATCACCAGGTCGCGCACCGAAGCGAGGCTGAGGTTGATCAAAAGATCGCGCGGCAGCGACGCGACGGCGTGGCGCAGCGCCTTGCCCGAATGGCCCTTGGGATCGAAGCCGAACAGCTGATCGAGCTTCTTGAGCCGTTCGCGCAGGATCGGCACCTCTCCGGGCGGCAGTTTGAGGGCCTCGCTGGTCCACAGCCCGGCGTGAACACCGATCGCCGTGACTTTGCCCTGCTCACGAATGGGGACGACGACCAAGTCGAGCGGAACCCGGCGATGGACGGTTGACCGGAGCCCGGCTTTTGCCAACAACGGTACGTCGCCGCCCTGATCGAGATAGCGGATTGCTTCGCCGCAGCCGCCGTCGTCAGTCGGGTCACCCGGTCGGCTGAAAATGCCCAGGCCGCCGCTCGGCGGCTTGCCGGGCCGCTCGACGTGATAGCCGAGTAGGGTCATCGCACCATCGGCGAACCAGTCGAGCAGAGCGCTCGCTTCGGGTTCAGCGATTAGCTCAGCGTCGTCGCGCATCTTCGACTGGAGCTGCTGCCAGTCGCGAACCGCGACCCGGACATCGGCGAGGACCGAACGCAATTCGGCGGCGAGCGTCTGGCGGTTTCTGGCATCGGCGCGGTCGAGCTCGATATAGATCATCGATTCGCGGCGGCTCTTGTCGGAGCACATCGGCTCGATCGACGTCAGAACGCCCTTGTCGTCGCGCTCCACGCACACGACGGGGTGAAGCAGGTTGAAAATGGTCAGTTGGCGTCCGGCCAATGCATTGGCGATCGAATCGACCAGGAAGGGCATGTCATCATTGACGATCGCGATGCGCATTCGCCGGCGCCCGGCCTTGCCGCCGAGCGACTGGATGGCGAGCGCGACGTCACCCGCTTTGCGCTTGGCCGCGACCTGGGCGAGGAATTCGGCAGCATCCTTTTCCGCCGCTTCGCTCAGACTCTCGATTTCCCCCGGCAGGGCGTTCATTGTCAGCGCTTTGCGGATCAGCTCGACCAGCGGCGGCGCCAGGCGCGTGTGAACGGTCATGAACTGCTGATGCTCCGGAGGATGTAGCGCTGGCGAGCGCCTATAGACCCCCGCCCCTTGGCCGGACAAGCCCGTCGCAGCGATGTTTCCCTTGGCCGTCACCGAAATTTCGGCGGCGTGTCGAGCGAAATTCGGGCTTCAGGCCGCCTTGCGAATGGCGCGGTCGGTCAGCCCGTCGTCCGCAACCAGCGCAACCGGTTCATAACCGCCATCGGCCGAGCGGCGAACGACAAGCAGCGCGAATTCGCCATGGTCGCCGAAGTGGTCGAGCGACAGAACCGGAGCGGAACGCAGTGTAGTTCGGGCCGCTTCATTGCTGTTTTCGCCCTTGTCGGCGGGACGCCGCGCCTGGCGTTCGGCGGCGACCAAGGCTTTCAACCCGCCTTGCTGGCCGACGATGAACGGTTCGAACCCACCAGGGGCGACCGAACGGCGGTCGGCGAATGACAATGCGGCTGCGAATTCGGTCAACCGCGACTTGTCGTAATCGACCCCGAACACGAGTTTCACGATCGGGGTCATCGGTGCGCGGGCCTGAGCCTTGACGCCAGTATCAGCCAGCAGTTGGGCGAAATCGTCGGGACTGCCGCGAGCAGTGAGCGCGAAATTATAGGCCTGCGACAAGGCCTGATAGAGTGCCGCCCGGGTCCGCCCTTCTCCAGCCTTGACGGCTTCGGCGGTTGCGCGCGCAGCGCACAGCAAATCGGCCAGCCCGGCGTCGTCGCCCACAGGCGTCACGACAAGCTCGTTGTCCAGTTGGAGTTCTGCGGCGCTCACCGGCGCGTCCGCTTGCTCCTCAAACGTGGGCTCGAAATCCGCTGGCTGCTCGAACATGGGCGCTGCGAGCACCTCGCTCGAACTCGCGAAATCGGCATCTTCCTTTTTCCAATTGATGACGCCGTAGATGAAATCGATCGATTCCCCGTCCGACGAGAAGGGCATCAGGATCCCGCGATAGCAGATGTTCTGGCTGCGCTGGTTGACGAATTCGGCTTCGAACCCGACCGGCGCGCGATTGGCGATTATCTGCATATAATGATCGGTCAGCCGCGACAGGAGCGAGCGGCTGGGAACGTCGGAAATCATCCGCGTGTCGTCATCGAGCCCGCATTCGTCGCGGATTGCGCCGCCGATGTACGGGATTGCCGGATTATCGCGGCCGCAGGTGAAATCGAGCAGCACGCTATTGCCGGAAAAGTCGTTGAGGTCGCCAGGTTCGAGGTCCTCGATCGATGGAAAATCGCGCCCGTCGAGCAGCGACACCCAGTAATTATAGGCGCGGACGTGCATCCGCCGCTCATCGGTGCCGATCGCCGCGGCGACATCGACTGAATGGTCCGGGGCTTCTGACGAAGACCCCGGCTCATAATCGCTCGGAAAATCGCGATAGCTATCCATTCACTCGGGCCCCACCTGCTCCATAGACCATGGAAAATGGCGAAACACGGTTACCAAAGCGTTAAGTTGTTCGCTCACGGTCGATTTTGTGGCGCCCTTGCCCGCCGCGAAGCGCGCTGTTAGTGCGCCAACCGCTCCAATTCGCAGGGGCCAAGCCGCTTTAGCTCAGTTGGTAGAGCATCGCATTCGTAATGCGGGGGTCACAGGTTCGAGTCCTGTAAGCGGCACCGGCCCTTTCACAGGCAAGCTCGCCGAGTGGCTGCGTTGTGGCCGTAAGCCTTTGGGTCGCGCTTGGGTAAGGTTTGGGGCGCTTTGGATCAGTTAGCGATCCGACCTACGCTCTGCCCGCGTCAGCCCCGAGGCGAAAAACGCGGTCATGCCGATAATGAGGAAGTCCATGCGATCCCCTAATGGCGGACGTAGCGTTGCAGGCTCACCCGCAGAACCATCCGAAACTCGTCGCCGGGATTACGGTCGGTAACGATCGCGGTGGGTCCGCTGAGCGCATTATGAGCATATTCGACGTGCAGGCTGGCAAGCTTGTTGGTGCGAGGGAGGTTGTAGTTGAGGCCGGCGCGCAGCGCGTGCTGGGTCGCTCGGCGGTTGATGCCGTCGATGCCGAGGCTCACCACGTCGTAGCGCACGAAGAGGTCGAGATCGCCGGTTTTCGGCGCGTCGAACAGCGAGACTTGCGCCATCGCGTAGCCACCGCCCACGCCGCTATGGCTTGCCGAGAAGCGCGAATATATCCCTTCGGCTTCGAGCGTCGTGGCGTGACCGAACAGCGGGAAGGTGTAGGCTATGTCGGCCTCGCCGGTGAGCTTGTCGCCGGTCGCCGCCACGCCCCCGAGCGGCACCGCTCCGATCGCCGTCGCCAGCGTGAACACGCGGTCGCGAATGTCGCGGGTGTGGTCGACCGCCGCTCCGATTGTCAGCTTTCGTCCGCCGGCGTTCAGCGGCAAAAGGATGATTTTGCCCGACAGCGAGTTGCCGATTTCATACCGCGCGTCGGCGGCGTTGAGCGAACCTCGGTTATCCTGCGCGCCGAGCTGAATGGTCAGCTTATCGGAAAGCGCCTTCTGGAACTGGACTCCGAATTGCGTCCCGAAGCTGTTGACCGAACCATGTTCCTCGAGAATCAGCGAGCGGTTGATGGTCGGAAGATTGCCCGATGACAGATTGTCGTCGCGCGACAGGATATGCGTGTTTTCACCGATCAGCAGTCTGAACTTGCCCGGGTCGTCGGGATCCTGGAGGGCGACGAACAAATTCTCGAAGTTGCGCCGGCCGACCTTCCCGCCTTTGCCACCGAAGTCGCCGAAGAAGTTGGTGTTGGTCAGATCGACTTCATAAACAATCGCCGGGCGCACGCTGTCCGACAGGCGCGGCAGATCGATCTCCGCTCCCTGCCGGAAGCGGCGGAAATAGTCGGGACCGCTGAAGTCGATGGCGCGCTCAGCAAAACCCCATGCCGTTACCCGGAAGTCGCCCGACTGGTAGACGATTCCCGCGTCCGGGTTGAAGGAGAAGCCTTGTTTGGCAGCGGATGCTTCGTCGCTCGGCTGTGCCGGCGGCGGTTCGGATGTTGCTGGAGCGGGCGGTCCCAACGAGTCTTGAGCAAATGCCGGCCATCCAAGGCTGCCGGCCACGACGGCTGCGAGAAGCGGCCATGAGCAGCTCGATCGGCGGCGCGGCGCAGGAGCGGACCGGATCACCAGAACAGGCCCGTCTTGCCGCTGTTCCGGCGGCGTTTGCGATACATGTCGAGATAGACCCAGCCGCCGGTGATCGAGAGAATGACCAAGGCCAGGCCCCACAGAATACCAAGGACCGTGCCGGGCTCGCCGAGGATGGCACCGCTGTGAATTCGGCGGATCAGAGATTCCTCGTGGTGCTCGTCGCTGATCACGCGACCTGAACGTGCATCGACGACGATTTCCCGTGGTGGCTCGCCTGGAATGCTCACAACGCCTTCGACTCCCTCATCGGCGCTGCGAAGTGTCACAGACGTGATCGGGGCGTTGGGAGCTCGGCGGCGCGCAGCATCGAGTGTTCGCGTGGCCAACGCAGCATAAACCGGTGACTCCATCGCACTGGTCAGCGCGGGTTTCGCGCTTCCCCGGCCCTCGGCATCGGCCTCACCATCGCTTCCGGTCAGTTTCTGGACTTGCAGCGTCACGCCGGTGGTCGAAACGATCAGAAGGAAGATTGCAGCAACCGCGCTAATCCATCGGTGATATTTCCTCATCAGGCTGCTCAAGGCCTTCACGGGCATAGACGGTCTCCGCAAATTGGACGCGTGCGCCCTCGCACCGCCTGAGGGTATCGCGGGCGAGCGTCCTTTGCTCGCCGGGAAAGAAGTCGCGGGCTTCGATCTTCGCCAGCCACGCCGCGAGCTTGTGGAAGTCGTCCTCGATTTCCTCGAGTTCGGCAAAGGTGAACTTTTCCAGCCTTTGTTCCTTCTCGATCTCGGCAAAGAAGGCAGCGCAACGCTGGTCGAGTTCGCCATATTCGCGCGAACGATCCGAGCGGAAACATTCGATAGTCGCTTCGTCGTCGGCGCCGGCGGCTTGCGCATGGAAAACGGCGGCCTTTCCGCCTTGAGCCCGCACCGTTTCCGCAAGTTGCAGGAATAGAGCAGCGTGCCTCTCTTGTGCCGGAAGCGCCCAAGCGCCATTCAACAGGCTGGCCGCGCCTGCCGCGCGAAGGCGACGCCACAACGCGACGCGCGCACTCGAGGGCGCAGCGGGAAGCTGCGCCAGAAGCATTATCCATTGCTGCTCGTTCGATTTCATGACTTGGATTGCAGCTGCCCTAGGAAAAGATCTGCTCAAACTTAAATCCGGCACTGCGAAGCAGACGGTCCCGTGTCGGCCATGACCGGCCTTTTAAAGGCTGGCCGCGATGTCCCCTTTTCACCCATTACGGACGTTAGCAGCTTAGGTCTGCTTTCGACCCATTGCAGACATCGGCCTCACGGCGACACTGCATGGGGAATAGCTTGTTACTTCCTCGACGATTTTGCCAACGCCACTTGAGTAATCGCTGACCGCGCGTGATCGATCAGTCACGAGTTCCAGAATGTGCGCCGGCTCGCTCGTCAGCTTGGAACCTGCCCTCACTTAGTCCGTTGCCGCTCTGACGGTCGCTCCATGCCCCATGGGCCTGCGACTGTCAGTTGCAGTAGCGGCTCAGCGTATCCCCCATCGCTGGGCCGCTTTTGCAGAGAAGAGATGGCCAACAAGTCCGACGAAGCCGAATTGAAGGAAGCCAACCGTGAGTACGGGAGGCGCTTCGCCAGTGCCGTCGGATATTGCATCGCGCCGAAGACATGCTCCTCGGCTCGCGTTAGGATAGCAATCGCGGTTCAGCCATGGCCGAGAAATCGTCCACGGAAACGTGCTCGTCAGCTGGCTGTGCGCGAAGTCCTGCCGTTTAGGCGAGGATCTCGTGATCGATTAGCAGCTCCATTGGCGCCGACTTGCCGCCGCCGACGGTTCCGCGAACAGGATCGCAAAGGGTCGGCCTGAGGAGCGCGGGGATTGACGGGACCGTGGCCGCTAGCGACTGAGGAAGGCAATGCGAAGGCTGACCCTCACCACCATCGGCACGCTCGGCGACCTTCATCCATTCATCGCGATCGGCCTTGCCCTGAAGGAGCGCGGCTTCAGTCCACTTTTGGCTGTAGCAGAGGACCAGGAAGCTAAGGCCCGAGCGGCTGGCCTCGACACAGTCGCCATATTACCGAGCTTCGAGTCGATCCGGCGAGAAATGGGGATCTCGAAAGAGGACGCAGTTAGGCTGCTCATGTCCAGTCAGCGCGAGTTCCTCGAACGCATTCTTCTTCCGTCGCTCGCTTCATGCACGCGGGCGCTGGATGAAGTGTCTGCCGATGCCGAGGCGATCATCGCGACCCCCTTTGTATTCGCCGCGCCGATCATCGCCGAGAAACGAGCCATTCCATTGATCATCGCCGTGCTACAGCCGATGGCCATGCTCTCGTCATACGATCCACCCTCGACCCCTGACTTCTGGATGGCAAAGCAGGCCCCCGTCGGGCGTGCAGGGGCGCTGTGGAACGGCGCTGTCTATGCGACCATGCGGCAGTTCCTCAAGCGCTTCTACTCACAGCAACTTGACGCGGTGCGCATCGAACATGGCCTGGACGCGGAAGGTGCGGCCGACATGCTCGAACCACAACGCAAAGCGGCTCTCGTCCTGGGCTGCTACTCCAAGATCTTCGGACCACTGCCGGCCGATGCACCCGGCAACACGAAAATTGTCGGGTTCCCATTCTTCGACAGGCGGGTGGGCGGAAAAGAGGTCCTCGTCCCTGTCATGTCCGACTTCCTGCGCGATGGCCCCGCGCCGGTCGTGTTCACGCTGGGCACGTTCGCGGTGGATGGTGCGGGCAGGTTTTACGAGCAAGCCACGGCAACGGCGCGATCCCTGGGCGTGCGAGCCGTAATGTTGATGGGTGAGAAAAGTGACGCAAGCGTGGACGGGACGATCATCCGTTGCGGCTATGTGCCACATTCGCTTCTCTTCCCTCACGCGGCTGTCATCGTCCATCACGGCGGCGTGGGCACGACGGGCCAGGCGCTGCGAGCGGGCAAGCCGCAATTGATTGTCCCTCATATGGGTGACCAAAGTGACCACGCCCGCCGCATTGAGCGGATGGGTCTGGGGCTATCCTTGAAGGCAAACCGTTTCACGGCAGCCCGAGCCGTGCCGATCCTTCGAAAATTGCTTCGAACCCCTTCCTTTCAGGAGGAGGCCGATGCGGCACGCGCAATTGTTTGCCGGGAGCATGGGTCGGAGGAGGCGGTGACATCAATCGTGGGCATGTTGAGGGGCAGATTATTGCTACAGCGGGAAGATGAACAATCGACGAGAGCCGGCGTTGAAACGCCTTCAGAAGATATCGATCGGTGACCTCGATTGACACGACACTCGGCGATACCAAGGAGCCGCGTTTGCTTAGGTTCCTTCAAAGTCGTTATCTCGAACTCATAGGATCGATTTACATCTATAATGAGCACCGGGGTTACACTGCTATCGACCAAGTTCTTCGGGCGGTGCGCGCGCGGTGGCCTGAGGATCTCAAATTGATCGCTGAGATCGAGAAGCATCGCGGTGACGAACAGAAGCATTATCTAATGTTTCGTCGCTGGTTCGAGCGGCGGGGGGTCATGCCGTTCAAGATTGATCGGGCATGCGGTCATATCGATCGCTTTATCGAGATTATGTTCGGCGCGCGGATCGATGAACTGCAACCCGAACGCATGATCGGAGACGGCGCGCTTTTCGCGCGCTTGTGCCGGATCATCTCATTGACGGAGAAGCGCGGCTATCGTCAGGTCGAAATTCTGTTGCGCAACCGGATAGTTCAAAGCGACCGCGGTCTGATGAAGATTTTTCGCATCATCGAGGCGGACGAGCCGAGTCATTGGGCGCCCTACGACGGTTGGCTCGAGGCGAACGCAAAGAGGGATTCGGCCTGGTGGGAAAGGGCCTTGGACAGAATGATCCACTCGGAGCTGTTGCTGGTGAAGCTTCCGTTTCTGTTTTTCAGTTCGCGGCTCCCCCGCCGCGCGGACTGGGCTGACGAACACGACGACGCAGATCGATTGCCAGGGAAGCCCTTCAAATCGACGGCGGCCGTGTGAGCGATACGCCCGGTCTCCGGGGGCTCTTCCAAACGTTGGTGTCGGGGAATAAAGTCCGTTTTCGACCCCAAGCAGACATTAGGGTGCCTTAAGGACCATCGGCTGCGCATTCTTCGATTTGAGCGAAAGCGGCTACCGAGCGTGGACCGAGCTACACGCGTTTAGCGCACAACTATCGTTCCTCGCATTCCGAAAGTCGCGTGTAAGGTATGACTGCACTTCAACGGAAACTGCCCAGCTGCTGGCGTCAGGGCTACAGATACCGTTGAGTGCGCGGGGACTTCGACGCGTCCGTTTCTGACCAGCCCAATGGAAGCAGGATCGATTTTTGCAGTCTTGAAAAACGCAGGGGCCGCGAAGTTGTGTCCAGCTCCAGAGTCATTGAGAAATCGCAAAGTCGTGGGTGCGTTGACTAGCAGCTGAACGGTTGCAGGAGTGAACTTGAAGTTTGTCATCGAGACCGAGACGATCATCGGGGTTACAGCTTGAGCGGGGCCGGAAACGATGACATCCGCAAGGATAGTAATAATCAGTCGTTTCAAAGGTGCCTCCATCGACGCAGGCGTCCGCCGGAGCTGCTGAACTCCAGATGTTATGCCTCGGACCTATGTACACTTTACAGCGAAAGCGAACGCAGACGCTTAGACCCGCTTTCGACCCATTGCGGACGTCAGGCTTACGACCGCAAGGCGCCCGCTACGGCCGACCTTTTTGCCGGGAGATATGCGAAAGATTGACCAGACCGTCGCAATCGGCTCCAAAGCGCGGCTCCGGGTGGTGTCAGGCAAGCGAGGCTAGCGATGAATTCAGTGACGATGTTGCAGACTGCTTCCATCCTACTGCTGCTCACCGCGACCGGGGGCATCTTGATGGCCTTCCGACGCATCGCCCAGAGGGCCAATCCGCCATCATGGCTGGCGATGGCGCATGGCTTCCTTGCAGCCTCAGGGTTGACCCTTTTGACCTATGCCGCCCTAACCGACCGCGTTGAAGGCGGCGCGATGCTCGGTCTCATTCTATTGGCCGTCGCAGCGGGCGGAGGCGTAGTCATGAACCTCGGCTACCAACTCGCTGGAAAGCTCCTTCCCTTGTGGCTGCTCTATGTACACATCACGCTCGCGGCAGCCGGAACGTTGCTCGTTGCTTGGTGCGCCTGGGCAATCTGAACGGTTCATAATACATGGGCGAGGCGGAACGGATCTCCCCTTCGTTCTGCTCCTGGTACGCCTGCCTATGTCCGCCTTCCCACCCATTGCGGACATTAGTCGATGCCGCTGGTAGTGCTGCGTCATGAACCGAAACACTGAACGCCGCCTTCTCCAAGTAGCTGTTGCGCTTGCGTGCACGGTCCCGTTGGCCGCCGGAGCAATGGGCGTTGCGGAAGGGCCAGCTATGCTCAAGGAAATGTCGGCTGGAGTTGATCCCGATCTTGAGAGCCACTTTCGGTATTTGTCGGGTCTACTGCTAGGTTTGGGCCTGGGCTTCGCTGCGTCAATCCCGAGTATCGAACGTCGATCCGAGGTGTTCCTGGCACTCTCGGGTTTAGTCGTTATCGGGGGCCTGGCGCGGCTTTTCGCGGTCGCTGACGCCGGGGCGCCGACGATCGCTCTTCAACTCGCTCTCGTGATGGAGTTGGTGGTCGTGCCTCTGCTGTTTGCATGGCAGCGGCGGATTGCATGGCTGTTTCGATCCTGAACTGTTCAGCTGTGTCCGCTTTCGACCCAATGCGGACGTCGGCCGCAACGTTTTAAGCCCGCGGGGCGCTCCAGCGCGGCCTGACGAGCATTGCTTTAGCCGAGGAACGTCCCGCGGCACGCACGCGTTTTGCCTTCACCTAAGTTCCACGCAAAAGGACAGCACCATGCGCCTCATTCTTACCGCCGCGGCAGCCAGCCTGGCAATCGTGACCGCCGCTTGTCAAAAACCGGCCGAGACCGACGACACCGCCACCAATGACATGATGATGAACGACGGCTTGGCCGGCGACATGAATATGGCCAACGACATGGCGATGGCGCCGATGTCCGCGAAGGACTTCGCCTCGACCATTGCTGCGAGCGACATGTTTCAAATTGCTTCGGGCAAGTTGGCCCAGACGATGGCGACCAACGAGGCGTGCAAGAAGTTTGGCGTGATGCTCGTCACCGATCACACCAAGTCGAGCGCCCTGCTTAAAAGCGCCGCCGCCGCCGCGAGCCCGGTGGTCAGCTTGCCGACTTCACTTCCCGCCGAGCTCCAAGCTAAGCTTGACGCGCTCAAAGCTGCCAAGGGCGCGGCGTTCGATACGTTGTTCCTTGAGCAGCAGAAGGAGGGCCATAGAAAGACCCTTGCTGCGCTCAAATCCTATGCGTCAGGCGGCGACGTCGCCTCGCTCAAGACCTTCGCCAGCAATGCCGCCCCGGTGGTCGAGGCGCACCTCGACATGCTCAACTCCATGAAAATGTAGCTTGGCGAAGCGGCCGGGGCGAGAGGCGTCCCGGCCAGTTCGCTTAGAACCGAATAGAGTTTGGGCATGGCGGAACAGCGATCGATCCAACCGCTTCCACGAAATTGGCTAATGTCCGCTTTCCACCCATAGCGGATCAGCCGCTTTCCACCATTGCGGACGTTCGATTGCTAGCGGCTCTCCGAGGCCTTGATACGAGCATCCGTGGCTTCCTTGATGGCGTCAGCCTGCATGTCAGCCTGTTTCCGGACGATCTTCGCTTCCTTCGCGAGGGCGTCGGCCCGCACCTTCAAGCGCTCTCCCGTGAGACCGCCCGCCTGCTTGGACTCGTTGTTGAGCGCGTCTGCCTGCTGCTCCAGCCGATCAGCTTGCGTTCCCGCTTGACTCTCTATGGCGGAGCCGCGTTGTTGCGCGTCGTTCCTTAACAGGTCGGCCTGCTGCTGCTCGGGGGTTCGCTGACACGCCGCCGATGAAGCAATCATGGCAAGGGCCAGTAACGTTCGCATTCAGCACCTCACGAGTTCAGGCTCCCAAACGCACACACGGTCTGGTTGTGCCGGATTTCGGCCCTGTCCGCTTTGTACTCTTTGCGGACTGACGGCAATCGACCCATTAAGGACGCTGGGTCAGTCTTCCGCCGAGGCTGTTACTTTCCGCGATGTGCAGCAGCCTGAACAGCGCCCCGTAAATCGACTGAAGGACCCGTCCCGCCTCAACCCTGGCCCGGTCGATGAGACTTGGGTGCGGCTAAGTGCCAAATGGTCGGCCACGCAACTATCATAAATTGGCGCCGGCGCACGGCCCGCAATAAACGCGCTCACCTGGTCCTGAAAAGTCATCCTGGTTTAGAGCGCCAGCTCGTTGACGGAACTCTGCTCAGCCGCCTTCCGCGCAACGCCGTCTGCTCGGTAGGCTTCTGTTAGCCGCACCCGGTCGGCCATGTTGTCCCAGGCAAGTGCTGCACTCAGGTAACGCTGCCGAACGTTGTCGAGTGTCGTGGAATCCGCGTCGCGCCGGCAGTCCGCTGATCGCTCGGTGTAGAATTGCAGCATCGACATTCTGAAGCTCCCTCTTACTTTTTTCCGACAGATCTCCTTCGACAGCCGCGAAGCAGTTTCGCTCCATCACCCGGCTTGCAGGTTCACAACACTCGCCCGGCCGCTGGCATCGTTCTCGATTTCGTAATTAACGCGCTGGCCTTGTTCCAACGTAGCCATGCCGGCAGCCTGCACTTCGCCGATGTGCACGAATGCATCGTTGCCGCCATCGATCGGCTCGATGAAGCCAGAGCCCTTGTCGGCGTTGAAGAATTTCACAATTCCGGTGATCATTTGGTGTTTCCTTCTTAGGCCGGAGCCAGTCGACCTCTCAATGCTAGGAGAAGCGAACGACAAGGAATTGGAGCGGCAAAGCGCCATAGACCGTCTGCGTCTGTTAGCGGGCCTAACCTACTGGATTGGAACGCCTTCTACAAATTCATTCTAAAATGGAAGGTTAGCTCGGCCTGCTATGTCCGCCTTCGGCCAAACGCGATCACTTGGTCGGGTCCTACTAATGTCCGCTTCTGTAATGGGCCTTGAGTCAAGCTGCCCCGGTTGGTCCTGCCGCTGGTTACTTGCTTCTGTCCGTGGTCAGCTTGGAGCTGCCACATCATACGGTCAGAGGAAGTGGTGAGC
>JACDEB010000083.1 GCA_013816595.1 Sphingomonas sp. | reverse complement strand
CACCAGCGCAGCCGAAGGGCTTTGCTTCATGGAAATGGCGGCATGGTTCGCCGGTGAAAAGCACAGCGACACGCCGGATTGCTCCTGCCCTGTGCTAGGCGCCTACGGTATCCGCCTGAACGATCTGATGCCCGCCGATGTGCGCGACCGGCTGCTTAAACCGCTGGTGCCGCTGATTGTTGGGACGCGCGACCCTGCAAGCGAATTGAAGCGCGCCGATTTTCTGGTGATGTGGGCGGTCAACAAGATTGTTCCGATTGCGTTGCGGGGCGCGGGGTTTGAGAGCCGCGCCAAAGCCTGCGAAGATGCAGGGACATTATCGGAAGCCCGCGCCGCCGCCTACGCCTACGCCTCCGCCTCCGCCTCTGCCTCCGCCTCCGCCGTCGACGCCTACACCTCCGCCTACGCCTCCGCCTCCGCCGCCGCCAACGCCTACGCCTACGCCTACGCCTCCGCCTCCGCCTCCGCCTCCGCCTCCGCCTCCGCCGTGTGGCCTACCTCCGTGGAAGGTCTACGTCAGGCCATCCTCATTGGACGACATGATGGCTTCGCTGATCCTGAGCCGGTTTTAATTGAGCGCCGCGCAAAGCTGCTGGAGTTGGTTGGGTGACCACCGAAGCCCTGAACGCGCTGGCTGGCCGCTTAATCCCTTGCGATGATTGCAGGGGTCACGGCCTTCACGCTGAGATCAACGGGGAGCTGGACGAATGCCGTGCTTGCGGTGGGAGCGGACGCAATTGGCAATACCCCGGCGGCGCGATTGCTCGCTATTATGGCGGGCCGCTGATTGGCCGCGCACAATCGGAAAGGACTAAGTGATGCCGCGACTTGTTGATGGTCAGACTTATCGGAACAGGCGTGGCGATTTGCGTGGCCCGATGCGCTTTGTCTTACAGATGCACAGCGAAGGCTACTTTCTCGACCAGCACGGCGTCCAATTTTACCCGGACGGGACGGAGGTCGGCCATGTCCCGCGCTCGTCGGCGAACATAGACCTTAAGACACTCAACCCCTCCCAACACAGACGAAGGACAGTGACATGAGCGCGAAGATTGGCAGCTACCGTATTCGTTGGGCGGTGGTTAGTTATGGCAATGGGCATCGTCTATTCCAAGAGCGAATGTGCATAGCCGAACGTCTTTATCGTTTGTTTGGTTGGTGGCCGACAACGAATGGTGAATGGCGGTTTAATGAAGAACAAGCGCATCAAGACATTGAACGGGACAGGATTGTAAGGTCGCCTTTACCCAAGCCAAAAGTGATCCAGCCATGACCGATGAAGTGACCACCGAAGCCCTGAACGCGCTGGGTGAACGGGCGGTCGTGGCGTTGGAGCGCATCGCGGGCGTATTGGCTGGACAGACCGCTCCAAAGGTATCTGACGAAACGCTGGTGGCGGACAGGGCAATCGGGATGGGTTTGCGCGCAGTCGCAGCGAAACATGGCGTTGGCGTTGGTCGGGTTCGCGGCGCTGACACCCGCGCACAATCGGAAAGGACTAAAATGATGAGCGATGAACCACAGGCCGAAGCGTTGAAGCCTTGTCCGTTTTGCGGGGGTGCGGCTGAGATTGAGCCTAAGAATTGGGCGGGCCGCGACAGGATAGGCGTATTCTGCACCGAATGTGGCATTTTCCAAGACAGCCGCGAGCCGACAGACGAAGGCGCAATCGCCGCATGGAACACCCGCGCCAGCCCAAGCGAGGAAATGGTGGATGCGCTGGCCTCCGCTTTTACGGAGGGCGCAACTTCCGTTCACAACGAGTGGGCAAAGGCTGGCACCGAAGACCGGCGTTATCTTGAGCGCAACGAAAATCCAGATTTCGCCGAAGCTGCATCCGACCACGCCCGCGCAATCCTCAAAGCAATGGAGAGTTGAGTGACCACCCCAACGGATAAGCTGGTCGAGCGGCTGCGGCTTTACTATGCGCGGAAGGGTGGCGGGTTAGAGTGCCGCGAGGCGATGCACGAAGCCGCCGATGCACTCGAAGCCAAGGACGCGGAGATAGCGCAGTTGCGAGGGGCGTTGGAGTTGGGAAAATCCCCAGAGATTACGATGGCGATGCTGGCTGCTGGATTGGCGGCCTATCATGATTGGCGCCCAGATGCGGCGCGATCCAGGACTCCACAGCGGGGCTCGAAGCGGGCAAGATGTCGCGTATGGCAAACGGACGCCTTCAAACGCTGCACGACATATTCCGCCCTCGGATCGTGCGTTGGTCGGCTGCAATCCTGGCGGCGCTCCCGCTCTATGATGTGTTTTCGAACCAGTTTAACTTTCCGAAGCTCGGGAAGGTTATGGGCGTGACCGGCAACCTTCTCCCGTGGTGGGGTTGGCTCCTCATTATGCAAGCCGTCTTTGTGTACGCCTTGTTCGAGTACGTTCGGCAAACGCTTCCTAGTCTATCCCGCGACATCTCGCCTTCGCTAGAGGCTCGTATTGTCCGACTTGAAGAAACTAAGCAGAGCGAAGTCCCATTTGACGACAGCGACATCAAAGCCGCCCAAGCGGCGTTCGAAGAACGCATCATGAGCCTCGTGCAAGGAATGCAGGAGCAAATTGACGGATTTGGCTATCAGATAAACGCAATCGAAAGCCGCAGGGTCGCGGAGAAACGGCTCAGAATGTTAGAACTGGCGAAAGAGGAATTCGACCGACTGGCGCCAGATGTCATTGCCGCCGCAGCTCAGGTGTTTGATGCATTCGAATGCGTGCCGCAGTCACTTGAGCGACTCATCGCCGTTGCAGACACTCGGAGCGACGTCGACAAGGCTCTCGACAATTTCAAACTCCAGGCCGTGTTTACGCATGGGTGGGCCGAGAGGCTTGGTTATGAGTGTCCTGCCGAATTTGACGACGCGGCCTACAGGCAAAAGCCCCATAAGGCCGCGAAGGGCGAGCCCGATGGACTGCCGGAATACTATCAGGGCGAATACCGAAGCTTCGTCGCGCAGAAGGAGTTTGCCGAAACTCTGCTACAAGAACTTGAGAAGAAGCTGAATATGGACATGGCCGGACAAAGGCGCACGTTGGAGGCATAGGTCACGAGCAAAGGTCTTGCTGTCGTTTGATGATGCGATCGATCTGGCGAGTATGTTGCAGCGCATGCTCGCCATGCCAGAGCCGGAAGGCTCGGCATAACCGCACGCCGAAGGTCGCCGCTTAAGCGTTACTGGATTGGTGGGCGTGCCGCGCCTCACGAAGAGTGGTCAATCTCGCACCTCCAACTCCATGTTGTTAAGCTTCCACTTCATGGCCGAGGGCGAAACTTCGAAACGCCTATACATGGTGGGGAGGTCCGGAGTCTTCGCAACGTGACCGCTTGCATTCGCCTCTTGCTGCCAAATCTCGCGCACCTTCTCGTCAGGCATGAGTAAGTTAGCCGCGAAGCTATTCGCCTGGCGCTCATGGATGGCATGGATATGAGAGTTGTACGCAGCGGCGTCTCTGTCCGTCCGATACATCACGTTGTCATTCACGCCACCAGAGAGGTCGAGAATGGACTTGTGCAGGATGAAATGCCCCAGTTCGTGAGCCATCGTGAACCGGCGGCGATAGATGTGCTCGCTCCGGTTCGCTCGAATTACATACTTTCCACTGTCCTCGCGTTTGATGTGGCCCGAAATGCCGTCAGGCAAGTCTGCGGCAGCGTCCAAACCAATCCCAAGGTTTTCAATCAGAGCCTCAATATTCACGGGGGCTGACTCACGATAGTCAGCGAGCAGGCGCTCAACCTCTGACCTCATTTGTCCCTCCAATCCGGCTGCGTATCAACTTCGGTCGCTTCGTCTGTGTCATCTATGTCCAAAGAAATGAATCGCTCCTGAAGCCGGGCCAAGAGCTCAGCGTCGTTAAGTGCTTTTGCGAGGTAAACATGGCCCTCGTCCTGCATGACCTTAGCGAGCTCCGTTGGAAGCTGTTCGTCCAGCTCTCGTAGCGCTGCTTCGATAGCGTGAGTGCGGAAAGCCGTCCATCCATATATCAGAGCGATGGCGGCAACGATCCCAATAAAGGTAAGCACGAGAGACAGAACATCAAGACGGCCAACCGCTGCGGCCGCGGCTATAGCATCAAATCGCGGATCGAGCGCGGGGAGAGCCTGCTGCTTCTGCAGCGCATCTCGGCTGGTATTGATCGCATAGCCCTGCCACGGTAGCCATTGAAATGATACTGGAAGCGGTCAAGGACAAAAACCCATGCCCGATGAAGTAACCACCGAAGCACAGGCCGAAGCGTTGGTCGAGCGGCTGCGGTCGCTTTATACGATACAGGGTTTGTCGGTGATAGGCGACCGATGCCAAGAAGCCGCCGACATGATCGAGCAACAAGCCGCGAGGATTGAAGCGATGCGCGAGGCACTGGAGTTGGCCGATGCGACCCTGCGCGGCGCGAACATGAACAGGAACGTGGTCGAGCGCAAAGTTAGCGCCGCCCTCAAGCTAGGAGAGGATCAATGACCGACAAGGCAACATCGCTGGTCGAGCATTTGGAACGCCAGTGCAATCGGCACGCCCTTGGCAAGTGCATGACCCGCAAATGCCTCTTGCGTGGTGGCTACAGCGGGACCGGCCCTGTCGGTGATGTTGTTGCAACCTGCGAAGAACACGAAGCCGCCGCGATGATCGAGCAACAGGCCGCGACTATTGAGACGCTGGCGAGCGCGTTGAAGATGGTCGCCAAACGATGCGGGCCACGTTCGGCAGATGGAGAAGTCGCCCGCGCCGCCCTCAAGCTCACTGACGGAGAGGATCATGGTTGACCGCAAAGCCGAGATCGAACGCGCTGCGAGGGCGATTGAGAAGGAGCTTAAGGTTGAGATGTGGGAGGACGAGAAAACTTATACGTCCGAAGTCGGCAACATTGAGGACGCCGCCACCGCCGCAATCACTCCGCTGCTGGATAGGCTGGACGCTTTGCTGATGCGGCCGGATAATGATCACACAGCCGATGCGACCCTGCGCGGCGCGAACACGAATAGGAACGTGGTCGAGCGCAAAGTTCGCGCCGCGTTGACCGCAAAGCCGAGACACAGTGAGAGAGGATGTGAGATGAACCTTGAACCTGACGCCAGAGAGGCTGCGCTGGCAGTCGAAGCCGTGTTGGAAAAGACCAAGGCGGTTTCGTGGGAGGCCACGCTATCACCGGTGATGTTAAGCATCGCCATTAGTTTGAAGCGCATCGCGGATAATTTGGAAACCAAGTCATGAACCGCAAAGCCGAGATCGAACGCGCTGCGAAGGCGATAAAAGATATTCTGACTCTGTGGTCATTGAACGGGGCCAAGTGGCCGAGCGATGCGGCTAATGACATTATGGCCGCAGCGGTCACTCCGCTGCTTGACCGCATCGAGGCGCTAGAGGCCGAGGCTACAGTTTCGCGCAGATAACTTCCGCGCCGCGCTCTTTATGCCACGCACAAACCCGCTTGAGCGCAGCTCGGCAACTCTCGCCCGCCGACCGCGTCGCAATGTCGAACGCCAGCCCGCTAGGATCGGCCATCAATGATACCACGATGTCCGGCTCGCCTGGGCAAGTCAGGTCAACAAGTGGCGGGTGACTGATTTGCACGGGCGGATTGGAACTTCCGCACGCAGTCATAGTAAGCGCGACGACGAGCGATGGGGTCAGTGCCAGCTTCATGGAGAGCCTCCGATATTTGAGTTGATTCCGCATTGGCGCGAGCCTGGTCGGCGATGCGCGTCTCCGCTGCATGGCTGTCGGCCTTGCGGTCGGCTTTCGCGGTCGCGGCTTCAACCTTCGCGTTGTGGTGGCTGACCACGCGCCGGTCATAACAGCCCTTAATGCCCGCCACAGCGCCTAGGAGCGCGAGGGCGGCGACGGCCACCATAAGCGGCTTGGCGAGCGCTGGTGGGCATCCTAGCGCGATCAGGCGGGCGATGATGGCTGTCATCTAGACAGTGACCGCCGACAGGCTATCCAAAACGCCGAAAGCCTTGAGCAGCCATAGGACAAGAGCGATGACCACCACGATATTGAGGATATTTTTGATACGAGCGTCCATCGGCAGATAGGCATTGATTGCCCAAAGCAGGACGCCGACAACGCAGATGACGAGGATAATACTGATAAGTGACATGGTTATTCCTTTCGGTGAATTGGGGCGCGTGGCGGTTCAGGGA
>JACDEB010000082.1 GCA_013816595.1 Sphingomonas sp. | reverse complement strand
CCGTTCCATCGCCAGTGCCGTCCTCCGGTTCCGCTTCGCTCCACCTCCGGCCAACACTGGCGATGGAGGTCATCATGCACTAACAATCAAACTGGACCACTCGCTGGGGGCCGGTCAAGGGCGCAACTAAATTTGCGCGAGACCGTTCATACCGTATCATCGTTCATTTCCCTGAGCTTAGGTGATGAGAGACATCGTGCTCCCGCTCCATGGAGAGACACGGTGCATGCCCTTATAATAGAAGATGAGGCGCTAATAGCGATGACAATCGAACAAATCCTGAGCGAATATGGATTCAGGTCGTTCGACATCGCATCGTCAGGCGAAGAAGCGATTAGGGCCGCCGAGCTTAGATGCCCAGACCTTATTACTGCGGACGTTGAGCTTCGCCCAGGCAGTGGGATCGACGCGGTTAATGCGATCTGCAGCGGCCCCAAGATACCGGTAATTTTCATCACCGGAAGTCCAAGCGAAGTTGCCAGCCGGATGCCTCAGCATCCGCTGATCGTTAAACCCTTTACCAGCGAAGCGGTGATAACGGCGGTTGAGTTGGTAATGACAACCTCTGAAAAGGCAAAATGATGTCCACCGCTCCCCGACTTCCAGTCTCCACAACCGCACTTGGCATGGCGCACCACACTGACCACCGCCACAGCAGCTAAGGCCTTGATGCCCCACGCACCAAAGACAACCGAGGCCGCCAACGCGAGCGGCAGCTCTGTACTGCGCAGCTGGCTGACACTGAGACTTCACACGAGAGCAGCATTCACAGTGACGTAGAGCAGCGTCACGGCGGCAACGGATGTGCGGCATTTCACTATGCGCTAAGCGGGAGTGTCCCGAGCAATTCTATTGCCCCCGGCTATTGCCTAGATCATGCGGCAGAATGGCGGTGGGTCGTTGATTGCGCATACATCCGGCTTATGGCGGGTGGTGCGCCAGTAGTTCATTAGGCCTAAGCGCTCCGCGAGCGCGGGGAATGCCGGTTCGTTCAACACACTACGCAAGCTCGGGTACCACAGCAGCGCTGGCCAATCATATCGCGAGTCGATCCCGTTAATGAACAATTGCAGCGCTTCACGGGATGCGCCGAGC
Source organism: Sphingomonas sp. (assembly GCA_013816595.1). Taxonomy (GTDB): domain Bacteria; phylum Pseudomonadota; class Alphaproteobacteria; order Sphingomonadales; family Sphingomonadaceae; genus Sphingomicrobium. The sequence goes on along the minus strand of JACDEB010000082.1, from coordinate 5,089 downwards.
GCAGCCAGCGTTCGAACGACGACATAGTCCTGTTGATCATCTGGGAGCTTCAATAAGGCCTTCGCTGCTTCCGATTTCGCTGCCGCATTGCCCGAAGCAATCGCTCGAAATGCACCGGCTAACGCCGCGCTTTGCGCTGCGGGAGCCTGATTTTTCGGATTCGCCAAAGCGCTGATCCCCGCCGCATAATCGCCTGTTTCTGTCGCTTCTGTCACAGCCAAAAAGCTCTTCGCAGAGTCTCGGTCAGGATCGAGCTCGATCAGCGAAACGAAAAACTGCTTCGCTTCTTCTCGCTTGCCAAGAACATTCAGTGTTTTCGCCATGGTCAAGTGCGAGTCTCGGTCGAACGCGAGCATGTCGACCGCCTTGCCAGCTTCTGCGGCTGCGTCGACGTCACGTCCGACGTTCTGGAGCATGAGGGCATACTGCCAATGCTCGCAGCCGCAATCCAGTGGCCGGGCTACGATCGCTCGCTTCAGCAGTGCCTCCTGTCCGCTGAAATCGGCGGGACTCATGAGGCGCGTTCGCGCCGCGAGCACTTCGCTATTCCTAGGGTCCAATGCGAGCGCTTTGGCCGCGGCCTCGAGACCCTCCCTGCGAAGTGCCTCCCGACTGGGCCCCGGACCATTTTCATAGAGTGCGTTGCCCGCGGCAATGGTAACCGCAGACCAGCCCCAAGAAAAATCCGGGGCCGAGGCAACCACCCGACGGGCCGAGTAGAGCATCTTGCCAATGTCTGTTTCGAACCAATAATAATGGCAGAATTTCAGATAGTTCGAGAGAACCGGGTCCGGCATCGATTTCGCATAGGTCGAAGCGCCAAACAGGCCGCAGCGGATAACGTTGCCGGCGTGGACCGCGATTTGGCGAGGAACGCGCGAAAGCTGATCGGCATCAAAGGCCAAGCTACCGGACCACAAAGTCACGCCGGAGCGTTCGTTTGACAGGCGCGAAATCGCCCGAATCTCGTCGCCGTCGCGGCGGATCGTCCCGGAAAGCGCATAATCGGGTGCCCCTCCCGGCGGCGGTACCGGAGCTGTGGAAACGCCAACATCTCCCGCCTCATTGAAGGCGGCGATAATCTCGTTTCGGACGGTGTCTGGCATTGTTGCCGGGAGGTCCTCTGACAGGCGCTGAAACGTGGTCACGCGAACGATCATGCTATGTGCGGCCGGCGCAGTCGGGCGGAGCAACAACCATGCTCCAGCAATCACCATCAAAAGCATGCCGGCGGTGACGGCGATGATCCCGCGGCGACGCACAGGCAACGGGCGTCGCGGCACAGTCGCGCCGGGCGAAGATAAGGTAATGCTTTTAACATCCCGCAACTCAGCAATGCGTCGCTCCAGCAATTCTATGGAACGATCCCAGCCGGCGAACGCATCGATCCACTGCCGAGTGGACAGTTCATAAGCGAAGGCGTCGCTCGGTTCGACGTCCGCGATCCGAAGCGCCATCACGGGGACAGCGTACCTGCTGGCGAGCGAGAGTTCCTTCTTGACCTCATCCGATTTGTTAGCAGCATCCGAGAACACCAGTACCATGGCGCACGCGCCGCGTAGCGTACGGACAATCGATTCTTGGTAATTCTCGCCCGGGGCGACGTCTCTGCTCGAAATCCAGCATTCGGTCCCGTGGCGTTCCAGGGCTTTGCATACCGAAAGTGCCTGCTTGCGGTCAGCCGTCGCGTAGCTAACAAAAACCGGAGATGCCCGGGCTTCGTTCTCACTCGGCAATTCATCCGGTGCATTCACAGCAATTCCCCCACCGTTTCATAGCACACATATTTCAATGTCCGACTTGGGTCGAAAGCGGACACCCGCATCAGCAGCCGACCAAGCGTCAGGGCGCTTGGCCAGTAGTGTCAATCTGGTCCAGCTGGTCGAAAAGCGCGGGCAATTGAAACATCTCGCTGCTGTCGATGCTGACCTGTCCCTTAAACGGCTTGTCAACCGTCAGGATGAACAGGAACACGAGGCCGAGCGTCAACGATATTCCTGAGATCATCAGCAGATTGTACCGGCCCGCCGCGAACGCCGAAGTGAAGGAAATCATCAAGATCGATCCGGCAAACCCGACCAGCCAGAGCACGGCAGGAATACCCGCTTGGCTGTCGATCAACCGATTTCGCCGCAGGACGACCAAATCGTTCAGCTTCGAAAACGCTTCAGCGTAGATCGCGCTGTCGCGGTCGTCATGCGGGCGGATCTTGCCGAATTCCTGGAACAAACGAGCGAGTGCGGTGTCCGTCGACTTGCTGCCATGCCCTTCGCGAAGAAGCGGCCATTCGTCGCGTACGACGCTGGCGACATAAGCTCTCAATTCGCCGCGCGCCGCCTGCGCGTCCGCGCCATAAGTGGCGAGATCGCGATAAAGCTCCGATCCGGTCGCGGCTTCCTGATGCACGGCGGTCTGGGCGTCCGCGAAGTCCTGCCAAACTTCGACGGCGGCAAAGGCAAGCAGGATTCCAATATAAGCCGCAACGACCTGCATCAGGTTGATCGCGATGTCGGTCTCTTCCCTGGTCGTCCTCACGCGGAACAATGCTCGGATTCCGGTGCTGCTCGCCAATCCGAGCGCCAATGCCGACCCAAGCACCAGGATTGTCGAGAGCCATATTGGCAGCTCGTAAAAGAAATCCGCCATCCAGCCCCTCCCGAAGGATGGCCTTTGGCGCCTGCAAATGGCGGACCATCATCAGACATCATATCAGGACATCAGCCAAGTGTCCGTAATGGGTAAAAAGCAGGCCGTTGTACTTAGCGCCCGCTTGGGCGCGTAAGGGAAGTCCGATTCCTCAGCTCTCGCCCGCTGGATGCACGCCTACAATACCGAGCGTCCCTCGCTCGTCTCCGCCCTTCCTCGGGCACCCGCGCAAGGCAGGGGCTGGTTCTTGGAAAAGCGTTATCGGTCGACAGCTTAGCTGCCGTTTCGCCGCTGCCGAAAGGATTTTCCCAACGAGCACCCAAAGTCGCCTACGGGGAAGTCTGGGGGTTTACCTACGGAAAGCACTTTGGCTCAGTCGCCGCGCGAGTTGTGACCCCGTGCGGACCCACGGCCGGCATTGTTTGGAAACTACTAAAGTTTCGACCGTAACGCTTGAAGCCAGTTTGCCATTCGCGAAGAAAGATCATTGGGCAGCGCGTCGAGGCTGGCTTCCATCACGTCCTCGATTTCCCAAGACCAATTCGGCCGGTATTCAACATCCCGCACGACAAAAAGGGATGCAAAGTCTCTCTTGTAATCAACATCCTCTTCGAGCTCGCACGCTAAGTCCAAGGTTCCGTGAGAAGTCATACCAATTTCTTCGCGCAGCTCGCGCAGCACTGCCCGATGGGGTCCTTCCTTCGCTTTCCTGCCGCCTCCCGGTAACCGCCAGCCGGGCGCGTATCTGAGTTTCACAAGGATGACTTTGCCACCTGGCGTTAGCGCGAGTGCATGCACGCCGAACGTCTTGGGCCGCCGAACGAACCAGGCGACCTTCAGCACGTTGTGGGCCGCGCGCATGAGCAGCCTGAGAGCCTTGTCGACCTTCACAAGAAATACCAACCCTGCGCGAGCAGCTCCTGCGACTTATGAAAATCTATGGCGGACCCGTTCTGGGTCATCGACAATCAGCCAGGATCAAAGTCTCTAATCTTCTCAAAATAGTCATCAGTGAGCGGGCGGGCCGCCAGTAGGGCATCAACGTCCGCGACGAAATCTGGATTGAATCCTAGACGCCCCACGGCCGCCCACCAGTTTCTCGTGCGCGGCGCTCCTAGGTGGAAAGCGATGACTTCGTGATACGAACGGTAAACATCTTGGTCGATGACCCCGTCTTTGTATTGATACCACTCCCATTCTCGCTGGCGCATCGCGGCTGCGAGAAAGAAGGCCAGTTTCGATTGCGCGTCGCCCGACAGTTTGGCGTCTCGGCGGAAAGACCCGCTCAAGTCGGGGTCCTTCATGAGCACGTATAGTTCCTCGTGCGTCTGTTCGACCATCCGCTGGCGAACGTGGGACTTCGCCAGCAAGTTTGCGTGTTGGAGTTGGCGAGCAAGATAGATAAGGCTAATAACTACGGCGATCGCCGCGATTACGTTTCCTATCGATGCTACATCAGTGAGAGTCATTTATACCTCCGAGCAAGCACCAAAGGTTTGATATCAAAAGACCGGGCTCAAACTGAATTGCAATGAAATTTCCTTTTAATGCCGGCTTTGGGTCGAATGCGGACTTTGGCTCTTGGGTGGAAAGCAGCCATCCGTCCTGCCGATGGACATCAAGACGCCGCCCGGTTTAAGCGGCAGCGATGAAAGATGAAGTGAAATCTACCGGCGCGGTTGCGCTCGTCAGCGGCGGCATCGCAGCAGCCTTTGGTCTGGCCGCTTGTTGCGCCCTTCCTTTTTTCCTTGCCGCTGGTGGATTGGGCGCGGGGTGGCTTGCCCCAGTTGTCTCAGTCTCCCAGCCGCACGCGGGGCTGTTGACGGCTTTCTCGCTTGCCGCCTTATTAGGCAGTGTCATAATCGTCTGGCGCGCACCTAAGCATTGCCAGCCGGGATCGCTTTGTGCTCGCCCTGTCTTTCGGTGGGCTATCACGGCAGCGGCGGTGATTGGTGCAACCTTGCTCGTGCTGTCCAAAATCTATGCCTGAGCTACAAAGCACCATTACTTGTCCGCAATGCGGCGGGCGAACCACCGAAACGATGCCCACCGATGCCTGTCAGTTCTTCTACGACTGCAAACACTGTGCAGCCGTGTTGCGGCCGCTTGCCGGCAACTGTTGTGTCTTCTGCTCCTTCGCCGACGTTCCATGCCCTCCTATTCAAGAGGCGAAAACGATTGGCAGTTCCGAGGGATGCTGCTCCGTCACCTAGTGTCCGCTTTGGGTCGAAACGGACATGGGATCGGGCTGTACCGCACAGTCACATGGTGGGCAGCATCTGCCATTTTATATTGTGTGCCGTGAGTTAACTTCCTCTCCTGTCAGTCTCCTCGGATGACCGGCCCCCAGCGAGTGGTCCAGTTTGATTGTTAGTGCATGATGACCTCCATCGCCAGTGTTGGCCGGAGGTGGAGCGAAGCGGAACCGGAGGACGGCACTGGC
>JACDEB010000081.1:1028-6343 GCA_013816595.1 Sphingomonas sp. | reverse complement strand
CGGACGACTCGGCCCGGTCGGCGACGGAGAGGCGATGGCGGCGAATATCCTCGAGGTCTTAAACGCTGATCGGCAGGTCATGGCGAAGGCCGCCCGGGCCAATGCGCTCCAGTACAGCTGGCGGCGGAGCATGGAAATCATCTTCGATGGAGTCTATCCGCGAGCGCTGGAGCGGTGCCGATTGCTGGCCGCGGGTTGAGTTCAGTTCAATCCGGGTTCACGGCGCCTGTGCAAGCGGGCTAGACTGATGCCCGAGGAGTATCCCTGAGCGTGATGATATTGATTCCGATCCTTGCTTTGGCGGCAGCGCCGGGAGCCGTTCCACCGAGCAGCTCTGGCTCCTCGCCGGAAAGCGCGGCGATGCGCGAAGTGATCCAGGATTGCAGCGCCCACCGCTTCGAAGCGGTGATCAGCGCCGAAGTCGACGGCCAGACCAAAAGATCGAAAATGAAATTGTGCGGAACCACCGGCCAGAGCGATTCCGACTGGCTTCGGACGCTCCGGGATTCGGCCGCCAAGATCGCCGCCAATCAGGCGATGGCCAAGCCGATGCGCGATGAAATGGTCAAAGCCATCAATGGCGAAATCTCGATGCGCACTTTGCTTGCCGTCCAGCCCGACACCGCGCCAAGAGCCCCGGGCGCAAAGTCCGGCGAATTCACGCTGAAGCCGCGCGGCGCGCCGCCGGGCGCTGCCAGGGACAATGGCCTTGCCGCTTATTCGAGCCTGCCGCCCTTACCGTCGCCGGTGTCGGTGGCCGAGGAAACCCGGCAAATAGCCTCCAAGCCCTACGTGCCGCCGCCGCCGATCGTCCGGCCCGACCTGCGCCTCGAATGTTTTTCGACCGCCAGCGTCGGCGAAGGGCCGTGCGTCGATTTCGACCGCTTCACGGTCATCGTCGTGTCCGCCCGATCGCGGCTCGAACCAGGGGCGAGCCTGCGGTTCCTGCGCGACGGCGAACAGCTGGCCGAGGTCGAGCTCGGGGCGATGAAGAAGGGCCAGCGGCGTCAGGTCGCACTGCCCGGACCGGTGTGCAAGGGCGTCAATGGCGGTCAACTCAAGATCGAGACGATGGTCGTTCCCAAAGTCGCCAAGGCCCAGGCGCAAATAGCAGAAAGCGAAGGGCCGTACATCCTCCGCTGCTAGCCCGCCTGGTTCAACGGCCGTTCAGATCGGCAGCGTAACGTTGCTGAGCGACGCTGAAGGTAATGACCATGAACCTGATGATCACATCGTTGATACTGCTCAATTCCGCGGCCGCCGCGGCGCACCCGCAGCATGACGGCGGTCCCCGGGTTCGACCGGAAATTGAGACGGTGAGAATTATTCGTTTACAAATGTAATCGACACGATTACGCCTGTAATCGAAAGGGGGCGAGTCGATGGAAATTCGCCTCAGTGATGCCGAACTGGACGTGATGGAAGTGCTGTGGGCGACCAGCCTGCCGCTGACCGCGACCGACGTTGCCGATGGGGTCGGCGGTGACCGCCAATGGTCGCTTGCAACGGTCAAGTCGCTGCTGTCGCGTTTGCTTGCGAAACAGGCCATCGCTCCGGCCAAGGACGGGCGCCGCTTCCTTTATTCGCCGTTGATCGATCGCGATTCCTATGTCAGCGCCGAATCGCGCCGGTTCGTCGGCCGGATGTACGGCGGCAAGCTGTCCCCGCTGATTGCCCAACTGGCCGGGGAAGAAAAGTTGGGCGACGACGATGTCGCCGAAATTGAAGCCCTTCTGGCGAGGCTGAAATCATGATCGAGTGGCTGATCGGGACTTTGGTGGCGACCAGCGGCCTGATGGTGCTGGTCCTGGCCATTCGGGAGCCGGTCCGGCGGCATTTCGGGGCCGCGATCGCTTATGCCTTGTGGCTTCTGCCAGCGGCGCGAATGGCGATGCCATCGCTGATCCGGACGGTCGAGCGGGCCATTCCATCGACTTCGGCCACCACTGTAGTTCTTCCCGCTGGATCGACCGCAGCGCCGATGCTTGGCGGCGACCCGGGGCTGGTCGGACTGTTCGGGGGTTGGCCGACCATCCTCATCTCGGTGTGGCTTGCGGGAGCGGCCGTGTTCCTGATCCGCGGGCTCGCTTTGTACATGCACCAGCGCCGGCTAATCCTTGGAGACGGCGTCCAGCTGGCCCGGATCGGCCGCATCTGTCTGGTCCGGTCCGAACGCGTGCGGGGTCCGATGGCGCTTGGAATTCTCGACCCGATCGTCGTCGTTCCGTTCGATTTCGATCAGCGTTTTTCCGAATGCCAGCGGCGGCTGGCGCTCGACCACGAACTCGCCCACCACCGCGCCGGCGACCTGGTGGCGAACCACATCGCCTTTGTCTTGCTCTGCCTCCAGTGGTTCAACCCGCTGGCCTGGGCCGCGCATGCCGCTTTCCGGTTCGACCAGGAAGCCGCTTGCGATGCCCGGGTGCTGGATAAATCCGATGGCCCCGATCGCGCCTCCTATGGGGAAGCGATCGCCAAGGCCGCATCTGGCCGGACGCTGCTGTTTTCAGGAGCGCTCGACCGCCCATCCACATTGTCGAAGAGGCTGACACTGATGACCTATCATATCGATCCGCGCCGCCGAAAACTTGGCTTTGCAGCAATTGTCGCGGGGGTGCTTGTCGCTCTCCCGCTGACCGCGACTTGGGCCATTAACTACGTCGACGTCGCCGCGCCCCCCGCACCGAATTCGCCCCTCGCATCGATTGCGGCAGCGGCTCCAGCCAGTGCCGCGGCACCGATCTCGCCCGCTTCTCCGGCAGCGCCAAATGCGCCGGTTGCGCCGGTCAAGCTGGCCGCGCTCGCGCCGGTCTCGTCCGGGGTTAGCATTGGACCGGGCGATATTTCGTTCATTGCCAACGACAGCGTCCATATCAGTGGAGTGACCAAAAAATGGTCGGACCTGACTCCGTCGGAGCGCGCCCGAATTCGCACCGAAACCGCCAAAGCCCGCCGGCAATTGAACGAGCAGATAGCGCGGCTTCCGCAGGAAATGGCCCAGGCCAAACGCGAGACCGATAAATTCCGCAACGGCGAATTCAGGCGCGAAATGGAATCCGCCCGCCAGGACATGCGCAATGCAATCGCCGAGATCGATGGCGAAGCGGCCGACCTTCGCGCCAATGGCGTCGATCCTGAAAAACTGAAGGTGGAAATCCGCCGCTCGATGAGCAGCCTGGAAAATATGAACATCGATAAAGTGGTCCGCGACGCACTGGCCTCGGTCGATCCCGAAAAGATCCGCGCGGACGTCATGAGCGCCGCGAAATCGCTCGACGAAATCGACATCAAGCTCGACCAGTTCGACCGCCGCTAGCGAACAGGCGAAGGAGCGTTCGAACACACGCTTTGCGCCTCAGGGGCGTCCATGGCAAAGGCAGGTCGTGGACGCCCCCTACGCCAAGCTCGAATACATCGAACCCGGCATTGCCCGGGTGCTTGCCCACAATCCCTCGGCATTCACATATTATGGCACCCAGACCTATGTCGTCGGGACGCACGAAGTCGCGGTCATCGACCCCGGTCCCGATCTGCCCGGCCATCTCGATGCGCTGATCGATGCAATCGGTGAGCGTCCGTTGGTCGCGATCCTGTGCACCCACACCCACCGCGACCACAGCCCGGCGGCGGCACCGCTGGCGGCGGCGACGGGGGCGCCGGTGATCGGTTGCGCGCCGCTGGTGCTGGCGGCTATCGGCCCGCGCGCCGACGAAGCGTTCGACGCGACCTATGCGCCCGACCAGGTGCTTGCCGATGGCGAGTCGGTCGCGGTCGACGGCCAGGCGCTGATCGCGGTTTCCACGCCCGGCCACACCTCCAATCATTTGTGTTTCGCTTATGGCGACGCATTGTTCAGCGGCGATCATGTCATGGGCTGGTCGACCACGGTCGTCTTCCCGCCCGACGGCGACATGGGCGCCTATATGGCAAGCCTGGCAAAGCTTCGCGCGCGCGACGACCGCACTTTTTACCCCGCGCACGGCCCGCCGGTTACCAATCCCAAGCAATATCTTCGCCACCTGGTGGGCCACCGCAAGAGCCGCGAAGCGCAGATCCTCAAACTGGTCGAGGAGCAGCCGCGCGATATTCCAGCGATCGTTTCGCTGGCCTATCCCGGCCTCGACCCGCGACTGACGATCGCCGCCGGTGGATCGGTCTTCGCGCATTTGCTGGAGCTTGAGCGGCGCGGGCTCGTTACAGCCACTGGAGAGACATGGACGACCAGGTAAAAATCGAAGCGCAAGCGGCGCGCCGGCCGGTGGTGATGGGCGCGATCATCGTCGCTGGGCTGGTCGCTTTGGCGGCATTGCTGTTCGTTGGCGCGCGGCTGGCGAGCAGCATTTTCGGCGGCCCCAATCCCGAAACCATCGCCAGTGCCAGCCTGCAATCGATGCGCGCCCAGAACCGGCTCAATGTCTTTGCCGCGCGCTACGTGTCGGTAACCAGCTCGAAAACCAGCCAGTTCGGTTTCAGCAGCGAGCGGACTCTGATCCTGCCCGGCGACGTCCGCTATGAGGTCGACCTTGGCAAATTGCGGCCCGAGGACGTGAAATGGGATGGGGCAGCGCATACATTGCAGGTGATGTTGCCCGAAATCGAAGTTGCTGGACCCGATGTCGATCTGGCAGCGGCGCGCGAATATGGTGCTGGCGGAGTGCTCAGCGCGATTACCAATAACGACCAGCAGCTCGATCAGGCCAATCGTTCCGCGGCCGTTGCCGATTTGCGCAAGCAGGCCCAGTCGGCGGTGCCGATGCGCCTCGCCCGTGAAGCCGCGCGCCAGGCGATCAAACGAAGCTTCGCGATGCCGCTGATGGCGGCGGGGTTCGACGATGTTAAGGTCGTCGCGCGCTTCCCCACCGACGGCACCAGCGACGGTGCCCGGATCACCGCCTCCGTACCCTATGAACAAGCGATCGAGGACGCGCGCCGCCGGCGTGCCGCCGAAGGACAAAAATGACCGCACCCACCGCCAGCCTCAAGGGTCTCGATCTGCTCGCCGAAATCGCTCGCCTCAAGACCGAGCGCAACGCGGTCATCCTCGCTCATTATTACCAGAAGCCCGAAATCCAGGACCTCGCCGATTTCGTTGGCGATAGCCTCGATCTGTCGCGCAAGGCGGCTGCGACCGACGCTGATGTGATCGCGTTTTGCGGAGTCCGCTTCATGGCCGAAACCGCCAAGATCCTCAGCCCTGAAAAGACCGTGATCCTGCCCGACATGGACGCCGGCTGCAGCCTCGAGGATTCATGCCCGCCCGACCAGTTCAAGGCGTTCCGCGAGGCTCACCCCGATCATATCGCGCTGACCTACAT
>JACDEB010000081.1:0-1018 GCA_013816595.1 Sphingomonas sp. | reverse complement strand
GGTGAAAGCGCTCAGCGATATCATCGTCACTTCGTCCTCGGCCGAGGCGATCCTCGATCAGATTCCGCGCGACCAGAAGATCATCTTCGGCCCCGACCGCCACCTCGGCGGTTACCTCGCCCGCCGGTTCGATCGCGACATGCTGCTGTGGCCCGGCATCTGCATCGTCCACCAGGCATTCAGCGAAACCGAATTGCTCAGGCTGAAAGCGCAATATCCCGGCGCTCCAGTTGCGGCGCATCCCGAATGCCCGCCGCACATCATCGACCATAGCGACATGGTCGGATCGACCAGCGCGATCCTCAAGTTCGCCACTGACAGCCCGGCCCAGATCATCCTCGTCGCGACCGAACCGCACATCATCCACCAGATGGAGAAAGCGGCGCCGGGCAAGACCTTCATCGGCGTCCCCGGCGGCGACGGCAACTGCAATTGCAACATGTGCCCGTACATGGCGCTCAACACGCTCGAGAAGCTGTATATAGCCTTGCGCGATCTCGAGCCGCGGATCGAGCTTTCGCCCGAGCTGATGGACCGGGCGCGGGTGCCGCTCGAGCGAATGCTCGAGATGGCCGGGCGGACGGTCGGTCATGGCGACGTCGGGCGGCCACGCTAGAAACGTCGGTTCTGCAATGTGAAAGATTAGACCTTGCCCGGATTGGGAATAGATAATTCAATGTCGTTTACTCAGGAGCCTGCCGCCAGCGCGACGCCCGTGCGCTTATTTACCATCAGCCAGTCCCGCTATCTCCTGCTTGAGATTGCCGCAATGCTTACCGGAACGGTAATTTGCTTTGCCCTCTCGCTGACCGAAAATTTCGAAGCGGTAAATTACATCGCGCCAGCGACGATCATAGTCGTCGGTGGGTTGGCGAATATTCACATGGTGCTGCGGGACAGCCGGACAATCCTCACTCCGTTATTTGGGTTGCGGCTGATCGCGCTGGTCGTTTTCGGTATCGGCAGCATCCTGCACAATGTCATCTCACCGGCAGTTCAAACGTCGATGGACTATATG
>JACDEB010000080.1 GCA_013816595.1 Sphingomonas sp. | reverse complement strand
GCTGAACCAGGTGGAGGTACTGCGGGAAAAGCCTGACGCCCGATCCATACGCCGCCAATCGCGGCGAGCAAGGCGAGCAAGATGACGAATGCCCCTCGCCCCGTGGTCACTGAGCTTCGCCGAGCAATGTCGAGGGAGCCAGTGGTGTGCTCGGCCCAAGCGGCGACGAGAGTGGACGAGCCTCAAGCGAGGCGGATGAAACCGTTGACCCGGCAACCCCGATCAGGATTGCCGCAACCGCCGCGAAAGCGCCGACCCGAAAGCCGGAATCCGCGCTGCGCCGTCGATCCGGCAACCAGTCAAACGGCTCGACATCCAGTGTCGCGAGTCGTGCTGGCACAGGTGCGTGGGCCAGCTGGCCTAGCGCTGTCTCCAAATTATTCCGCATCATCTTCTCCTGCCCCAGCTATTACCTCATACGCGAAAATCAGGCGCATCCCTCAATAGCGGCAATCCAGCGAGCCTTGCGTTCCTTTCTAATAGGGGCGCGGCAGAAAAGGCTGACCGAATACGAGGGATCGCCCGCTTACCCGCGTAGGTCAGATTGTGCGGTACGCGAGCGGAGGCAAATGCTCATCCAGCCAACCACGAACGTGCCAGGAATAATGACGGGACTTGCCGAACGGAAGAAGGACATGCCCGCGACGCACTCAGTCGCATCCGGTGGTAACGAACACCATTAGATTGGCCCATTGGCGAAGCGAAGCATATGATCGAACGGCTGTGAAAAGATGATCGCCGACTGGTTTCCTCCGTCTGCGAAACGGCAAAGAAAGGCGCAACAATGTCTCCCAGCGATCGCGATCTTGAGCAGGATATAGCGCTCAAAGGCCACGTCCAGCCCTCGGCAGAAAGCAGCACAAAAGCGATCGATCCCGTTTGCGGGATGACGGTCAATCCAGCCCTGACCGAATATCATTCTGAGCACGCCGGCACCGCTTATCATTTCTGCTCGGCAAAGTGCTTAGCGCGGTTCGAGACGCGCCCCGAGATCTTTCTCGGCGACAGACCTGCGGCTCCCAAGGACGACGGCGAGACGGTTTACACCTGTCCCATGCATCCGCAGATCGTACAAATGGGCCCAGGCAATTGCCCGATTTGCGGAATGGCGCTCGAACCGAAGTTGTTTGCGGCAAGCGAGGGTCCATCGAAAGAATATGTCGACATGCGCCGACGCTTCGTGGTGTCGGCGGTGCTCTCTGTGCCGCTCGCTGTTCTGGTCATGCTTCGCCACTTCTGGCCGGGGACCGTCGAGGCGTTCGGTGGGCGGAGGCTCGACTGGATCGAGCTTTTCATAGCGACCCCGGTTGTCCTGTGGGGTGGAGCACCATTTTTTGTCCGCGGCTGGCAGAGCATTCTTACGCGCCATTTGAACATGTTCACACTGATCGCGATCGGCACCGGGATCGCCTGGGGCTATTCGGTCGTGGGAGCCGTCGCGCCGCAGATCTTCCCACCCGCTTTTCGGGACGGCCACGGCGGCGTTGGGCTTTATTTTGAAGCTGCGGCGGTCATCGTGACGCTCGTCCTGCTCGGCCAGGTGCTCGAATTGCGCGCTCGCGAGCAGACCGGCTCGGCAATCCGGGCATTGCTCAACCTCGCGCCCAAGACCGCGCATTTGATTGACAATGGCAAGGAACGCACCGTTGCGCTCGATCTCGTTCGGCCCGGGGACAGATTGCGGGTCAAGCCCGGCGAAGCGGTTCCGGTCGACGGAGCGGTCGTCGAAGGCGAGTCCGCGCTCGATGAGTCGATGCTCACCGGCGAAGCAATACCGGTCGAAAAGCGCAGCGGCGACAGCGTCACCGGCGGCTCCATCAATGGCGACGGAGCGTTCGTCATGGAGGCCCAGCGCGTCGGCGCGGAGACAATGCTGGCGAAGATCGTACAGATGGTCGCCGAGGCCCAGCGCAGCCAGGCGCCGATACAGCGCAAAGTCGATCAAGTTGCGGCCTGGTTCGTCCCGGCGGTGCTGCTGGCGGCGGTGTTCGCGTTCGCGATCTGGTCGTTCGCCGCGCCGCCGCCGCGCATTCCGTTCGCCCTGATCACGGCGATTTCGGTGCTGATCATCGCCTGCCCATGCGCGCTCGGCCTGGCCACGCCGATGTCTATTATGGTCGGGGTCGGCAAAGGTGCGCAAAGCGGTGTTCTGATCAAGAACGCCGCAGCGCTTGAGCGGTTCGCCGCGGTCGACACGCTCGTTGTCGACAAGACTGGCACCCTCACCGAGGGCAAACCGGTATTGGTCGCGGTGACCGCCGCGGATGGGATCGACGAGTCCGAATTGCTCAGCATTGCGGCATCGCTCGAAAGTTCGAGTGCGCATCCGCTCGCCCATGCGATCGTCACGGGAGCCGAGGCGCGCGGGCTTTTGCTCGAACCGGTCACCGAGTTCGCGTCGGTTAGCGGCAAGGGCATTCGCGGGCTGGTAAGCGGCAAGCGCGCGGCGATCGGCAATGCGGCAATGATGATCGAAGAAAGTGCCGACCCGGCCGCCTTTGAGGAGCAGGCCGGCGCACACCGCGACGAGGGGGCGACCGTCATGTTCGTCGCGATCGACGGCGAACCCGCCGGGCTGATCGCGGTCGCCGACACGATCAAGCCGACCACCGCCGCCGCGATTGCCGCGCTCCACTCCGAAGGGCTTCGGATCATCATGCTGACCGGCGACAATCGCCGCACCGCCGAAGCGGTCGGCAGGCGGCTCGGGATCGACGAAGTCCTCGCCGAGGTGTTGCCCGAGGACAAGGACGCGGCGATCGAGCGTTTGAAGCAGCAAGGGCGTGTCGTGGCAATGGCCGGCGATGGCGTCAACGATGCTCCAGCACTGGCCCGCGCCGACATCGGCGTGGCGATGGGGACTGGCGCCGATGTGGCGATGGAAAGCGCCGGCGTGACGCTATTGAAGGGCGATCTCACGGGCCTGATCCGAGCGCGCAAACTGTCGCGCGGCGTGGTCCGGAATATCCGACAGAATCTGTGGTTTGCGTTCGGCTACAATGCGCTTGGAATTCCGATTGCTGCGGGGATTCTCTACCCGTCGACGGGTCTGCTGCTCAGCCCGATGCTGGCGGCCCTTGCCATGAGCTTATCGTCGGTGTCGGTCATCGGAAATGCACTGCGGTTGCGTCTGATCGACCTGGAATCCGAATAGTCCAAGGCTTGATAGCGGACCGCGAGGTTTCCAGCCCAAAAGGTTGGCGGGCGCCGCACGGATGGGTTTGCCTGATTTAGATTACTTTTCAATTCGGAACAGGCTGATCGCGCCGGTTATGGTGCGAACAACCGTCCTGGGAGAAACCCGATTCTCCGCCAACTCGCTCATTAAGTCCTCAAGCACACCGTCGGCGTTCGGCTGTGTATCCTCCAGTCCGTCCAGACACTGCACGGTTAAGCGGAACAGGCGACGCATCGTTTGGTCTGACTGGTGCGCATAATCCGCAACGTGCAGTTCACCGTCCGGTCGCAGGGCCCCAAACATCGCCTCAAGCCCGGCGCGTTTTTCGGACAAGGGCACCTGGTGAAACATCAGGCTTGTTACGATCTTATCAAATGCCGCGCCTGCATCAGCGGTATCGCGGGCAAATCCGTGCCGCCATTCAATGTCGATGCCATCGGCCGCGGCCTTGGTGGCCGCGAGCGCCAACGCCTTTGGGTCGGGATCGAGACCGACGATGCGTGCCTTTGGCGCTGCTTTCTTCACCAAAATGGCAAAAGTACCGGTGCCGCACCCGACATCGATAATGGATTCTCCGTCGTGCGGAGCAAGCTGCGCCAATAAGGCTGCGCGCCAGATGTGTTCGCGAGTCAGGAACTTCACGGCCAAATCATACAAGCCGGTCAACTCAGCCCGACCGAGTGCAGGGGTAAATGCCACATCACGATTTTTGGAAACCTTCATCGGCAGGATGTGAGCGATTGGCGAGCTTCAAGGCAATGGCGAAACATAATCCACACGCCCACCCGACAGTCGCGACTATGGTTTTGATCAAAACAATCCAGCTCCGGCACGGCCTAATAAGGCAGCGCGTTGGGCGCGCGATTAGAATTGGCGGCTAGGCGGTGACGCTGCCGACGTTAATCAATTGTTCGTCGACCCCGCCGAGTGAGTCATGCTTCAGCTCCGACCACTAGATGAGCGAACGGCGGTTTTCGGACAGTTGCGATCGTCGGCTTAATGTCTCGAATGGGCGCTTTTCAGTCACGGCGCTAATGTCCGCAATGGGTCGAAACCGGACACTAGGCCTTTGAGTGCGTCAGGGAGTCCGCGCCGGAAAATTGAGTGGACTGGTGCCGCAATCAGAGCGAACACGTCTCTCGCGACTCGCCACTGAGCGGGTACTGCCCGGATGCGCCGGGCTTCAGTCGGTGGGGCATTCAAGAGCCCCTTTGACTGGAGTGGCGAGTGAGTGTTCCTATAAAGCAACGTATCGACGAACTGGCACGTTTGCCGCTCGAAGACCTGCGGTCCGAGTGGCAGCGATGGCATCCTGACAAAAGCCTGCCGAACCGGCTCCCTCGCGACTTGCTCCTACGAACCATTGCATGGAAGATGCAGGAGAAGCAGTTCGGGCATGTTTCGAGCGCGCTTATCGCAAGGTTAGACAAGCTCTCGGGCCAACTCTCTGGGTCGGGTAGCCTCGACCTCGAGCGAGAAATTCGCCTGAAGACAGGCACAAGCATCATTCGCGAGTGGCACGGGCAGACCTACCGCGTGACCGCGCTGGATGAGGGCTTCATGTGGAATGAGCAGCGCTTCGAATCGTTAAGCGAAATCGCCCGCGCAATCACAGGGGTGCGGTGGTCGGGTCCAAGGTTCTTCGGGCTAAAGCAGCGAAGGCGGTCTGGGCAGAACTCAGCATCGGAGCTGGCCCGTGACTGAGGGCCATCAGGACTTGCCAATCAAGCAAGTTCGGTGCGCGATCTACACTCGCAAATCGACCGACGAGGGCCTCGATCAGGCGTTCAATAGTCTGCATGCCCAGCGCGAGGCTTGCGAAGCCTACATCGCGAGCCAGCGGCATGAGGGCTGGTCGTGCTCGCCTGAGCAATATGACGACGGCGGCTGTTCAGGCGGGAGCTTGGAGCGACCCGCACTGAAGCACTTGCTGGCAGACGTAGCGGCGAACAAGATTGACGTGATCCTCATTTACAAGATCGATCGCCTCACTCGAGCACTATCGGACTTCGCCCGGATTGTTGAAGTGCTCGATCGTGCCGGTGCGAGCTTCGTCTCGGTGACACAGGCTTTCAATACTACCACCAGCATGGGGCGTCTGACCCTGAACGTGCTGCTGTCGTTCGCCCAGTTCGAGCGCGAAGTTGGAGCCGAGCGCGTGCGCGACAAGATCGCGGCGTCGAAGAAGAAGGGCATGTGGATGGGTGGCGTGTGCCCCATCGGCTATGATGTCCACGAACGCGCGCTGGTCGTGAACGAACCCGAGGCTGAGACCGTGCGGCTGATCTTCCAGTTGTACGTCAAGCTGGGCTCCGTGCTCGTACTCGAAGCCGAGCTGCGCAGACGCGGGATTGTGTCGAAGCGTCGCGTCGATCGCGGTGGCAGGGAGACCGGCGCCAAGCCATTCAGCCGCGGAGCGCTGTATGTGCTGCTCAGAAACCCCATTTATGTCGGCCGGGTGCGCCATCGGGATCAGACCTATCCTGGCCAGCACAAAGCCATTGTCGATCATGACACCTACAATCGTACGCAGCGCTCGATCGACGCCAACTCGGTGACTCGACGGGTCGGGCACATTGGCACCGAGAAGTCCGGAGCATTGCTGGTCGGCCGGCTGTTCGATGAGCGCGGCCGACGAATGTCGCCAAGCCATACCAACAAGGGCGGGAAGCGATACGGCTACTATGTTTCGCGCCGTGAAGGGCCGGATGACGCTGAGCATCCCGTCATCCGGGTTCCGGCAGGTGAGCTGGAGTCCCTGGTCGTCGCTCGCCTGCAGGCATTCTTGCTCGATCGTCGGGCAGTGCTCGACATCCTCGAGGAGGTGCCAAGGTCGGCTGAGACGCTCGAGAAGGTGCTATGCAGAGCTTCGGAGGCCGGTAAGACGCTCGATGATGTGAGCACGAGAGCCCGAGCAGCAATGGTCAAGGAGCTCATCTCGCGCGTGGACGTCGCTGCGGGAGAGGTGCGGATCCGAGTGGATCTACAAACGATTGCTGCGGGCCAACGTGAGCATGACCCCGACGTCGGAGCCATGGCACGCTGGCTGACGGTGCCGGCGCGAATGACCCGGCGAACACGGGAAGTTCGTTTAATAGTACCGCCCGCACGCGATCACCTGGGCCGCAAAGACCATGGCCTAATCAAGCTCTTGGTGCGTGCCCATGAGGTCAGAAAGAGGTTCGACGCGCGTGACACCACGCTTTCAGACCTGGCGGCCAAGTGCGGCTACCACCTGGATTACTTCACTGTGCTCTTGAAGCTCAGTTACC
>JACDEB010000009.1 GCA_013816595.1 Sphingomonas sp. | reverse complement strand
TTATTTTGGGGAGGGGCGGTGCCGGATGGCGCCGCCCCTTCTTGTTTGTCGAGCTGGTTGAGAAGGTCTTCGGCTTCGTTGAGCTGGCCGGTCTGCTCGGTTGTCGGTGCCGCTGGCTGCTCGCGGCCACATGACGCAAGGACTGCCGCGGCGAGAATCAGAAATATCTTCATTCCGCCACTTTATCATTTTGCCCGGCGATAAAAAAAGGGGCCACCCTCGCGGGCAGCCCCTTTTCCGATCGACACGCCGAAGCGTACCAAGCTTAGTTGGTCGCGTTGCGAGCCGAATCTTCGACCGCATCGGCAGCGTTGCCAACGGCGTTGCCAGTGGCATCGACCGTGGCTTCAACGCCATTGCCGGTGGCGTCGAGCGCGTTGTCGGCACTCGTCGTCGCGGCATTGACGTCAGCGTCAGCAGCATTTTCAACCGCGGTCTCGTTGACGGCGGCGTTGTCGGCATCGTTCTTGGTGCACGCGGCGAGGCCAAGCGCGAGAACCGCAACGGTCACAGCAATTTTCTTCATGATCGTTCAACTCCCAATAATGCCAAAGTGGCATTGGTCTCGGCCTGTCGTGCGAATCCGTTTCAGGCCAGCCGACTGGAATATCTGAATTCCCTACCAATACACAAGACATTATGCGACGAGTTGAAAATTGACTATATAAAGATATCTTTATATCCTTAACTTCGTGAACATCGACTTGTCCCTTGCCGATCGCTTTCAGGCGCTCGCGGACCCCACCAGGTTGCGTATCCTGGCCCTCCTGCGGGCGATGGAATTGTCCGTCGGCGAGCTTGCCTTGGTCCTTGGCCAGAGCCAGCCGCGGGTGTCGCGCCACCTCAAGATCCTCGCCGATGCCTTCGTCCTTGAACGGCGCAAGGAGGGCAGCTGGGTGTTTCTGACGCTCGGCGCTAGCGAGCGCGTCGAACCCATGTTCGAGCTCATCGATCGCTGGTCGGATGCCGAAACCCGCGCATTATTCGCCGCCGATGCCCTGCGCACCGACGCCGTGCGCACCGAACGAGCCGAAGCCGCGGGTCGATATTTCGCAGCCCAGGCCGAGGTCTGGGACCAGATCCGCTCGCTCCACGTCGCCGAAAGCGAGGTCGAACGCGCCATCGACCGCGTGCTTGGCAAGAAATCGCTCGGCCGGCTGGTCGATATCGGTACCGGCACCGGGCGGATGATCGAATTGTTCGGCCCGCGCGCGGTTCAGGCGATCGGCATCGACCGCTCGTCGGAGATGCTGCGGCTGGCTCGGGTCAAATTGGAAGCGGCGGGAATCGTCTCGAGCCTGCGCCAGGGGGACATGTACGCGCTTCCGCTGGCCGATCGCAGCGCCGACTATATCATCATCCACCAGGTGCTCCATTATGCCCATTCGCCAGCGGCTGCGATCGGCGAGGCGGCGCGCGTGCTCAGTCCCGGCGGGACACTGCTGGTGATCGATTTCGCGGCCCATGCGCGCGAGGAATTGCGCCTTACCGATGCTCATATCCGGCTTGGCTTCGAGGATGATGTCATGGCCGGATGGTTCGCTTCGGCGGGGCTTGAAGTCGAGCAGGTCGATCACCTCGAAGGCGGCGAACTGACGGTGACCCTGTGGCGCGGCTCGAAACCCGCCGAGCGGGTGCGGAAGGCCGCATGAACGCGCTCGACCGCCTCAACCAGCATTTGCCGTTGTTCGCCGAGGCCCGCGGCGACATCGAGGTCAGCTTCGAATTCTTTCCCCCCAACAGCGACAAGATGGTCGAGACCCTGTGGTCGTCGATCCAGACCCTCGCGCCGCTCAATCCGCGGTTCGTTTCGGTGACTTATGGCGCCGGCGGATCGACCCGCGAGCGCACCCACGAAACGATCGAGCGGATTATCGCCGAGACCAGCCTGACGCCCGCAGCGCACCTTACCTGCGTCGGCGCGAGCAAGGCCGATGTCGATTCGGTAGCGCGCGATTATTGGCAATTGGGGGTGCGCAATATCGTCGCCCTGCGCGGCGATGCCGCCGAACCCGGGAGTGCCTATGCGCCGCACCCCGACGGCTATGCCAATGCCACCGAATTGGTCGCCGGGCTGAAGGCGATCGCGCCGTTCGATATTTCGGTCGCGGCCTATCCCGAATGCCACCCTGACTCGCCCGATCAGGCCGCTGACCTCGACAATCTCAAGCGCAAGGTCGACGCCGGGGCCAATCGCGCGATCACGCAATTCTTTTTTTCCGCCGACTGTTTCTTCCGCTTTCAGGACGCGATCGCCGCAGCCGGCATGAATATCGTGGTGGTGCCCGGAATCCTGCCGGTCTCCAACGTCGCCCAAACGCGGCGCTTCGCCGCCGCCTGCGGCACGGCGATCCCGCCATGGCTCGATCAATTGTTCGAAGGGCTCGACGCTTTGCCCAACGCGCGTCAGCTGATCGCCGCGACGGTCGCCGCCGAGCTCGCCGGCCAGCTTTACGCCGGCGGGGTGCGCCAGCTCCACTTCTACACCTTGAACCGGGCCGAGCTCAGCTACGCCATCTGCCATTTGCTCGGCGTCAGGGCCAAGGCATGACCGCCGCCGACACCTTCCGCGCGGAGGCCGCCAGGCGAATCCTGATCAAGGACGGCGCCTACGGCACGCTTATCCAGGCCGAGAAGCTGGTCGAGCAGGATTATCGCGGCACTTTCGACCTCGCTCGCGACCAGAAGGGCAATAACGACCTCATCAACCTCACCCAGCCTGAGCTCACCGCGCGCATCTGCCGCTCCTTCGCCGATGCCGGGGCGGACGTGCTTGCGACCAACACCTTTAACGCCAACCGCATCAGCCAGGCCGATTATGGCGCCGAGCATTTGGTCGGCGACATCAATCGTGCCGCAGCCGGCATCACCCGCCAAGTCGCCGACGACATCGCCGCGCGCGACGGCCGAATTGTGTGGGTCGCCGGTGCGCTCGGTCCAACCAACAAGACTCTGTCGCTGTCGCCCAACGTCAACGACCCCGGCTATCGCGAGGTCGATTTCGACACCATGAAGGCGGTCTATCGCGAACAGGTCGAAGCGCTGGCCGAGGGCGGGGTCGACTTCATTTTGGTCGAGACCGTGTTCGACACCTTGAACGCCAAGGCGGCGATCGCTGCCACGCTCGAGGCCGAGGGCGTGCTTGGCCGGCCGCTGCCGCTGATGGTGTCGATGACCCTGACCGACCTCAGCGGGCGCAATTTGAGCGGCCATACGGTCGAAGCGTTCTGGGCCAGCGTGCGCCATGCGCGGCCGCTGACCATCGGCCTCAATTGCTCGTTCGGAGCGGCCCAGCTGCGCCCCCATCTAGCGGCATTGGCGGGGACGGCCGATGCGCTGATCATGGCCTATCCCAACGCCGGATTGCCCAACGATCTCGGCGATTATGACGAAGCGGCCGACGAAACCGCCGCCCAGGTCCGCGAATGGATCGACGATGGGCTGATCAATATTGTCGGCGGTTGCTGCGGGACGACCCCGCTGCACATCGCCGCAATCTCCGGGGCGGCGCGCGATTGCACGCCGCGCGCCGTCCCGGCACCGCGCCAAGCGACGGTGCTCGCCGGGCTCGAACCGATGGTCATCGCCGCGTGACCAAGGACGTCGGCGCCGGCGCGCGCTTCGTGAACATTGGCGAGCGCTGCAACGTCACCGGCTCGGCGCGGTTCAAGAAGCTGATCCTGGCCGGCGATTTTGAAGCCGCGGTCGAGGTTGCCCGCGATCAGGTCGAAAACGGCGCCCAGATCCTCGACGTCAACATGGACGAAGCCTTGCTCGACAGCGAAGCGGCGATGGCGACCTTCTTGAAGCGCATCGCCGCCGAGCCCGATATCGCCCGCATTCCGGTGATGATCGACAGTTCCAAATGGAGCGTGATCGAGGCCGGGCTCAAATGCGTGTCGGGCAAGCCGGTGGTCAATTCGATTTCGCTCAAGGAAGGCGAGGGACCGTTCCTCGAGCTTGCCGCCAAGTGCCGCGCTTATGGCGCCGCAGTGGTGGTCATGGCGTTCGACGAGACCGGCCAGGCCGACAGCGCCGCGCGCAAGGTCGAAATCTGCAAGCGCGCTTACGACCTGCTGGTCGCTTATGGCACCGATCCGACCGACATCATCTTCGACCCCAATGTCTTCGCCGTCGCGACCGGGATCGACGAGCATCGCCGCTACGCCCTCGAGTTCATCGAAGCGGCGGGCCAGATCCGCCGTCTATGTCCCGGGACGCATATTTCGGGCGGGCTCTCGAACCTCAGTTTCTCGTTCCGTGGCAATGAGCCAGTGCGCCGAGCGATGCACAGCGTATTCCTCTACCACGCCATCCCCGCGGGCATGGACATGGGCATCGTCAACGCCGGCCAGCTTGATGTTTATGACGCGATCGACCCCGAGCTGCGCGAGGCGTGCGAGGATGTCGTGCTCGACCGGCTGCCCAAAAACGGCGGCGATTCGACCGAGCGGCTGGTGGCGCTCGCCGAACGCTTTCGCGGCACTGACGAAGCGCAGGAAAAAGCGGCGGCAGAGTGGCGCTCGCTGCCGGTCGCCGAGCGCCTCAGTTACGCTTTGGTCAAAGGCATCGACGCCCATATCGTCGAGGATACCGAGGAAGCCAGGCTGTCTGCGGAGCGCCCGATCCACGTCATTGAAGGCCCGTTGATGGACGGTATGAACGTCGTCGGCGACCTGTTCGGATCGGGCAAGATGTTCCTGCCACAGGTGGTCAAATCGGCCCGCGTGATGAAACGCTCGGTCGCCCACCTCATTCCGTTCATCGAAGCGGAAAAGGAACGCACCGGATCGACCCGCGGCAAGGGCCGGATCGTCATGGCCACGGTCAAGGGCGATGTCCACGATATCGGCAAGAACATCGTCGGCGTGGTGCTTCAGTGCAATGGCTTCGAGGTCGTTGATCTGGGCGTGATGGTGCCGTGGCAGGACATCCTCCAGTCCGCCAACGACAATGACGCCGACATGATTGGGCTGAGCGGGCTGATCACGCCGTCATTGGACGAAATGGTCACCGTTGCGGGCGAGATGCAGCGCGCCGGTCTGGCGCTGCCGCTGCTGATCGGCGGCGCCACGACGAGCAAGGCGCATACCGCGCTGCGCATCGACCCCGCTTACACTGGACCGGTGATCCACGTGCTCGACGCCAGCCGCGCGGTCGGGGTCGCCTCGAGCTTGATGTCGGACACCCAGCGCGCGCCTTTGGTCGCAGCCACCGCCGCCGATTATGACGCGCTGCGCGAGGCCCGCAAACGCAGCGGACACAGCGAATTGGCGAGCCTCATCGACGTCCGCGCCAATGCATTTGCTTATGACCCCTCGGGCAAGGCGCCGCCGCCTGCGCTGCCCGGATTGCATTCGTTCGGCGAATGGCCGCTGCGTGATCTCAAGGCGTCGATCGACTGGACGCCCTTCTTCCGCGCTTGGGAGCTGGCCGGCAATTACCCCGCGATCCTCGACGATCGGGTGGTCGGAGAGAGTGCCCGAAGCCTGTTCGCCGACGCCAATGAAATGCTCGACCGGATCCTGGCCGAGCGCTGGCTTACGCCCAGAGGGACGGTCGGGCTGTGGCGGTGCCGGCGCGATGGCGATGACGTGCTCGTCCTTGCTGGCAACGATTGGGTTCGCATTCCCTTCCTCCGCCAGCAGGTGAAGAAGCGCGAAGGGCGCGCCAATATGTGCCTGGCTGATTTCATCGATCCCGATGGCGAGGACACGATCGGCGGCTTCGCGGTCGGAATCCACGGAATCGAGCCGCATCTGGCGCGCTTCAAGGCCGAAAATGACGATTATTCGGACATCCTCCTCAAGGCCTTGTCCGACCGGCTAGCGGAAAGCTTCGCCGAAGTGCTCCATGCCGAGGTTCGCCAGCGCTTGTGGGGCTATGCCGACGAGCATCTCACCAACAAGGACCTTATCCGCGAGACCTATCAGGGGATCCGCCCGGCGCCCGGCTATCCCGCTTGCCCCGACCACAGCCTCAAGCCGATCTTGTTCGAGATGCTCGGCGGCGCCCCTGGCGGGGTCAGCCTGACCGAGAATTACGCCATGCTGCCGACGTCGGCGGTGTCGGGTTTCTATTTCGGCCACCGCGACAGTCAGTATTTCGGAGTCGCTCGCATCGGCCCTGACCAGCTCGAAGATTATGCCAAGCGGCGCGCAATTAGCCTCGAGCAGGCGACACGCTGGCTTCGCCCCAATCTCGACTAGGATGAATTTCCTCATTGCGAGCGAAGTGAAGCAATTCAGTGGCTGCGGCGAAGAAGTGGATTGCTTCGTCGCTTCGCTCCCCGCAATGACGGTCGCACGATGAAACGCCTGCTGTTCCTATTCCTGGTGCTGATCGCGGCACCAGCCGCCGCTCAATTCGACCGCATCGGGGAGGCGCCGACGCGCGGCAATGCGATCCAGCCCGAGTTGGTGATCGACGCGCGTGGCAATCCCGGCGGCGAGGCCGACTTCGCGATACTGATGAAAACCAAGCCCGGCTGGCACGGTTACTGGCTCAACCCGGGCGACGCCGGCCTGCCGATGAGTGTCGAGTGGCATTTGCCCGCCGGCTGGTCGGTCGGGCCATTGCGCTATCCGGTCCCGACCAAGCTGCTGGTCTCGGGGATCGTGAATTACGTCTATGAAAAGGATTATGCGGTCCTGACCCGGCTCAAGGTTCCGCTCGGCACGACCGGAAGCCACAAGGTCGGCGCGACCATGCGCTGGCTCGCCTGCACCGAAAAGATCTGCGTTCCGGAACAGGGCGAGGTGGAACTGAGCGTCCCGACCGGCGGCATGGCAATGCCCGATACGCGCTTCAACGCGTGGCGCCAGGCGCTTCCTCGGCCGCTTGCGAGCGCGGCCCACTTCGAGCGTTCCGGAGACACGCTTCGGATCGGCATCCCGATCCCCTCCAGCGTCGCCATTGCCGACCCTTATTTCTTCGCCGAGACCGAAGGCGTGATCGCTTATGATGCGCCGCAACGGTTCAGCCGCGACGGCGATGTGCTGGTCGCTGAGCTCAAGGCGGGTGAGTCTTCGGCCGACCGGATTGCGGGTGTGTTGTCCTATGGCGCGGGGAAGGGGCTCGAAGTCACGTCCATCCCGGGCGCGGTCCCAAGCGGTGGGTCCGCAATTGGCGGGAAGGCGAATGTCGGGTTGCTCGCGGCCTTGCTCGGTGCGCTGCTTGGCGGGCTGCTGCTCAATTTGATGCCATGCGTGTTTCCGATCCTGGCGATCAAGACGCTCCATCTGGCCCGCGCCGGCGGCAGCGAGCGCGACGCCCGTCGTGATGCCTTGGCGTATTCCGCGGGAACAATATCCGGAACCGCGGCGCTGGGCGGAGCGCTGCTACTGCTCAAGGCCGGCGGAAGCGCGGCCGGCTGGGCGTTCCAGCTGCAGGATCCGCGAACGACCTTAGTCCTGATGCTGCTTGCGGTTGCGATAACGCTCAACCTCCTTCGTATCTTCGAGCTTCCGGTCCTGGCCGGTGAGAGCGCCCCGACAGGAAGTTTCGGTACCGGTGCGCTTGCCGCCTTTGTCGCGACGCCCTGCGCCGGGCCGTTCATGGGGGTCGCGCTCGGCGCCGCGCTCTTATTGCCGTTGTGGGGCGCGGTGCTGGTCTTCGCAGCCCTCGGGCTTGGCCTTGCGCTGCCGTTTGTCGTGGTTGCCTTCGTTCCAGGACTTCGCCGGATGCTGCCCAAGCCGGGTCCGTGGATGGCGCGGCTGCAGCGTTTCCTTGCGCTGCCGATGGCGGCGACTGCGGTCGGGGCGCTGTGGCTGCTCTATCGTCAGGCGGGGTGGGACGCGTTGATGGTCGGGATTGGCGCGACGATCTTGCTCGTACTCGTCCTGGCGTTGCTTGGAATGCGCCAGCGCGGTGGCAAGACCGGTTGGCCGCTGGCGATCGCCGGGACGATCCTGATCGCCGGGGCGGCGATCGCGGTGGTTCCGGCAGCACCCAGTGGCGCTGCGCATGTTCCAGTTGGCGCCGGCAAATGGAGCGCGGCCGCGCTCGACCAGGCGCGCGTTCGGAACAAGCCGGTGTTCGTCTATTTCACCGCCGACTGGTGCCTTACGTGCAAGGCCAATGAAGCCGCCGCAATCGACCGCAGCGAAACCATCAAGGCGTTCCGCGAGGCCGGAGTCATCATCCTCGTCGGTGACTGGACTAACGGCGATCCCGCGATTGGCCGTTTCCTTGAGAGTCGCGGACGCGCCGGGGTGCCGCTTTACCTGTGGTACGCTCCGGGCCAGGCCGAGCCGGAGGAACTGCCGCAGCTGCTCACTCCGGCGATGCTTATTTCCCGCGCTCGCCAGCCGCGGCCTTAGCCGGCGCCGCCCATACGCGCTGACCCGCGATCCAGGTTTCGAGTACTTTGGTCCGCGCAAGCGCCTGCGCGTCGATTGCCGTCGGGTCGCGGTCGACGATGATGAAATCGGCCCATTCGCCGGGGGCGAGCGCGCCGAACTTGCGTTCCGCGAAGCCGGCATAAGCGCCGCCGCGGGTGAAGGCGTCGAGCGCCTGGGCAAAGGTGACCTTCTCCTCCGGCCGCCAGCCCCCCGGCGGCTGCCCGTTCATATCCAGGCGGCTGATCGCGGCGGCGAGGCCGGGGAAGGGGTTGGGGCTTTCAACCGGGAAATCGGACCCGAACGCAAGCCGCGCGCCAGTGCGCAGCATCGACGCCCAGGCATAAGTACCGTCGAGCCGATTGGGCCCCATGCGCGCTTCGGCCATCAGCCGGTCGCTGGTCTGATGGGTCGGCTGCATTGAGGCGATGATGTTGTTGGCGCCAATCTTTGGCAAATCCTTGGGATCAACGATCTGAACATGCTCGATGCGCCAGCGCTTGTCGCCGCTCGCCGCGCCGTATTTGATGTAAGCGTTGATGACCTGGGCGTTGGCGGCATCGCCGATGGCGTGGGTCGCGATCTGATAATGGCGGGCGGCGGCGTCGGCGACCAGCGCATCATATTCGGAGTCGCTGTGAAAGCGCAGGCCGATGCTTCCCGCCTTGTCGGCATAAGGGGCCTTGAGCCATGCACCGCGCGAGCCGAGCGCTCCGTCGCCGTACAGTTTCACGCCGTTCATTCGGAGGTGCTCGGCATAAAGCCATTTGGTCGGGCCGGTCGGCGAAATCGCCTTGGCGCCATCGAGTCCCGAGCCGTAACTGATGATCCGAACCTTGAGCATTCCCGCCTCGCCGGCGCGGCGCATCGCCGCCCAGCTGCCGGGATCGGTGCCCATGTCGGCGGTCGCGGTAATGCCATAGCCGAGCAGCATTGCCTGGGCCGCGGCGAGCCACTGGTCGCGCTCGGCCGGGGTGGCGTCGGGGATTTTGGCGCCGATCAGGTCCATCGCATTATCGACGAACAGTCCGCGATCGATCTGGCCCCCGCTCGGCGCTGGAGTCGCTGCAGTGACCCCGGCGGCGCGCAGTGCGGCGCTGTTGGCGACCAAAGCGTGGCCATCGACCCGTTCGAGCACGACCGGCCGGTTGGCGACGATCGAGTCGAGTTCAGCGGCATAAGGGAAGGTTTTGACCGGCCACAATTCCTGGTTCCAGCCGCGGCCGATGATCCAGCCGTCGCCGGGATGCGCGGCGGCATAGTCCTTCAGCCGCTGCTGCAATTCGCCAAGCGAGGAAGTGCCGACCAGATCGAGCGTCGCCGCGGCCTGGCCGAGGCCGGCGACATGGCCGTGCGAATCGATCAGGCCCGGTAGTAATGTGCGCCCGCCGCCGTCGATTGTGTGCGCGGCTGCCGGTTTCGGCTCATCGGCCCGGACAGCCGCTCGACCTTGCCGACGTCTGCCACCACGAGCCCCGAGAAGCGGAAAATCCGGCCCTGATCATCGACCCCGACGCCATTTACATTATCGATCAGCGTCGCGGCATTGGCGGCGGTGGCGAGCAGCGCTGCTGTGAGCGCGATGAGGGGTTTGTGCATGAAGCGGGCATAGCATTGTTTGCGCGCCGGTGAAGCGCTAGGCCACGGCGCCATGGCTGAAGCACCGACGATCGACGATATTCGCGCCGCCGCCGAGCGCATCCGCGGCGCTGTCGTTCGAACGCCGATGTTGATTAGCCGGACCCTGTCCGAAATCGTCGGCGCCGAAGTGTGGCTGAAGTTCGAGAACCTCCAGTTCACCGCCGCGTACAAAGAGCGCGGAGCGCTCAATAAATTGCTCCAGCTGACCGCCGAGGAACGGGCGCGCGGGGTGATCGCGGCGTCGGCCGGCAATCATGCCCAAGCCGTCGCTTATCACTGCAAACGGCTCGGCATTCCGGTGACCATCGTGATGCCGTCGCCGACCCCAACGATCAAGGTCACCCAGACCGAAGGGCATGGTGCGCGGGTCATCCTTCACGGCGCGATGTTCGACGATGCATATTCAAAGGCGCGCGAGCTCGAGCTCGAGGAGGGGCTGGTGTTCGTTCATCCGTTCGACGATCCCGACGTCATTGCCGGGGCCGGAACGCTCGGTCTGGAAATTCTCGAGGATGCGCCGGACCTCGACATGATCGTGGTGCCGATCGGCGGCGGCGGGCTGATGAGTGGGGTCGCCACCGCGGTGAAGGCGCTGAAGCCCGCGATCCAGATGATCGGAGTCGAAGCCGAACTCTATCCATCGATGAAATGCGCGGTCGAAGGGTGCCGCATGCCACTCGGCGGCGATACTTTGGCCGAAGGCATTGCGGTCAAGGAACCGGGCCGGCTGACCTCGGCCATCCTCAAGCGACTGGCCGACGATTTCGTACTCGTGTCCGAACGCGACCTCGAACGCGCCGTCGCGATGCTGGCCGGGATTGAAAAGACGGTGGTCGAAGGGGCCGGCGCCGCGGGCCTTGCAGCGATCATCAGCGACCTGGAGCGTTTTGCCGGGAAGAAGGTCGCAACCATCCTGTGCGGTGGGAATATCGACACGCATTTGCTCGCCAACGTCCTGGTCCGCGACCTCGTCCGCCAGGGCCGAATCGCCCGGCTCAAGATCGCCGCCGAGGACCGGCCGGGAGCGCTTGCACTGATCACCGAGCAGTTTCACAACGCCGGCGTCAACATCATCGAAATCAACCACAGCCGTATCTTCACCCGCCTTCCGGCCAAGGACACCGTCATCGAGGTCGAATGCGAAGCGCGCGACGCGGCGGCCATCGACGATGTCGTCAAACGGCTCGAAGCGGCCGGTTTCCAGGTCGAACGGGCAAGCCTCGACTGACCTCATATGTCCCTTCGCGGGACAGTCGCGGCGGCAGCGCATTTTTGCCGCAGCGAAAGCCTTTCCATTGGCGTTTACCAGTCGCATAAAGAGAGTCGTAACCACATCAGCGAGGTTGCTGAGTTGAGCGCACCGTTTCGTTTTCCAAAATTCTTCGTCACTAACCCGAGCCCCTGTCCCTATCTTCCGGGCAAGGTCGAGCGGAAGGTGTTCACGGAGCTTGGCGGGCGTCATTCGAACGAACTCAACGAAGCGCTTGGACGAATCGGTTTTAGGCGCTCGCAATCGGTCGCTTACCGTCCCAGCTGCATCGATTGTTCGGCGTGCGTGTCGGTTCGGGTCGCAGCCGCCGAATTCGAGCCCAGCGCGACCCAGCGCAAGCTCGCCCGGCGCCACGCCAACATCGAGGTCAGCGCCTGCAAGCCGTGGACCACCGACGAGCAATATGCGCTGCTGCGCAAATATCTCGCCGAGCGTCACCCCGGCGGCGGGATGGCGGAAATGGACGAAAGCGACTTCGCCGACATGGTCGAGCAATCGCCGGTCCGAACCTACCTGATCGAATATCGCGAGCCGTCCGTCGATGGCCGCCCGGGCAAGCTCGTCGGCGCCTGCCTCAGTGACCAGCAGGGCGATGGCCTGAGCATGATCTACAGCTTTTTCGATGTCGGGGAGGGCGCCCGCAAGGGCCTCGGTACCTACATCATCCTCGATCATATCGTCCGCGCCGCGCGTGCCGGACTGCCTTATGTCTATCTCGGCTATTGGGTCGAAGGCTCCGAACGGATGAAGTATAAGACCGGCTTCCGGCCGCTGGAGCGCCTGGGCCGCGATGGCTGGAAGCGGCTCGACGAAGCTGGTGACGACGAACGCATGGTCGCGCTCAACCTGCCCCAACGGCGCGACCGCAAGCCCGTCACCGTCTAGTCGGCGAGGCAGTGTTCGCCGCTCGCCGGCGACCCTCCGACGGCCAAGCGGATTGCAGCCCAAGAAACGAAATCCTAACCTTCTTCCGGAGTTTCGGGGGGCAACTGAAATGGCCACAATCGCCACACCGCGGACGTCGCCGACTGCGCCTAGCGACCGCGATTTCTTCCTTCGCGGGGCAATCGCGATCGCAGTCACGATCGTGACCGGTTTCTCGGTCCAGCTGGCGATGGGCCGGTCGAGTTTCTCCTCCCCGCTGCCGGTCCATCTCCACGCCATTTTCTTCATGGGCTGGATCACGATCTATTTGATTCAGAACGTGCTCGCGGCGCGCGGCAATCTGTCGCTTCACTGCCGCCTCGGCTGGATCGCGGCGGTATGGATGGTGCCGATGCTCGTGCTCGGAATTTATGTCACGGTCGCAATGGTCCGGCGCGGGCAGGTGCCGTTCTTCTTCCAGCCGCAGCAATTCCTCATTTTCGATCCCGTGGCGCTGATGACCTTTGTCGGGCTATCCACGGCGGCGATCGTGTGGCGGCGCCAGACCGACTGGCACAAACGGCTGCATTTCTGCGGCACTTCGATGCTGCTTGGCCCGGCGTTCGGGCGGCTTCTGCCGCTGCCTTTGCTTGCCCCCTGGTCCTATGAAGCCACCGTCGCAGCGTTGATGCTGTTTCCGATTGCCGGGGTGATCGCGGATAAAAGGCGCAGCGGCCATGTCCATCCGGCGTGGAAATGGGGGATTGGGACGATGATTGCCTCGCTGCTCGTGACCAACGCCGTCGCCTACAGCCCATTCGGCGCTGCGATATACCAGCGGGTCGCCGCCGGCTCCACCGGAGCGAACGTCGCGCCGCTCCGCTTTCCGCCGCCGCCGGCCGGGCCGCGGATTACCGGACGGGACGGCACTGGGCAAGACCAAGCCGCGCCACGGTAAGAGACTTGCCATGGCGGACAGGTTTTCTCCACCCGCAACGGTTGCGACCCATGCCCAACGAAAAACGGCGGAGCGTTTCCGCCCCGCCGTCGTTCAAGCCCCCGCTTAAATTGGTTCAGGCGACCGCCGTTTCCAGGGTTGCGGTATCGCCTTCGACTTCGCGCAGCACATAGCCGCGGCCCCACACGGTTTCGATATAATTGTCCCCACCGCACGCCAGCGACAATTTCTTGCGCAGTTTGCAGATGAACACGTCGATGATCTTGAGTTCGGGTTCGTCCATCCCGCCATAAAGGTGGTTGAGGAACATTTCCTTGGTCAGCGTGGTCCCCTTGCGCAGCGACAGCAGCTCCAGCATCGCATATTCCTTGCCGGTCAGATGCACGCGGTTGCCGTCGACCTCGACCGTCTTGGCGTCGAGATTGACCGCCAGTTTGCCGGTGCGGATGACCGATTGCGAATGGCCCTTCGAGCGGCGAACGATGGCGTGGATGCGCGCGACCAGCTCGTCGCGGTGGAATGGCTTGGTGACATAATCGTCGGCGCCGAAACCCAGTGCTCGGACCTGGCTGTCCATTTCGCCGATGCCCGACAGGATCAGGACCGGCGTTTGCACCTTTGCGGTGCGCAATTTCTTGAGCACGTCATAGCCGTGCATGTCGGGCAGGTTGAGGTCGAGGCAAATGATGTCGTAATCATAGAGCTTGCCGAGGTCCAAGCCCTCTTCGCCAAGGTCGGTGGTGTAGACGTTGAAGCCTTCGCTGCCGAGCATGAGTTCGATGCTCTTGGCGGTGGTTGGCTCGTCTTCGATCAGCAGCACCCGCATGACTTGTCCCCTGTTCACCGCTGCCAAGCGTAAATCGCTCTTAACAGCTTTGAAGCCTTCATTAACCATTCGAGTTCTGAAGAGAAAAGGTTAATATATCCTAACTGGCTGGATTCCGGTGGAATCGTTGCGCGGGGGCATCAGTCGGCTAAGAGGGGCCATGCTGTCCGACCGGATCCTGTTCACCGATGCCGAGGCGATCGTCATCGACAAACCGCGCGGCCTCCCGGTCGATCCGCCGCGCAATGGCGGGCCGTCGGTCGATGGCTTTATCGACGAACTGAAGCTCGGCTTCAAAATGCCCCCGGTGGCGATGCACCGGCTCGATACCGACACCACCGGCTGTCTGCTGTTCGCGCGCAATCCCAAAGCGCGCAAAGTCTTCCAGGCGGCGTTCGAGGCTGGCCAGGTCGGCAAGACCTACCTCGCGGTGGTCGACGGCGTTCCGGCGGAGGATTCGGGGACGATCGACCTTGCGCTGGCGAAATTCTCGACCGCCGCGGCGGGCTGGCGGATGGTCCCGGACGAAGGCGGCAAGAATGCTCGGACTCACTGGCGCAAACTTGGCCAGATCGACGGCAACAGCCTGGTCGAATTCATCCCCGAGACCGGGCGCACCCACCAGATAAGGGTCCACGCGGCGCGCGGCCTGGGCTGCGCGATCATTGGCGATCCAGTCTATTCCGACCGTGACAACGACCCGCAACAGCCGATGCTGCTCCACGCCTGGAAGCTCAAGGTGCCGCGCGGGACCAAACCGGCGATCGACGTCACCGCGCCAATCCCCGACAGTTTCGGCCTGTTCCTGGATCTGGTCGGTGAAGGCTGAGGAGGTCGACCTGCCCGAGGATGCGCTGAGCGAGACGTTCCTCGCCGCTACCGGCCCGGGCGGGCAAAACGTCAACAAAGTCGCGGCCGCGGTGCAATTGCGCCTCGACGTCTTCCGGCTCGGGCTTCACCCCGACACCTATGAGCGGCTCCGGACGATTGCCGGAAGCAAGCTTACCAGCGGCGGCGAACTGCTGATTACCGCGCGGCGCTTTCGAACCCAGGACGCCAATCGCGCCGACGCCCGGCTGCGGCTGGCGGAGATGATCGCCAAGGCCCATATCGTGCCCAAGAAGCGCAAGCCGACCCGGCCAAGCCGAGCGGCCAAGGCCAAGCGAGTCGATACGAAAAAGCAGCGCAGCACGATCAAGTCGGGGCGCGGGAAAATAAGGCTGGATTGATGTACGATTTCAAGATCGAGGCTGGCGATACCGAGGTCATGTACCGCGATCTCGCCAGTGCGCTGTCGGGGCTGGTTGCCGGCGAACCCGACGGGATCGCCAACATGGCCAATGCCGCGGCCTTGCTGTGGGAGACGCTGCCCGGCATCAACTGGGCCGGGTTTTACCGCAATGTTGGTGGCGAGTTGGTGCTTGGCCCATTCCAGGGTCGCCCGGCGTGCATCCGGATCAAGTTCGGCGAAGGCGTATGCGGGGTCGCTGCCGCAACGCTTAAGGTGCAACGGGTCGATGACGTCCATGCCTTCCCCAGCCACATCGCCTGTGACAGCGCATCGACCAGCGAATTGGTGGTCCCGATCGTCCGCGACGGGCAATTGCTCGCCGTGCTCGACCTCGACAGCCCCGATCACGCGCGTTTCACGGCCGCCGACGAAGCCGGTTGCGTTCGGCTGGCGGAGATTCTCGCGAAAGCTCTTTAACTCAGCTGCTCGAGGCGCTCGTCGCTGAGCGAGCCGGGGATGACCATCACCGGACACGGCAAGGTCCCCGAATCATTGCCGCAAAAACTGGCCACCAGCGGCCCCGGATTGCCGCTTGGCGCAGCGCCAAGCACCAATGCCGACACGTCTTCGCGGGCGCCGATATAGTCGCGCAGGTTTTTCGCCGCGTCGCCCTGCTGAGTGATGATGTTGACGTCAAACCCCGCCACATCGAGGATTTCGCCGACCGCGGCGCTGACCACGCCGGCAATGCGCAGACGCTGTTCTTCCTCGATCGCGCTCTGGACTCCGCCCCACTGGACGAAATCCTGCGGCTCGACGAGGCCGATGATCTCGATCCGGCCCTTGGTTTTGACAGCGCGGCGGGCGGCGAACCGCAGCGCGACGCGCGATTCATCGCTGTCGTCAACGACCACCAGATAGGTGCGCTTCGCGATGCTTGCCCCCATGATTGCCAAGTGCTGCGGGAAAGTGCGCGGCCGTGCAAGGGCCGTCGTTCCTGTTCGTCCGAGACTTGACCCCGACCGCCGCATTGGGCTTTGGACCTGACAGCCCTTGAGGAGTGGACTCGCGCCGATGTCGATCGAACTCAAAATGCCTGCTTTGTCCCCGACCATGGAGGAGGGCACATTGGCCAAGTGGCTGGTCAAGGAAGGCGACAAGGTCGTCTCGGGCGATATCCTGGCCGAGATCGAAACCGACAAAGCGACGATGGAATTCGAAGCAGTCGACGAGGGCACGATCGCGAAAATCCTGGTTCCGGAGGGCAGCGACGGGGTCAAGGTCGGCGCTCCCATCGCGATCCTCGCGGAGGAAGGGGAAGAAGTTTCGCCAACGGCCAAGGCGGCTGAAAAACCCTCTTCCCAGTCGGGAAAGGAAGGAGCGGCGCAAGCAGCGGGAGGTGAGGGTCCCAGCGCTTCAAAAGGAAACGCCGATGCCCCCTCATCCCGGCCTTCTCCCTCACCGGGAGCAGGAGCCAAGCCTCCGCCGCCTGAAAAGGTGGCCGTTGAAACCCCGCCTGCTCCGGCCGCACCAGCAGTGGATCACAGCGGCGATGGCGAGCGGATCAAGGCCAGCCCGCTCGCCCGGCGGCTTGCCGAGGCGCAGGGCATCGACCTCAAATCACTGACCGGGAGCGGCCCCGGCGGCCGCATCGTCCGCGCCGATCTGGGTGAGGGCGCTGGCGGGGCCCTTCGACAAGCTCAGGGTGAGCGCGTTGGTGGAAGCGCTCCCGTTGAGCCTGTCGAAACGAGAGCGCCCGCGCCGGTCGAACCGGGCGATATCCCGCATGAAGTCATCAAGCTCAGCAACATGCGCAAGACCATCGCGCGTCGGCTGACCGAATCCAAACAGCAGGTCCCGCACATCTATTTGACCGTCGACATCAACCTCGATGCCCTGCTCAAGCTGCGCGGCGAATTGAACGCGGGCCTCGAAAGGCGCGGGGTCAAATTGAGCGTCAACGACATGCTGATCAAGGCCCTCGCCGCGGCGCTGATCGAAGTCCCCGAATGCAATGTCAGCTTCGCCGGCGACACGCTCATCAAATATAGCCGCGCCGACATTTCGGTCGCGGTCAGCATCCCCGGCGGTCTCATCACCCCGATCGTCGCGGATGCCAATGACAAGACGTTGAGCAGGATTTCGACCGAGATGCACGACCTCGCGAGCCGCGCCAAGGACGGCAAATTGCAGCCGAACGAATATCAGGGCGGCACCGCGAGCCTCAGCAACATGGGCATGTACGGGATCAAGCAGTTCGAAGCCGTGATCAACCCGCCGCAGGCCATGATCATGGCCATCGGCGCGGGTGAAAAGCGGCCCTATGTCGTCAATGACAGCCTGCAAACGGCGACGGTGATGTCTGCCACCGGCAGCTTCGACCACCGCGCGATCGACGGTGCGGACGGCGCCAAATTGATGAAAGCGTTCAAGCACCTGATCGAGCATCCGCTGGGGATGCTGGCTTGAACGTTAGGCGATCACAGATCGCCGTCATTGTCCTGCTGGTCGCCAACCTAGCTGGATGCTCCTTGGCGGCTCATGGCGCGGCGATCTTTTGCTTGGCGCCGAGAGGAACGCTTGAGTGGTTCACAATCCCTCAAGGGATAACGTAATTTTCGCCGTACCGCTGCTCTTTGTCGCCTTGTTCTGGTCGCAGGTTCGGATACTGGCGGTAGCCGTCGGAATCCTTTGCCT
The DNA here is from genome assembly GCA_013816595.1 of Sphingomonas sp. Taxonomy (GTDB): domain Bacteria; phylum Pseudomonadota; class Alphaproteobacteria; order Sphingomonadales; family Sphingomonadaceae; genus Sphingomicrobium. The sequence goes on along the minus strand of JACDEB010000009.1, from coordinate 23,990 downwards.
AATCGGGCTAGCGGCGCAGGAGGCATTGTTGGACCGTCACGTCTTGCACTGCGACGCGCCATGACGAGCCGCACCCCTCTCATCCGGGTGACCGCGATGCCGGCCGATACCAATCCTTATGGCGGGGTGTTCGGCGGGTGGCTAATGAGCCAGATGGCGCTTGCTGCGGGGAGCCTCGCCTCGCGCACCGCGAAGGGCAAATGCGTAGTGGTCGCGGCTGACGAACTGACCTTCCCCGGAGCGCCGTCAGTGGGCGATGAAATTTCGGTCTATGCCGATCTGGTCGAGCAGGGCCGAAGCAGCATGACCATCGCCGTCGAAGCCGTCGCCCGGATGCGCGATGGCGAGGAAGAATTTGCGGTAGCGAGCGGGCGCTTCACCTTTGTCGCGCTGGATACAAACGACAAGCCGCGGCCAATCGCGGCGGAGAATTAAAATGGCTGACACTTACGACCTTATCGTCCTCGGCTCCGGCCCCGGCGGCTATGTCGCGGCGATCCGGGCGAGTCAGCTTGGGCTCAAGGTGGCGATCGTCGAGCGTGAGCTGCTGGGTGGGATTTGCCTCAACTGGGGGTGCATCCCGACCAAGGCGCTGCTGCGCTCGGCTGAGGTGTTTCATCAAATGCAGAATGCCAAGGCCTATGGGCTCGTGGCCAGCGGGGTCAGCGCCGATTTGGCGGCGGTCGTCGCGCGTAGCCGGGGGGTGGCGAAACAGCTCAACCAGGGCGTCACCCATTTGATGAAGAAGAACAAGATCGCGGTCGTCATGGGCGAGGGCAAGCTGACCGCCGCGGGCAAGCTGTCGGTCACCGGCGCGGACGGCACGGCGACCGAGCTTGCGGCCAGGCACATCATCGTCGCCACTGGCGCCCGGGCCCGCGACCTGCCCTTCGCCAAGGCCGACGGCAAGCGCATCTGGACCTATCGCCACGGCATGACCCCGGCCGAAATGCCGAGCGAGCTGCTGGTCATCGGATCGGGCGCGATCGGGATCGAATTCGCGTCTTTCTACAACGATCTTGGCGCCAAGGTGACGGTGGTCGAAATGCTCGACCGGGTGGTTCCGGTCGAGGACGAGGAAGTCTCCGCCGCGCTCGAAAAATCGCTCGCCAAACAGGGCATGACCATTCTCACCGGCGCGGGTGTCGAAAGCCTTTCCACCTCGGCGAACGGCGTCATCGCCAAGATCAAGACCAAAGACGGCAAGACCGCCGATCACAAATTCTCCCACTGCATCGTCGCGGTCGGGATCGCGCCCAATACCGAAAATATCGGCCTCGAAGCGCTCGGCGTGAAAACCACCAAGGGTCATATCGACACCGGTCCGATGGGCCACACCAATGTGCCTGGCATCTGGGCGATCGGCGATGTCACCGCGCCGCCGTGGCTTGCGCACAAGGCCAGCCATGAGGGCGTCACCGCAGCCGAAGCGATCGCGCTCGCGCTCGGCAACAAGGACGCGCACCCCCACGCCGCCGACCCCAAGAACATCCCCGGCTGCACCTATTGCCGGCCCCAAATCGCAAGCGTCGGACTGACCGAGGCCAAAGCGAAAGAGGCCGGCTTCGAGGTCCGAGTCGGCAAATTCCCGGCGATCGGGAACGGCAAGGCAATCGCGCTGGGGGAGGTCGAAGGCTTCGTCAAAACCGTGTTCGACGCCAAGACTGGCGAGCTGCTCGGTGCCCACATGATCGGCGCCGAAGTCACCGAGCTGATCCAGGGCTATACCATCGGCAAGACCGCCGAACTGGTCGAACAGGATTTCCTCAATAGCGTCTTCCCCCACCCGACGTTAAGCGAGATGATGCACGAAAGCGTGCTGTCCGCATTCGGGCGTGTGATCCACATTTAGGAGCAATCCGCATGACCAAGATCTTCTTGCTGGCGGGCGCGGCACTGCTGTCGATCGCCGCCGCCCCGGCCGCCGCGGCTACCGTTGTCACCGCCGATCGAATGCTCGACGTCACCACCGGGCGCTATGTCGAGCACCCCGCCATCTTCATCGACGATAGCGGGCATATTACCGCGATCGCCGACGCTCGAACCGTCCGCTGGGGCGCCAACGTCAAGCAAATCGATCTGCCGGGCGCGACCCTTCTTCCGGGCCTGATCGACATGCACGTCCATTTGACCAGCCTGGCCGAGGTCGGCGGCTATCAGGGCCTGCGCTACACCGACAGTTTCTGGCCCGCGGTCGGGATGGCCAATGCGCGCAAAACCATCGACGCCGGCTTCACCACCGTGCGCAACGTCGGGGCCGGCAATTTCGACGATGTCGGGCTCAAGCAGGCGATCGATGGCGGCTGGGGCGTTGGCCCGCGGATCATCCCGTCGGGCTATGCGATCGGCGCCACCGGCGGCCATTGCGACGACAATGCCGGACTTCCGCCTTCGATGGAAAAGCAGTCGCCGGCAATCGTCGATAGCCCCGAGGCCGGCCGCCAACGGGTCCGCTTCATGCACAAATATGGCGCCCAATCGATCAAGATTTGCGCCACCGGTGGGGTGTTCAGCCTGGCCGACAGCGTCGGCGCACAGCAGCTCACGCTCGCCGAGATGAAGGCGATCGTCGAGGAAGCCCATATGACCGGAATGAAGGTCGCCGCCCATGCCCATGGCGATGACGGCATCCGCGACGCGATCCTTGCCGGGGTCGACACCATCGAGCACGCCAGCCTTGCCAGCGATTCGACCATCGCGCTGGCCAAGGCGCGCGGCACCTGGTTCGACATGGATATCTACAACGACGATTATATCCTCGCCACAGGCACTTCGAACGGCACCGAACAGCAGAGCCTCGACAAGGAAAAGGAAATCGGCCTCAAACAGCGCCAGACCTTCCAGCGCGCGGTTCGGGGCGGCGTCCGGATGCTGTTCGGAACCGATGCAGGGGTCTATCCGCACGGCGACAATGGCAAGCAATTCGCCAAGATGGTGCAATGGGGAATGACCCCGCTGCAGGCGATCCAGGCGGCCACGCTCAATCCGTCGATCGCCTATCAGCGCGGCGACATCGGAACGCTTCGAGTGGGCGCTTTCGGCGACATCATCGCGGTCAAGGGCGACCCGCTCGCCAATGTCTCGGTGCTTGAGCATGTCGACGCAGTGATCAAAAGCGGCAAGCAGGTGAAGGGTCCGGGAAGCGCGCAATGAGCTCACCGATGGCAAGCAATCGAACGCTGATCATCGCTTTCCTGGCGAATCTCGGAATCGCGATTGCCAAATTCATTGCCGCGGGGATCACTGGCTCGTCGGCGATGCTTACCGAAGGCATTCACAGCGTCGTCGATTCGACCAACCAGCTGCTGTTGATGTGGGGTCGCCGCCAGTCGCGCAAGCCGCCCGACAAGCGCCATCCTATGGGCTATGGGCGCGAGCTGTATTTCTGGAGCTTCGTCGTCGCCGTATTGGTGTTCGCGCTCGGCGCCGGGGTGTCGATCTACGAAGGCATTTTGCACATCCAGCGGCCCGAAAAGGCGGTCTCGCCGAATGTCGCCTACATCGTTCTTGGCGTTGCCTTCCTGCTTGAGGGCTGGTCGACCATCGAAGCGTTCAACGAATTCAAGGCGGCCAAGGGGCGGCTCGGCTGGATCGAGGCGATCCGCCGGTCGAAGGATCCGCCAAGCTTCATCGTGCTTCTGGAAAATGGTGCCGCAATGGTCGGGATCGTGGTCGCCGCGGTTGGCGTTTTCCTGACCCACTGGACTCACAATCCGTTGTACGACGGCGCCGCTTCGATCGTCATCGGGATCGTTCTTGGACTGACTGCACTGCTGCTCGCCTACGAATCCAAGGGGCTTCTCATTGGCGAAGCTGCGGATCCCGATCTGGTCGATGCGCTGCGCCATCTGGCATGCTCGAAAAAGGGCGTGGTCGGGGTCGGCCATGTGCTGACCGTCCACAGCTCGCCTGAAATCATCACCGCGATGATCAACGTCGATTTCAACGACACCATCAGCGCCGCCGATGTCGAGCGGATCGTGAGCGAGCTCGAAAGCGAAACCGCGCTGCGTTTCCCCCATGTCCGGCGGCTGTTCATTCGCCCGATGCAGGGCGCCGGAGATGAAATGAAGAAACTTGGCGAAACGCCCGAAATGGCACCGGTGTAAGAGAAACGCGAGAGGACGGACAAATGCGGGGTTTTCACGATGATATCGAAAAACTGACTACCGGTAATGGGGATTTCCGGCGCGTGCTCTACACCGGGCACAACCTCCAGCTCGTGCTGATGACCCTGCCCCCAGGTTGCGACATCGGGGCTGAGGTGCACAACGACCGCGACCAGTTCTTCCGCATCGAAGAAGGCTCCGGACAGGTCGACATCGACGATAATATTTACGACGTCGCCGATGGTAGCGGGATCGTCGTCCCCGCCGGTGCCCGCCACAATGTCCGCAACACCGGAGACAATCCGCTCAAGCTCTACACCATTTACGGCCCGCCCGAGCATAAGGACGGCATCGTTCAGTCGACCAAAGCAGATGCCCACGCCCCTCACCACGATGAGGAGTGGGACGGCAAGACCAGCGAGTAGGGTTGCCAAAGCGCCAGTCGCCGCTGCATCCAAGCGCCATGGCCCAATCGCTCCATGACGTATCCGATCCGCGCAACGCGGATATCCTGATCAATGTGAATGGCGATCTGAAGCCGCGCGCCGAGGCAGTGGTGTCGGTATTCGACAGCGGCTTCACGCTCGGCGACGGCATTTGGGAAGGCCTGCGCGTCCACGCCGGCAAGATTTCCTTACTCGATCGCCATCTCGACCGGCTTTACGAAGGCGCCAAGGCGCTCGCGCTCGAGATCGGGCTCACCCGCTCCGACCTCACCAGGCGATTGTACGACACGCTCGATGCCAACAAGATGGACGAGGGCGTCCATATCCGGCTGATGGTCACGCGCGGCATTCGTTCGACCCCGTACCAGGATCCGCGAACGATCGTTTCCGGAGCGACCATCGTCATTGTCGCCGAATATAAGCAGCCGCCGAAGGACTCCGGCACCAAGGGGCTGAAACTCTTCACTGTCCACGTCCGCCGCGGTGATCCCGCGGTTCAGGACCAGAAGATCAATTCGCACAGCAAGCTCAACTGCATTCTCGCCTGCGTCCAGGCGATCGAGGCCGGCGCCGACGAAGCATTGATGCTCGACCCCCACGGCTTCGTTGCTACCTGCAACTCGACCCATTTCTTCATCGCCCGCAAGGGCGAGCTGTGGACCTCGAGCGGCAAATATTGCCTTGGCGGGATCACTCGCGCGGTGGTCATCGACATGGCCCGCGCCACCGGCCTCACGGTCGTTGAAAAGGATTTCTCGCTGACCGATGTCTATGGCGCGGACGAGGCGTTCGTCACCGGCACCTTCGCCGGAATCACCCCGGTCCGCGAAGTCGACGGGCGCAAATATGACGATGTTCCCGGCCCGATGGTTGTCCGGCTTCAGAAACTCTACGCTGAGCATGTCGAGCGCGACCTGAAGGAACAGAAGCGCCCGTGACCCGCCGCATTGCGATGTGGTCGGGCCCGCGCAACCTGTCGACCGCGATGATGCGCAGCTTCGGCAATCGCTCCGACACCTTCGTGTCCGACGAGCCGTTCTACGGCTGCTTCCTCCGCGATACGGGGGCCGAGCATCCGATGCGCGAGAAGGTTGTCGCGGCGATGGATTGTGACTGGCGCACGGTCATTGCAATGCTCAGCGGCGACCCGCCCGACGCCTCGCCGATCTGGTATCAGAAGCACATGTGGCATGAGATGACGGGCCCGATCGGGTTCGACGATTTCACCGGTTTCACCCACGCCTTCCTGATCCGCGAGCCCGAGCGGATGATCGCCTCCTATCTGAAGATGCGGCAGGAGGCGCGGATCGAAGACCTCGGCCTTAAGCAACAGGCGGAGTTCTTCGAGCGCGAATGCGACCGTCTCGGCCATTCACCACCGGTGGTCGACGCCACTGACGTGCTTGCCGATCCCCGCGACGTTCTGGCTGGATTATGCGCCGCGCTCGACCTCGCGTGGGACGAGGCCATGCTTCACTGGCCGGCAGGGCGCCGCGACACCGACGGCGGGTGGGCGCCGCACTGGTACAAATCGGTCGAAGCAAGCACTGGCTTTGGTCCGCCGGACTCCGGCCGCGTTGACCTACCGGCCGAAGCTCGGCGCCTGGCCGACCGTTGCCGCCCGTTTTACGATCAGCTTGCGATCCATCGCATCACCCGGCACCGGCTAACTGACTCGATCAGGCAATGACTCGAACGCCTTCTTTGGCCCACTCCTGGTCGACATCAATCTCCATTTCGGCCCATTCGGCCCGGGTCCAGCACTGAACGGTTTCGAGCCGGGTTCCGGTCGCCGCTTCAACCTTCAGGCAATATCGGGCGTCGGCTGGCGCTTCCGGGGCGCCCTGCCGCGGACTTTCGAGCGGCTGCGATGCCGATACAGGCACAGCGCCCGCGACCATGATCAAGGCGATTGCAAGTTCTCTCCAGGCCATTTCGAGTCTCCTTGAACGTCAATTTCACAATGCCAGAAACCGGCTGCGGTTTATATCAAAAACGCCTTGAAGTTGACCCAAGGTCAAGCTGTATAGCGGCGGCGATGGATCAGCCGCTCGATATCCGCGACGTTGTGCGAATGACCGGCCTGACCAGCCGAGCGCTTCGCTTTTACGAAGCTCGGGGGCTGGTACAGCCGTTGCGCACGTATAGCGGGCGGCGGCTTTACGGATCGAATGAGCTCGAGCGGATCAACCAGATCGTCGCGCTGAAGCGGGCTGGTCTGACTTTGGCCCAGATCGCCGCGCTGACCCTCGGACGGCGGCTCGATTTGCCGGCGTTGATCGATGCGCAACTGGCCGCGCTGGAGGCCAAATACGAAGAATTGGAGGAAGCGCGAGCGCTGCTCCTGACCGTAAAGTCACGCATCGACCGCGGCGAGCCCGTCAATGCAGCGACCTTTTGCTCGCTGATCAAAAATGAGGATCTGACGATGACCAAGGATCAATGGGACAAGGTAACCGACCGCTTTTTCACGCCCGAGCAAAAGGCCGAATTTACGGAACGGATGAAGGATGTGCCGCCGGGCTTCGACCAGGACAAATATAATGCTCAATGGGCTGATCTTGGCCGGCGTGTTGCAGCCGCAATCCCGCTTGGGCCGACCAGCCCCGAAGCGCGCGCGCTGTTCGATGAATGGCAGGAATTGCTGAAGCCCTTTACCCAGGTCGCGAGCCCGGCGATGATGAAGGGTGTTACCAATTTCTACGAGAAAATGGGTGAGTGGCAGGGCGACATGCCAGGCGCGCCGTTCAACGCCGAAGCCTTCAAGTTCATCCAGGAAATCGGTAAGCGCCGAACGACCTGAAAACGGCGGCGGGGTGGTTCGCGCAATGCGCATCACCCCGTTGACCTCAATCGCCATTCCCCCTAATGGCCCCGCTGTCCGCGACGGCTTCGATTCTTCGTTCCTCGCCGGGCAGAGCTGAACATTGCTCGACGCAAAGCGGTTTTCCGGTGGCGCCATGTCTCCGGCGATCCGCGCTTTTGCGTTGGCAAAGTAACCGCCGGATTTCCGGCACAGATAAGGTGAAGGCTTCATGCCGACGATTAACCAGCTGGTCCGCAAGGGCCGCGACCCGCAGAAGGCCAAGTCCAAGGTCCCTGCACTGGACCAGAACCCGCAAAAGCGCGGCGTCTGCACCCGTGTTTACACCACCACCCCGAAGAAGCCGAACTCGGCATTGCGCAAGGTTGCAAAGGTCCGGCTGACCAACCAGCGCGAAGTCATTTCGTACATTCCGGGTGAGGGCCACAACCTGCAGGAGCACAGCGTCGTTCTGATCCGCGGCGGCCGTGTGCGCGACCTTCCCGGTGTGCGCTACCACGTGCTTCGCGGCGTGCTCGATACGCAAGGCGTGAAAGACCGCCGCCAGAGCCGCTCCAAATACGGCGCCAAGCGTCCCAAATAGCCGAGCGAAGCGGAGAGCTACCCCGGCGCAGGCCGGGGTCCAGATGGATCCCCACTTTCGCGGGGATGACGAAGCAAGCGAGTAAGCCCCGAACCTGTTTCGGAACCGGCTGAATAGAAAGGAATATCCTATGTCCCGTCGTCGTCGCCCAGAAACGCGCGTCATCCTTCCCGATCCCAAGTTCGGGGATTTGATCCTGTCGAAATTCATGAACAGTGTGATGTTCGATGGCAAGAAGTCGGTCGCCGAGAGCATCGTCTATTCGGCGCTGGAGACCGTCGAGGCGCGCCTCAAGAAGGACCCCATCGCGGTCTTCCATGAAGCGCTGACCAACATCAAGCCGGGCATCGAAGTGCGCAGCCGCCGGGTCGGCGGCGCGACTTATCAGGTGCCGGTCGAAGTCCGCGATGTCCGCGCCCAGGCGCTGGCCATTCGCTGGCTCATCACCGCCGCCCGCGCGCGCAGCGAAAAGACCATGTCGGGGCGCCTTTCGGGCGAATTGATGGACGCTGCCCAGAACCGCGGCAATGCCGTCAAGAAGCGCGAAGACACCCATCGCATGGCCGAAGCCAACCGCGCTTTCAGCCACTACCGCTGGTAAAAACGGTCGGGGGTTCTTATTTTCCCCGTTCGCCCTGAGCTTGTCGAAGGGCTGTTTTTCCTCAGCGACGCAATCTCAAGGGCAGGGCTTCGAAAAGCTCAGCCCGAACGGCTTTTGAATTTTGGAAGGTTAGATATCATGGCCCGCAGCCATCCGCTCGACCGTTATCGCAATATCGGCATCATGGCGCACATTGACGCCGGTAAGACGACGACCACCGAGCGCATCCTCTTTTATACCGGCAAATCGTACAAGATCGGCGAAGTGCATGAAGGCACCGCGACGATGGACTGGATGGAGCAGGAGCAAGAGCGCGGTATCACCATCACGTCCGCCGCGACGACCTGCGTTTGGCGCGCCGACGAGGGCAAGGGCGAAGAGCATCGCATCAACATCATCGACACACCGGGCCACGTCGACTTCACCATCGAAGTCGAGCGTTCGCTGCGCGTCCTCGACGGCGCGGTCGCCTGCTTCGACGGCGTTGCCGGCGTCGAGCCGCAGTCGGAAACCGTGTGGCGCCAGGCCGACAAATATGGCGTTCCGCGGATGTGCTTCATCAACAAGCTCGACCGCACCGGCGCCAATTTCGAATATTGCGTGCAGTCGATCATCGACCGCCTCGGCGCCAAGCCGGCCGTCCTCTATCTCCCGATCGGCCTCGAAGGCGGTTTCAAGGGCCTCGTCGACCTGGTTGAGAATCGCGCCATCATCTGGCTTGACGAAAGCCTCGGGGCTAAGTTCGAATATCAGGACATCCCCGATGACCTGAAGGACAAGGCCGCCCAGGCGCGCATGGACCTGATCGAGCTGGTCATCGACCAAGACGATGATGCCATGGAGGCTTATCTCGAGGGTACCGAGCCGGACACGGCGATGCTCAAGAGGCTGATCCGCAAGGGCACGCTGGCGATGGCGTTCGTCCCGGTGGTGTGCGGCTCGGCGTTCAAGAACAAGGGCGTCCAGCCGTTGCTCGACGCCGTGGTCGACTATCTGCCGAGCCCGCTCGACGTTCCCGCCATCAAGGGCATCTTGCCCAATGGCGACGAGGATACGCGCGCTTCGAGCGACGCCGCGCCTTTCTCGGCGCTGGCGTTCAAGATCATGAACGATCCGTTCGTCGGCACGCTGACCTTCGCCCGCATCTATTCGGGTAGCCTCGAGACCTCGTCGCAGGTCACGAACAGCGTCAAGGACAAAAAGGAAAAAGTGGGCCGCATGCTGCTGATGCATGCCAACGACCGCGAAGACATCCAGATCGCCTATGCCGGCGACATTGTCGCACTGGCGGGTCTTAAGGACACCACCACCGGGGATACTTTGTGCGCCATGAACGCGCCAATCGTCCTCGAGAGGATGGAATTCCCGGATCCGGTGATCGAGCTGTCGGTTGAGCCCAAGACCAAGGCCGACCAGGAAAAGATGGGCGTCGCGCTCAATCGCCTGGCGCGCGAAGATCCGTCGTTCCGCGTCTCGACTGACCATGAATCGGGTCAGACGATCATCAAGGGGATGGGCGAGCTCCACCTCGAAATCCTCGTCGACCGAATGAAGCGCGAGTTCAAGGTCGAAGCCAATGTCGGCGCTCCGCAGGTCGCCTATCGCGAATATCTCGCCAAGCCGGTCGAGCTTACTTACACCCACAAGAAGCAGTCGGGCGGCTCGGGTCAGTTCGCCGAGATCAAAATCATTGTCACGCCGGGCGAACGCGGCTCGGGCTTCGTTTTCTCCGACAATATCAAGGGCGGCAACGTCCCCAAAGAATATATTCCGTCGGTCGAGAAGGGCCTGCGCGAGACTGCCGAGACCGGGAGCCTGATCGGCTTTCCGATCATCGACTTTGAGGTTCAGCTGATCGACGGCAAATATCATGACGTCGATTCGTCGGCGCTGGCGTTCGAGATCTGCGCCCGCGGCGCGATGCGCGAAGTCGCTCACAAAGCGGGGATCAAGCTGCTCGAACCAATCATGAAGGTCGAGGTCGTGACCCCCGAGGATTATCTCGGCGACGTCATTGGCGACATCAACAGCCGGCGCGGGCAGATCCAGGGCACCGACAGCCGCGGCAATGCGCAAGCGGTCGAGGCAATCGTGCCGCTCGCCAACATGTTCGGCTACGTCAACCAGCTGCGGTCCTTCACTCAGGGCCGGGCACAGTATACGATGCAGTTCTCGCACTATGAAGAAGTGCCCCAGAACGTTGCCGACGAAGTGAAAGCGAAGCTGGCGTAACCGAAAAATTGTGGCTATGGGCGCGACCGCTTACCCGGCGGATCGTTCCGGAAATCTAAAACAGAAGAGGCGTAAAAATGGCTAAGGCTAAATTCGAGCGGAATAAGCCGCACGTGAACATCGGCACCATCGGTCACGTCGACCACGGCAAGACGTCGCTGACCGCGGCCATCACCAAGGTGCTTGCAAAGCATGGCGGCGGCGTCGCCGTCGACTTCGCCAACATCGACAAGGCGCCGGAAGAGCGCGAGCGCGGGATCACCATTTCGACGGCCCACGTCGAATATGAAACCGACGCCCGTCACTATGCCCACGTCGATTGCCCGGGCCACGCCGATTATGTGAAGAACATGATCACCGGTGCCGCCCAGATGGACGGCGCGATCCTAGTCGTTTCGGCCGCCGACGGCCCGATGCCGCAGACCAAGGAGCACATCCTGCTCGCCGGTCAGGTTGGCGTTCCGACCATGGTGGTGTTCCTCAACAAGGTCGATCAGGTCGACGATCCCGAGCTGCTCGAACTCGTCGAACTCGAAATCCGCGAAGAGCTTTCGAAGCGCGGCTACGACGGTGACAATATTCCGATCGTCTCGGGCTCGGCGCTGGCCGTTCTCGAAGACAAGAACCCGGAAATCGGCGAGGAAGCGATCCTCAAGCTGATGAAGGTCGTCGACGAATGGATCCCGACCCCCGAGCGTCCGCTCGACAAGCCGTTCCTGATGCCGATCGAAGACGTGTTCTCGATTTCGGGTCGCGGGACGGTCGTCACCGGCCGCGTCGAGCAGGGTATCGTCAAGGTTGGCGAGGAAGTCGAAATCGTCGGCATCAAGGACACCCAGAAGACCGTCGTGACCGGCGTCGAAATGTTCCGCAAGTTGCTTGATCAAGGCCAGGCCGGCGACAACATCGGTGCGCTGATCCGCGGCGTCGGCCGTGAAGAAGTCGAGCGCGGCCAAGTGCTGTGCAAGCCGGGTTCGATCACCCCGCACACCGATTTCCAGGCCGAGGTCTATGTCCTGAGCAAGGACGAAGGCGGCCGTCATACGCCGTTCTTCGCCAATTACCGTCCGCAATTCTACTTCCGCACAACCGACGTGACGGGCGAAGTGGTTCTTCCGGAAGGTACCGAGATGGTCATGCCGGGCGACAATGTTTCGCTGGGTGTGAAGCTGATCGCTCCGATCGCCATGGACCAGGGTCTGCGCTTCGCCATTCGCGAAGGCGGCCGAACCGTTGGCGCGGGGGTTGTCGGAAACATCTCTAAGTAATATAGGGCGGCAGCCGCGCGATTCTGTGAAGGGTCGCGCGGTTCGCTTTTGACACTGGTTTATTAGGCGGATCGTGGCCTTGCGCTACGGTTCGTTGGCTCTTTCGCATCGGTAGGGACATGGAAACGCAGAACATCCGGATTCGCCTGAAGGCGTTCGATCATCGAGTGCTCGACCAGGCTACCGGCGACATTGCCGATACGGCTCGTCGAACGGGTGCTCTTATTCGCGGACCAATCCCTTTGCCGACGCGCATCGAGAAGTTCACCGTCAACCGTTCGCCGCACGTCGACAAGAAGTCGCGCGAACAGTTCGAGGTCCGGACTTACAAGCGGCTGCTCGATATCGTTCAGCCCACCCCGCAGACGGTCGATGCTTTGATGAAGCTCGATCTGGCCGCGGGTGTCGATGTGGAAATCAAGCTCGCTTAAGCGAGTTAGCCCCCGGCTCCGGCTGGGGACTGGGTGATACCGCCGGAGATTAGCTCCGGGCAGCGTCCCCGCCGTTCCCGGTTTCCGGGAGCACTAGCCCAGGCGGGGCACGCACATAATTTGGGCTGCAAGCCGGTGGCATTTCGCCATTGGCCTCTGTTGAGGAGTTTGGTCATGCGCACCGGCGTGATCGCGAAAAAGGTCGGAATGACCCGCTTGTTCCAGGCGGACGGACGGCATGTGCCCGTAACCGTTCTGCTGCTAGACGAGCTGCAGGTCGTCGGCCGTCGTGAAATGGACAGGGACGGTTATGCCGCCGTTGCGCTTGGAGCGGGCAAGGCCAAGGCCAAAAACGTCAACAAGCCGCAGCGCGGTGCCTTCGCCAAGGCCGAAGTCAAACCCAAGGCGAAAGTCGTCGAATTCCGTGTCGCCGAAGATGCACTCCTCGATGTCGGCGCGATCATCAGCGCGGATCACTTCGTCGCCGGCCAGATGGTCGACGTGTCGGGCGTGACCCAGGGCAAGGGCTTTGCCGGAGCGATGAAGCGCTGGGGCTTCAAGGGCCTCCGCGCAACCCACGGCGTCTCGGTCTCGCACCGCTCGCACGGCTCGACCGGCCAGCGCCAGGATCCGGGCAAGGTGTTCAAGAACAAAAAGATGGCCGGCCACATGGGCGCGCGCAATCGTACTCAGCAGAACCTCGAAATCGTCCGCACCGATGCGGCGCGCGGTCTGCTGTTCGTCAAGGGTTCGGTCCCCGGTCCCAAGGGTTCCTGGCTGACCGTCGAGGACGCGATCAAGCTGCCGCGCCACGACGATGTGCCATATCCGGCGGGTCTGTTCGATCCTAAGGCCAAGGTCGCGGAGGAAGCGCCCGCGGGCCTCGTGGATGACGCCGCGGTTCATGAAATTCCGGCATTGCCGAGCGATGAAGAAGTCGCCGCCATTGCCGCCGAGCAGGAAGCCGGCGCTGAAGCTGCTGCGGCAGCCGCTGACGCCGAAGCCAATGCCACGGACGCTGGAGCGGACGGTGCCGCTGATGCGGCCAAGTCCGACGACTCCGGTTCGGCCGGCGAAAGCAAGGATAGCTAAGATGAAGGTCAAGGTTCAGACCCTCGGTTCCGGCGCCACCGGCAAAAGCGGTGACATCGAGCTTCAGGACGACATTTTCGGGGTCGAGCCGCGCGCCGACATCCTTCACCGTGTCGTCACCTGGCAGCTGATCAACCGCCGCGGCCCGGCCCGCGCCGCCCGCGAGCGCAGCGAAGTCAATCGCACCGGCAAGAAGTTCGGCAAGCAGAAGGGCGGCGGTACCGCTCGTCACGGCGATCGCCGCGCCCCGATCTTCATCGGTGGAGGTAAAGCCCACGGCCCGCGTGCCCGCATTTTCACCTCGAGCCTCAACAAGAAGGTTCGGGTGCTCGGCCTCAGGATGGCCTTGTCGTCGAAGGCGATGAACGGCCAGCTGGTCGTGGTCGAAAATCTCGACGTCAAGGACGGCAAGACCAAGGTGCTCAAGGATCAGCTTGGCAAACGCGGCTTCGGCAAGACCGCGCTGGTGATCGACGGCGACGCGCTGAACGTCGGGTTCGCCCGCGCCAGTTCGAACCTCGGCGAAGTCAATCTGATGCCGGCGATGGGCGCCAATGTGTACGACATCATGCGCCACGAGACGTTGGTTCTGACCCGCGCCGGGCTTGAAAAGCTGGAGGCCCGGTTCAATGGCTAAGAAGCAGGATAAGGCGACCGACATCCGTCATTACGATGTCGTGCTCGCGCCGCACATCACCGAAAAATCGACCATGATGGCGGAACATAATGCGGTCGTGTTCAGGGTCGCGGGCGGTGCGTCCAAGCCTGAGATCAAGGCAGCCGTGGAAGCGCTGTTCGGAGTCACGGTCAAGAACGTCAACACGATCGTCACCAAGGGCAAGACCAAGAAGTGGAAGGGGCAACCCTACAAGCGTTCGGACGTCAAGAAAGCGATCGTCACGCTGGCTGAAGGCCAGTCGATCGACATCACCGAAGGGGTGAGGGCGTAATGGCACTCAAAGCATATAAGCCGACTTCGCCCGCCCGCCGCGGCCTGATCCTGGTCGACAAGTCGTCGCTGTGGAAGGGCAAGCCCGTCAAGGCGCTGACCGAAGGCAAGCGCAAGACCGGCGGCCGCAACAACCAGGGCCATGTGACGTCGCGCGGGATCGCCGGCGGCCACAAGCAGAAGTACCGGATCATCGACTTCAAGCGTCGCACCTGGGACATGGTCGGAACCGTCGAGCGTCTGGAATATGATCCCAATCGCTCGGCTTTCATCGCGCTCATCTCCTATGAGGGCGGCGAGCAGGTCTACATCATTGCTCCTCAGCGTCTCGCCCCGGGCGACAAGGTCATCGCTGGCAAGAAGGTCGACGTGAAGCCAGGCAATGCGATGGAAATCGGCCAGATGCCGGTTGGCACCATCGTCCACAATGTCGAATTGAAGCCGGGCAAGGGCGGCCAGATCGCACGCGCCGCCGGCACCTATGTCCAGGTCGTCGGTCGTGACCGCGGAATGGTCATCGTCCGCCTCAACTCGGGCGAGCAGCGCTATATTCGCTCGGATTGCATGGCCACGGTCGGAGCGGTGTCGAACCCCGACAACGGCAACCAGACGCTGGCCAAGGCCGGCCGCACCCGCTGGATGGGCCGTCGCCCGCTCACCCGCGGCGTCGCCAAGAACCCGGTCGATCACCCCCATGGCGGCGGCGAAGGCCGCACATCGGGCGGCCGTCATCCGGTGACCCCGTGGGGCAAGCCGACCAAGGGTGCCCGTACCCGTCACAACAAGTCGACCGACAAATTGATCATCCGGTCGCGCCACGCGAGGAAGAAGTAATGGCTCGCTCCATCTGGAAAGGCCCGTTCGTCGAGCTGTCGCTGTTGAGGAAAGCGGAATCGGCTCAGGACAAGGGTGGCCGTGCGCCGATCAAGACCTGGTCGCGCCGCTCGACGATCCTGCCGCAGTTCGTCGGCCTGACGTTCAACGTCTACAACGGTCGCAAGTTCGTGCCGGTGTCGGTTAGTGAAGACATGGTCGGAATGAAGCTTGGTGAATTTTCGCCGACGCGCACGTTCCCGGGCCATGCCTCCGACAAGAAGGGCAAGCGCTAATGTCCAAGCAATCAGCACCGCGCCGGGTCGGCGACAAGGAAGCGCTGGCCGTCGGCAACACCATTCGTGGGTCGGCGCAGAAGCTCAACCTGGTCGCTCAACTGATCCGTGGCCGCAAGGTCGGTGACGCGCTCAATATCCTCAAGTTCAGCCCCAAGGGCATGGCCGAGGACGTCTACAAGGTGCTCGCTTCGGCGGTCGCCAATGCGGAAAACAACCACAACCTCGACGTCGACGCACTCGTCGTTGCCGAGGCGAGTGTCGGCAAGTCGATCTCGTTGAAGCGCTTCACCACCCGCGCCCGCGGACGGTCGAGCCGAATCATCAAGCCGTTCAGCCGCCTTCGGGTCGTCGTTCGCGAGCAGGAAGAAGCGTAATGGGTCAGAAATCCTCTCCTGTCGGTCTGCGCCTGCAGATCAACCGCACCTGGGATAGCCGCTGGTTCGCGGAAGGCCAGGATTACGGGCGGCTGCTGCTCGAGGATCTCAAGATCCGCAAGTATATCGTCGACAAGCTGCCCCAGGCGGCGATTTCCAAGGTCGTGATCGAGCGTCCGGCCAAGACCTGCCGGATTTCGATCTACGCTGCCCGCCCCGGTGTCATCATCGGCAAGAAGGGCGCGGATATCGAGAAGCTGAAGTCCCAGCTGCAGAAGATGACCGGCTCTGAAGTCAGCCTCAACATCGTTGAAATCCGCAAGCCGGAAATCGATGCCCGGCTGGTTGCTCAGGGGGTCGCCGACCAGCTCGAACGCCGGATCGCGTTTCGCCGCGCCATGAAACGCGCGGTCCAGTCCGCTCTGCGTCTCGGCGCGGAAGGCATTCGGATCACCTGCGCCGGCCGTCTTGGTGGCGCTGAAATCGCTCGCACCGAATGGTACCGCGAGGGCCGGGTGCCGCTACACACGCTGCGCGGCAACGTCGATTATGCCGAAGCGACCGCGCATACCGCTTACGGTGTCTGCGGCGTCAAGGTGTGGGTCTTCAAGGGCGAAATCCTTGGTCATGACCCGCTCGCTCAGGATCGCTTGATGATGGAAGCCCAGACTTCTGGCGTTCGTCCGGCGCGCGAAGAGCGCGGCAACCGGTAAGCGCGAAGGATAAAAGATCATGTTGCAACCCAAGCGCACCAAATTCCGCAAGGCTTTCAAGGGCCGTATCCATGGCCACGCCAAGGGCGGGACCGAATTGAACTTCGGCGCCTATGGCCTGAAGGCGATGGAGCCCGAGCGGATCACCGCGCGCCAGATCGAAGCGGCCCGCCGCGCGATCACTCGTCATATCAAGCGTAGCGGCCGGTTGTGGATCCGCATTTTCCCGGACGTCCCGGTCAGCTCCAAGCCCGCCGAAGTGCGCATGGGCTCGGGCAAGGGCAGCCCCGAATTCTGGGTCGCCCGGGTCAAGCCTGGCCGGATCCTGTTCGAACTCGACGGTGTCCCCGGACCGCTCGCCAAGACGGCGTTCGAGCGCGCCGCCGAAAAGCTGCCGATCAAGGTGAAGGTTGTCGCCCGGCTGGGTGAGACGCTGGTCGAGGAGGACAAGTGATGGCCGCGATCGACGACATGAAGCAGAAGTCCGACGACCAACTTCAATCGCAGCTTGGCGAGCTAAAGCGCGAGCAGTTCAACCTGCGCTTCCAGTCGGCCACCAACCAGCTCGAAAAGCCGAGCCGTGTTCGCGAGGTGCGCCGCACCATCGCCCGGATCAAAACGCTCCAGACCCAGCGCGCCCGCGCTGAGTCGAAGGCGTAAGGAGAGAATAGATGCCGAAGCGCGTCCTCACCGGCACCGTGGTGTCCGACAAGGGTGAAAAGACCGTGGTGGTCCGAGTCGAACGGCGGGTGAAGCACTCGTTGTACGGCAAGATCATCAAGCTTTCGAAAAAATATCATGCGCATGACGAGGGCAATGCCTTCAAGGCAGGTGAGCAGGTTCGCATCGAGGAATGTGCGCCGATTTCGAAGCTCAAGACATGGACGGTTCTCGACCGTATCAGCGCTGCCAAGGCAGTCGCGGTCGAAATCGAAGATCCGCAGGCTGCCAACCCTGAGCAGGGCGCCGCCAAGGGCAAAGCGACCAAGTCCAAGGCGAAAGCCGAAGACACCGCTGACGCCGAAGCCTGAACGCAGTATTTGAGAAGGTAAGGGTCGAACAATGATCCAGATGCAGTCCAACCTCGAGGTTGCCGACAATAGCGGTGCCAAGCGCGTCCAGTGCATTAAGGTGCTGGGCGGATCGAAGCGGCGCGTCGCCGGCGTCGGCGACATCATCGTCGTTTCAGTCAAGGAAGCCGCCCCGCGCGGCCGGGTGAAAAAGGGTGACGTTCACCGCGCGGTGATCGTTCGCACGGCCAAGGACATCCGCCGCCCCGACGGTTCGGTGATCCGGTTCGATTCCAACGCCGCCGTCCTGGTCAACAAGAACGAGGAGCCGATCGGAACCCGTATTTTCGGCCCGGTGGTTCGCGAACTTCGTGCGCGCAAGCACATGAAGATCATCAGCCTCGCGCCGGAGGTGCTGTAACCATGTCGGCTGCGAAAATCCGCAAGGGCGACACGGTTGTCGTCCTGTCCGGCAAGGACAAGGGCAAGACCGGCGAAGTCGTGCGCTCGATTCCCAAGGACATGAAGGTCGTCGTGTCGGGCGTGAACGTCCACGCGCGCCACCGCAAGGCGAGCCAGACCAACCCCCAGGGCGGGATCGAGCGCAAGGAAGCGCCGATGCACGTTTCCAATGTCGCGATCGCCGACCCCAAGACCGGCAAGCCGACCCGCGTCCGGTTCGACACCAACAAGGACGGCAAAAAGGTCCGCATCGCCGCCAAGTCCGGAGAGCTGATCAATGGCTAAGCAAGAATATACGCCGCGCCTCAAGAAGGATTATGAGGACCGCATTGCGAAAGCGATGACGGACAAGTTCGGCTACAAGAACAAGCTTGAAATTCCCCGGCTCGACAAGGTCGTGATCAACATGGGCGTCGGCGAGGCGACCCAGGACAAGAAGAAGGTCGAGACCGCGGCTTCGGAAATGGAAAGGATCGCTGGCCAGAAGCCGGTTATCACCAAGGCCAAGAAGTCGATCGCCCAGTTCAAGCTGCGCGAAGGCATGCCGATCGGTTGCAAGGTCACCTTGCGGCGCGAGCGGATGTACGAATTCATCGACCGTCTGGTCACCGTGGCTTTGCCGCGAGTGCGCGATTTCCGCGGCCTCAATGAAAAGTCATTCGACGGCCGTGGCAATTACGCCATGGGCCTGAAAGAGCAGATCGTTTTCCCGGAAATCAACTACGACCAGATCGATACGGTCCGGGGAATGGACGTCATCATCACCACCACCGCGAAGACGGATGAAGAAGCGCGCGAATTGCTGCGTATGTTCAACTTTCCCTTCCCGGCGGTGGAAGACGAAGAAAAGCAGGCGGCATAACCATGGCGAAACTGAGTTCGATCAACAAGAATGAGCGGCGCAAGAAGCTCGTCCTCAAGACTGCGGCGAAGTACGCGAAGCTCAAGGGCATCGCGAACGACAAGTCGAAGGACGAGACCGAGCGCTTGATCGCGCGCCTGAAAATGGCCGAGTTGCCGCGCAATGGGAATCCGACCCGGATTCGCAATCGCTGCGAGCTGACCGGCCGCAGTCGCGCTTATTATCGCAAGTTCCGCTTGTCGCGGATCATGCTTCGGGATCTGGCCAATAAGGGCCTTATTCCCGGTGTCACCAAGTCGAGCTGGTAAGGGCTAGCGTATGCCGATGACCGATCCTTTGGGTGATATGCTCACCCGCATCCGCAATGGCCAGCAGGCGCGCAAGGATAGTATCCTGACGCCGGCGTCCAAGCTGCGCACGCACGTCCTCGATGTCCTTCAGCGCGAAGGCTATATCCGCGGCTATTCCGAAGAGCAGGTTGCGGGCCAAAAGGGCCTTCGAATCGAGCTCAAATATTTCGAAGGCCAGCCGGCCATCCAGCATCTGGCTCGCGTGTCGAAGCCGGGTCGCCGGGTCTATTCGGGATCGAGCGAGCTGCCGCACATCCGCAACGGACTTGGCACGATTATCGTGTCGACCCCGCGCGGCGTGCTCAGCGACGCCGAGGCCCGCGACCAGAATGTCGGCGGCGAAGTGCTGGCGGAGGTATTCTAATGTCTCGCATTGGCAAGAAACCAGTCGCTCTTCCGAGCGGCGTTACAGCGTCGCTGGAAAGCGGTCTGCTGACGGTCAAGGGTCCCAAGGGGACGCTTGCGCTGCAGATGCTCGACGACCTTGTGAAATATGATCTGGCCGAAGGGGAAATCCGGGTCCAGCCGCTAACCGAAACGCAGCGTTCGCGCGCCGCGTGGGGAATGCAGCGGACGCTGGTGCAGAACCTCGTTACCGGTGTGACCGACGGCTTCACCAAGGTCCTGGAAATCTCCGGCGTCGGTTATCGCGCCCAGGCTCAGGGCCGCAATCTGCGCCTTCAGCTGGGCTATAGCCACGACGTCAATTTCGCGGTGCCGGAAGGCGTCGATGTCAAAACTCCCGACCAGAATACGGTCGAGATCAGCGGCATCGACAAGCAGAAGGTGGGTCAGGTCGCGGCCGAAATCCGCCGCTGGCGCAAGCCCGAGCCGTACAAGGGCAAGGGCATCAAATATCGCGGTGAATTCGTCTACCGCAAAGAAGGCAAGAAGAAGTAAGCCATGGCCATTCTCTCTCTCTTCGATCGTCGCCGCCGTCGTGTCCGTACCGCATTGCGGTCGCATGCGTCGGGCAAGCCGCGCCTGTCGGTGCATCGTTCGGGCAAGCACATCTATGCCCAGGTCATCGACGACAATGCCGGCAAGACATTGGCTTCGGCCTCGACCCTCGACAAGGATTTCAAGGGCAAGACCGGCGCTACTCGTGACGGTGCCGCAGCGGTCGGCAGGGCGCTCGCCGAGCGAGCCAAGAAGGCCGGCGTGTCGAAGGTTGTCTTCGACCGCGGCGGGTTTCTCTTCCACGGCCGCGTAAAGGCCCTCGCCGACGCTGCCCGCGACGGCGGACTGGAGTTCTAAATGGTCGACGAAAACAACACGAACGAGCCCAATGGCGAGACTCCGGAAACCCCGGCTGCCGCAGCGCCCGAAGCTGAAGCCCCGGCTGAAGCCAAGGCCGATGCGGCTGCAACGGAAGCTCCGGCTGAAACGCCTGCTGAAGCTCCGGCCGAGGCCGCTGCTGATGCTGTGGCTGAAACGCCTGCTGAACCCGCCGCTGAAGCTCCGGCCGAAGCCGCTGCTCCGCAAGCTGCTGCCGCTGAGGCGCCGGCTGCTGTAGTCGCCGCTGAGGCGCCTGCTGAAGCGCCGCCGCAAGACGCCCCGCCCCGTGATCGCGCGCCGCGCGGTCGTGGCGGTGGCCGTGGCGGTCCCGGTGGCGGTCGCGGTGGACGCGACGGCAATCGCCGCGACAATCGTCGTGGCGGCCGTGGCGGCGACGATGATGGCGGCGAAGAGCTGATCGAAAAGCTCGTCCACATCAATCGCGTTTCGAAGACCGTCAAAGGCGGCAAGCGCTTCGGTTTCGCCGCTTTGGTGGTGGTTGGTGACGGCAAGGGCCGCGCCGGCTTCGGCCATGGCAAGGCGCGCGAAGTGCCCGAGGCTATTTCCAAGGCGACCGCCGCTGCAAAGAAGGCGATGGTCCGCGTCCCACTGCGCGACGGGCGGACGCTTCACCATGACGGCAAAGGCCATTTCGGCGCCGGCAAGGTGACTGTTCGTTCGGCACCGTCGGGAACCGGAATCATCGCCGGCGGTCCGATGCGCGCAGTGTTCGAAAGCCTTGGCGTTGCCGACGTCGTGACCAAATCGGTCGGCACGTCAAACCCGTACAACATGATCCGGGCGACGTTCGAAGCGTTAAAGGAACAGACCAGCCCGCGCAGCGTCGCCCAGCGTCGCGGCAAGAAGGTTTCCGACCTTCTTGGCCGTGGCGGAATGGACAAGGCCGAGGCCGAAGCGACCGCTGAAGCGATCGTGGAGTAATCGACATGGCAGCCAAGACAATCAAGATCACCCAGACCGGATCGCCGATCCGCCGTGACAAGACCCAGCGTGCGACGCTGGTCGGTCTCGGGCTCAACAAGATGCACCGGACGATCGAAGTCGAGGAGACCCCCGAGGTCGCCGGACAGATCCGCAAGGTCCAGCATCTGCTGAACGTCGAACGTTAAACCCAGACTAGGGCCGGCAACGGCCTGCGCGACAAAAGCGAAAGCGAGTGCACGACATGAAACTCAACGAACTCCGCGACAATGACGGCGCCCGCAAGGGCCGAATGCGCGTCGGCCGCGGCATCGGATCGGGCAAGGGCAAGACCGCCGGCCGCGGCCAAAAGGGACAGAAGAGCCGCTCGGGCGTCTCGGTCAATGGCTTCGAAGGCGGCCAGATGCCGCTCCACATGCGGCTTCCGAAGCGCGGCTTCAACAACATCTTCGCCAAGGATTTTGCCGAGGTGAACCTGGGCGCGATCCAGAAGATGATCGATTCCAAGAGGCTCGATATCAAGGGCACGGTCGACCACGCAGCGCTCAAGGCCGCTGGCCTCGCCCGCGGCGGCAAGGACGGCGTCCGCCTCCTCGGCAAGGGTGAGCTCAAGACCAAGCTTGCGTTCAAGGTTGCGGGTGCCTCGAAGGGCGCCATCGAAGCCGTTGAAAAAGCGGGCGGTTCGGTCGAACTGATCATCGCCAAGGTCGCTTCGGAACTGGCCGCCGCCAAAAAGGGCAAGGTTCGCGAAGCACGCCTCAAGGCCCGCGAAGGCAAGACCGCTAAGGCTTAATCGGCCCAGGGTCTTCGACAAGCGGCAATCAGCCACTATATCGGCGGCGGGGGGCGAACAGCCTGTCGCCGCCGTTTGTTTTTCCGGAGATTTTTGTAAATGGCATCCGCAGCCGAACAAATGGCTTCAAGCATCAGCCTGGCGAACTTCGCCAAGGCGACCGAGCTCAAGAAGCGCCTGTGGTTCACGATCGGCGCGCTGATCCTGTTCCGGCTGCTGTCGTTCGTTCCCGTTCCGGGCATCGACCCGGTGGCGATGAGCGACCTTTATGCGACCCAGGCCGGCGGCATTCTCGACGTCTTCAACACCTTTTCCGGGGGCGCGCTGGCGCGATTCTCGATCGTCGCGCTGGGTGTCATGCCCTATATCACCGCCTCGATCGTGGTTCAGCTCGGCGGAACGCTTTACGAACCGTGGAAGGCGCTCAAGAAAGAGGGCGAGACGGGCCGCAAGAGGCTCAATCAATATACCCGCTATCTGACGGTCATGATCACACTCGTGCAGGGCTATCTGGCCATTCGCGGGCTCGAATCGCAGTCGGTCCGCCAAGGCATCGGCGCGGTCGTTGCGCCCGGTTTCCTGTTTGAAGTCGCCGGCACGATGAGTTTGGTCGGCGGCACCATGTTCCTGATGTGGATCGGCGAACAGATCACCAGCCGCGGGATCGGCAATGGCGTGTCGCTGATCATCATGGCCGGCATCGTCGCGCGCCTGCCGCAGGCAATCGCCCAGCTGCTCGAGGGGACTCGTACCGGATCGATGAACGGGCTTTTGGTGGTCGGAATCTTCGTCCTCGCCATCGCACTCATCCTCGGCATCTGCTTCATGGAGCGGGCCCAGCGCCGGGTGCTGATTCAATATCCCAAGCGTCAGACCGCGCGCGGAATGCAGCAGGAGCGCAGCCATCTGCCGATCAAGCTCAACACCGCGGGTGTGATCCCGCCAATCTTCGCCTCATCCTTGCTGCTGATGCCGCTGACGGTGCTGCAATGGGCCGGACGCGGCGCCAATCCCGACAGCACGTCGAGCGACTGGTTGATCACGGTTAGCACTTATTTGCAGCATGGTTCGCCGGTCTATCTGCTGATCTACGGGCTCGGCATCGCCTTCTTCTGCTTCTTCTACACCGCGGTGCAGTTCAACAGCGAGGAAACGTCGGAAAATCTGAAGCGCCACGGCGGCTTCATTCCCGGCATTCGTCCGGGCAAGGCAACCGAACATTATTTCGATTATCTGCTCAACCGGATCACGGTGATCGGAGCGGCCTATCTGGTCATCATCTGCATCATTCCGGAAATCCTGGCGTCTTCGGCGGGACTCAATTTCACGCTCGGCGGAACCAGCCTGCTGATCGTCGTCAATGTGACGATGGACACAGTCAGTCAGATTCAAAGCCACTTGATCGCCCACCAATATGGCGATCTTATCAAGAAGGCGAAGCTCAAGACCGCCCGCCGGCGCTGAGTCGTGGGCCGATTGGGGGGTAAGCAGGCGATGAACATCATCCTCTTGGGTCCGCCGGGCGCGGGCAAGGGCACCCAGGCGGCGCGGCTCCAGGC